>JAKBBA010000216.1:0-4688 GCA_021808665.1 Actinomycetes bacterium
GTAAGAAGCTCAGCCACAGGTAAGCCGACTCCTCTTGGGATTCCGGCTGGCGGGGAGGATCGTCCTCTTTGACATCCAGGTAGGTCCCGAGTACGAGACGCATAGAGTTGATCGCAGCGACCCACGCCATCATCCTCTCCTCGTCGAGGTGCTCTTCCTTGATTGAGTCGATGACAGTTTGACAGTCATTGCGCCGGCGCTCGACGAGATCTTCCTGCATGAGCCGTCGGTATTCGTCCTGGCGCTCGAGGTCGGCCGGCTTGCTGTAGGCGGGCGGGAACAATCGATGAAGCAGCGGTGCTTCAGGATCGTCGAGGAGCTTGAGCATCTGCTCCATCAGTTCGCCGAGGACGCGACGCAGGTTCTCGTCGAGCGAAATTTTGTACGTTGCGCTGCGCCCGTCCCATTTGACGAGCCGCGTCGTGAAGCGCGGGCTCAGCTGTCACACTCCATCGTCGCCCACAATCCGTGTTCGTGGAGGCGAAAGACATCCATCTCCGCCTTTTCCCGTGATCCGTGTGAGACGATCGCCTTGCCCTTGTGATGCACGTCGAGCATCAGCTTCTCGGCCTTCGACTTGCTGTAGCCGAAGAGCTTCTGGAGAACGAAAGTCACATACGACATCAAGTTCACGGGGTCGTTCCAAACAATCACTTTCCAAGGAGCGTCAGTAATAGTGATTGTGTCAGAATCAGCTTCGATCACTTCTGCCGGCGCTGACGAGGACAACGTGGCGTTGTAACTCATGACCGGATGCCTGCGCCAGCTCCCGCAGGGGCAACAGGCGCCACGGAAGAAGCAGGTGAGACAACAGGGTAACACCAAAGACCCAGATAGTACCTGACTGTCGCTATAACGAGAAGGCTGGCACCGGCTATGTGGATGGCCACGACGCCGACTGGGTCACCTGCGAAGTACTGCGCGTACCCGACAGCCGCCTGGGCGCCGAGCGCCAGCAACATCACGAAGCTTCGCCTCATCACCTGGGGCGGGGCGCCGCTTCTCGACAGGGACCAGACCATCACCAATGTGATTGCGAGGAAGATCTCGACCGAGGTCCCGTGAATCTGCGCGACCGTATGTAAGGAGAAGTGGTACCGCGGCGTTCCGGGTGCTCCGCCATGGGGACCGGTCGATGTGACCACCGTCCCGAGGCTTGCAACCACCATCAAGGCGCCGATCGCCATACGGGCGAGTGTTATCTGGCGCCGGCCGACCATGGGGGTGGCATGTCCGGCTTCATCGGGAAGTTTTGCTCTTTCGTGCAGCACGACCGCAACGGCGAGGAAGGCCAGGCCAAGCAAGAAATGGATGCTCACGAGCAGCGGGTTGAGCTTGCTCAGCACCACGATTCCGCCGACGACGACTTCCGCTGCAAGTCCTCCGAGCATCGCGGCGGACAGCCGGGTGAGGTCGGTCCGACGCGGTCGGCGCAGGAAGGCCGCCACGAGGATACCGATCGACGCGATCGTCGCGGCTGCGTTGATGAGGCGGTTCCCGAACTCGACCCACGCATGGAAGCGGAGCGGCGCGACAACGCTGGTGGAGGTGCAAGCGGGCCACGTCGTGCAGCCGAGACCCGATCCGCTCAGGCGGACAGCGGCACCCGAGATGATAGTTACCGCCAGGACGCAGACAGCGGCGAACGCCATTCGCCGGAACGCGTCGGGGGTGACGCGAAAATGATCGCGACGACCCGAAAGTAACTCCATCGCCGCTCATGCTAGAGCCACTCGGTGAGCGAAGACCAGCGCCCGCTTTGTCCGAGTGAGTAGACCTCGCGTAGCATGGGGCTGATGGCCGTAGCCGTACCAGCATCGCTTGACGTGTCTGCGGCAGCGCGTGCACGAGGATTCGTGGCCTTGACCAAGCCAAGGATCATCGAACTTCTGCTTGTCACCACCATCCCGACGATGTTCGTAGCAGAGCGCGGTTTGCCCCGAGTGACCCTCATGGTTGCGACGCTCCTCGGTGGAACGCTTGCGGCCGGCGGCGCGAACGCAATCAACATGGTCGTCGACCGTGACATCGATTCGATAATGCGGCGTACCCGTAATAGGCCGCTGGTTACAGGCCTGATCTCTCCCACCCAAGCCCTTGTCTTCGCCGTCGGGCTAGAGGTGGCGGCATTCGCCGAGTTGTGGACGACCGTAAACTTGCTGTCTGCCCTTCTCGCTGTGAGTGCGACGGCCTTTTACGTGTTCGTCTACACGATGTGGCTGAAGAGGACCTCCGAGCAGAACATCGTCGTCGGCGGCGCGGCCGGCGCAGTTCCAGTGCTCGTGGGTTGGGCGGCAGTCCGTGGGAGCATCGGCTTGGCGCCGGTTGTTCTGTTCGCGCTGATGTTCTTGTGGACACCCCCGCATTTCTGGGCTCTCGCAATCAGATACCGGGAGGACTACCGCTCCGTCGAAGTGCCGATGCTTCCGGCTGTAGCGTCCATCGAGAAGACGACGGCACGGATCCTCGTCTACACGGTTCTCGTAGTCGTCGCATCTGCTGCATTCGGCCTGACGGCTGGCCTCGGGCCGCTCTACTGGAGTGCGGCGGCGCTCGGGGGAGCGGCCTTCGTCCTACTCGCTGCACGGCTGTGGCGCCGGCCGAGTGAGCAGTTGGCGATGACGCTTTTCCACTGGTCCATCAGCTACGTGACCGTGCTGTTCGTGGCTATGGGAGTCGACGTTCTGGTCTTTCACTGAAGGCCTGATTCCGACCGGAGAGCGACGGTTGCAGTCACTCCCAGCGGAACGTCCTTGCGGCGGCCACAGGAGCGACGACCGCCCAGCAAACCAGTACGAGCCACTCGCCCCAGCTTTGAGAGGCCGCTGCGTTGACACTGGAGTGCAATACTTGCGAGAGGGCGCCCGATGGGAGGCTTTCGGCGACGTAGCGAAGGACGGTCGGCAGTTTCGAGATTGGGAAGATCATGCCGCCTAGAAGCAGAAGCGCGAGGTAAAGTCCGTTCGCCGCAGCCAAAGTGACCTCGGCGCGAAGCGACCCGGCCATCAACAAGCCCAGACCTGTGAATGCACCAGTACCGCAAAGCAGGGCGATAGCTGCCAAGCCCAGCGGACCGTTCGGTCGCCAACCGAGTGCCACAGCCACCCCGCTGAGCACGATTACCTGGAAGACTTCGACGGTCGCAGTGGCAGCTATTTTCGCTGCCAGCAGTTTCGGCCGGCCGAGCGGAGTGGAACCGAGACGTTTGAGCACCCCGTACTGACGTTCGAACCCGGTCGCTATTGCGACGCTGACCATCGCCGAGGACATGACGGCAAGAGCCAGCACTCCCGGGGCGAGGAAGTCTACGGGGCGGCTCACCCCCGACGGGAGCGGAAGAACCTTGACCAGCGAGAAGAATGCGAGCATCCCGACGGGTATCGCCAGGTTGAGCAGGACGGCATCGCCGCGACGGAGCGTCGAACGAATCTCAGCGGCGGTCTGTGCCCTCCAGATCCTCACGCCACTCCGACCCCCCTGTCCGCCGGCGGCAATCTTGCCTGCGACAGGTGTCACAACTCGTCCACGCCTGTCGGGCGTTCAGTCAGGTCCAAGAACACGTCCTCGAGGGTCGCGCCGACGCGCAGGCTTGCGAGCGGGAGGTCGAGCTCGGCCAGCCACGACGTGACGGCCGCGACTGCGTGACGGGTATCCGCTGCTGCTCCGTCGCCTTCGAGCTGAACGGTGTAGCTGCCGGGAGTGCTCTCGTAGACGGCCGCCGATAGTTGTGCGGCCAGGGAGCTCGTGTCGAGTCCTTCCCTTGCGTCGAAACGGACACGTCCGGCGGTGGGGGCCGAGGCGAGCAGATCCCTGGGACTCCCCGAGGCGACGATTCTGCCCCGGTCCATGATCAAGATGCGATCCGCGAGCTTTTCGGCCTCGTCGAGCTCGTGGGTGGTGACCACCACCGCGGCCCCCGAGTTGCGCAGAGTGGAAACTTTTTCCCGAATAACTAGCCGCCCATGAGGATCCACGCCGGCGGTCGGCTCGTCCAGGAAAGCGACCTCCGGCCGGCCGATCAACGCCAGTCCCAACGACAACCGCTGCTGCTCGCCGCCCGACATTCGCCGCCATGCTGTACGCGCTACGCCCCCCAGGTCGAGGTCGTCCAGGAGGCTTTGTGGATCTACCGGTCGGGCGTAGTAGGACGCGAACAATTTGAGGGCCTCAGCTGCCCCCATCCCCGGGTAGACCCCGCCCTTTTGGAGCATAACGCCCATCCGCTGCGCCAGTGCCCGGTGTGAGCGGCGGTCCGATGGGTCGAGGCCGAGCACCCGGACACGGCCCGCCGACGGGGAACGGTATCCCTCGAGTGTCTCGACGGTCGACGTCTTACCCGCCCCGTTACGCCCGAGCAAGGCAACGATCTCCCCGGACGCTACCCTGAGATCCAGTGAATCGACGGCGACCTTCCTCCCGTAGCGAACCGTCAGGTCGCACACCTCGATTGTTGCCTCGTCGCTGTCCACTGCGGTCGCGAACCTACCGCTGTTCTGACCGCGAGTATTAATGGTGGTTGTGGAAATGGAGGACGAGTGATCGAGGCCCGCAACCTCACGAAGAGCTACGGGGCTACCCTCGCTGTCGACGACCTCACTTTCGACGTGAAACCGGGCACGGTGACGGGCTTTCTCGGTCCGAACGGAGCAGGAAAAACAACGACGATGCGTATGATCGTCGGCCTCGAC
>JAKBBA010000216.1:4698-4993 GCA_021808665.1 Actinomycetes bacterium
TATCGGGACCTTCCGGTTCCACTCCAGGAGGTGGGTGCACTCCTCGACGCAAAAGCCTTCCACGGCGGCCGCTCCGGTTACAACCATCTCCTCTGCCTCGCCCAGGCGAACGGCATCCCTCGCCGACGCGTCGACGAGGTCCTTGCCATAGTTGGCCTGGATGCCGCGGCGAAACGTCGAGCGAAGGCCTTCTCCTTGGGGATGGGCCAGAGGCTCGGCATCGCGGCGGCCCTCCTCGGCGACCCGCGGATTCTCATATTCGACGAACCTGTCAACGGCCTCGACCCTGAAGGCA
>JAKBBA010000217.1 GCA_021808665.1 Actinomycetes bacterium
GCCCGATGAGCTGCGCGACCAACTCTTCAGCCGGACGCTGGACGTACGAGTCCGCGCCCCGTTGGAGGACCCGAACGCCGTGCTCGGCGATCTGCCCGGGATCGAACGCTGGGAGCCGGCACCGTCCGGCTACACGCTGTCGGTCTCCGACCCAGAGATCGCCGCCCCGAGCGTGGCACGAGCGTTGGTCGGCGCCGGCGCGGACATCCTGTCGATCGCCGAGTCCCGCCACTCCTTGGAGGACGTCTACCTCGAGCTGGTCGACGAGGACGTCGAAGCGAGGCGACGATGAGCTTCAGCTGGACGCGCGTGAGGGCAATCTGCGTCAAGGAACTGCGGGACTATCGCCGCAACCGCTTCGTGATCGCCACCATGACCGTGTTGCCGCTGCTGTTATCCAACGAAGAATACGGAGATCGGAATGTCAGCCACCGTCATACTCGAGCGAGCGACCGTCGCCATCGCGGAGCTTCGCCGCAAGCCCTTTCAAGTCATCCTCGACGGCAACCAGGCCGGATCGATCGACCGGAACCAAACCATCGAGCTGCCGATAGAACCCGGTTCACACATGCTTCAAGTCAAATCCGGCCGATACTCGAGCCGCTCGCTGTCCTTCCACGCCGCTGACGGCGCGAACATTCACTTCCGCTGCAACGGAGCGATCCTCTGGCCGCAATACGTCGCGTCACTCTTCGCGCCCACGATCGGCCTCAAGCTGAAACGCGAGTAACTACACCCGGACCCGAGACCAAGCGACACCGAACCCGAGGCGCCCGCAGCTCAGCTTACGCGGCGAAGCTTGCCGTTCTTGGCCAAAGCGGGGTCTGTACACGCGGACAGGTCGAAGCAGCACGGTCGCCGTTTGCCATTGTCAATCTTGGAGATCGTCACCTCGACCCGCCGCTGCCGGGTAACGGGGTTCGCTGTCGCGTTCACCCAGCGGACCCATTCCCAGCGTGCCATCGGGGTGATCTCGTTCCAAGTGTCGGTTATCCTCACTGGGGCGGCAGCCAACGCTGTGGCCAGGTCTGACGGTACGTCGGGCTCGGGCCAGTCTCGTGTCGGCTCGACGGTGACGTCAACGCTGTCGCCGGCAGCGAGGTGCGCTGCGTGGCGCAACGTCGACTCGATCTTCATCCAGTGGCCCTTCATGCCGTCGGGCTCGATTACGGAGCGAAACTCGTAACCGTTTATCGATGCCCGGATGGCTACCTGCCCGCGGGAGGGCAGGAGCCGGCTCGCGCCTTCCGACAGGCGTATGACGGTCGCGGCCTCGATCGTGTCGACGGTGGCCGTGAATCGGATCGTCGCTGTTTCAGTCGTCGGTGTCAAAATCACAATCCTTTACTCCTGGTCTGACGGCCTTCCCAAGCCTGACCGCAGTTCACGCGACAGCTTCCGCGGCGGACCACTAAGTGCTCCCACCAGGATATCGGCAGAGTCGGCCGGGTAGCCGAACCGGCCAACGGCGCAGAACCGGGCGCTGCGCGCGTACAGCGAGGGATCCCACGTCCACCCCGGTGGGACTTCTTGGAATTGGAGGTCGCCTTCGATAATCTCGATCTCACTGATTGTTGGCGAAGGTCGTAGTGGGCCCACAAGGTGCTTCGGCACCTCGGAGCCACAGGATCTCCTCCGGGCATGTCAGGCTCGGAAGTGGTGAGGATACGTGGTCGGCGTAGACGGCGACGTCGGTGACGCCGAGAACAGCACCGTATGATCCTCTAGTGAAACTTAGCGGAACGACTGTCCTTGTCACCGGTGGAGGCACGGGCATCGGCCGCGCCCTCGCCGAGGGCCTCCATGACCGGGGTAACACGGTGATCATCGCCGGGCGCCGGAAGGGCGTGCTCGACGAAGTGGCACGGGCCCGTCCCGGTATCGACACCGTCACCCTCGACATCGCCGACCCGGCGAGCATCGTGTCGTCCATCGACGAGGTCATTCGCCGCCACCCCGGTCTCAACGCCGTGATCAACAACGCCGGCATCTCGGCCATGGACGACCCCTCGGCGCCGCTCGACGATGCTCAGACCGCCGGCCTCATCGAGACCAACCTCCTCGGCAGTCTGCGTGTCAGCAGCGCACTGGTCGAGCACCTCAAGACCCGGCCGGACGCCGCCATCGTCTACAACACCTCGACCCTGGCTTTCGCGCCCCTGGCGATGTGCGCTGTCTACTCCGCCACGAAAGCGGCGCTGCACTCCTATGCGCTCTCGCAGCGATTCATGCTCCGCGAGACCAGCGTGCGCGTCCAAGAGATCCTACCGCCGTGGGTCAACGTCGGCCCGGTCGACGCCCCCGGATTCGCAGGCGCGCTCCACATCGACGAGTTCGTACGAGATGCGCTCACCCAGCTCGGCGAGGACCGCGACGAGATCGTGGTGGACGCAGCTGCCGCGCACCGCAGAAGCGCCGGACCCAACGAGCAGGCGTTCATCACCAACCTCAACACGTCCATCCTCGCAACGCTACGGGGTGAGCATGTGCCGAGTCACACGGAACTTCGATGACGGCCCTGTGGCGGTTCAGGCCACGGTTTGATCGTAGCTGGGTGCTGTAGTGAGGGTGGGCCCGAGGACGAACGTCGGGTTGACGACCACCAGCTCGGTGTCACCGCCATCCCGGTCAATCAGGTCCCAAGCGGCCCTCTCGGCGATCGTCTTAGAACGAGGGTAGAGGGCCAGGCCGGGGCTGTCGGGGTCGGTCCAGTCCGCCTCGGTGAACCCCCTCCTCGTCGAAAGCTGCCAAGTTCCACGCTCCGCCGGCCAGTTCGTCGAGCACCGCCAGTTTGTCGTCCACCCCGTGTCGGGTGCCGGCGAGGTCGTCCAGCTCAGCTATCACGTACGGCGAGACAACCAAGACATCGGCCGCGGCAAGCACCTGCGACACTGCTCCGTGATCGGGCTCGGACGCATCGTAGATGTAATCTGTATAAATCTATATTTTAAACATCTATCTAGGTCTAGCACGCATCTTTCTGGTAGTTCACCGCTACTTCTTGACTTGCGGTTTACACGCACTATTCTATGAGTAAATAGCTAGATCATCTCTAACCTGGAGAATTATGGTGGTTCAGCGTAGTCATAGAACGATCGAGGAGTGGGAGACGCTGGTCGGCGAGCAGGTTCGGGTTATGCGGATCGCAAGCGACCTCGATCAGAGGCACCTGGCGGGGCTGGCGGACGTCTCGGTGGGCGCGCTCTCCAACCTGGAGCGTGGCAAAGGGTCGTCGCTCAAGACGGTGGTGGCCGTGGTCCGGGCTCTGGGGCGCACGGATTGGCTCGAGGCCCTAGCGCCCCTGGTGACCGTATCCCCGATCCAGATGCTGCGGGCCAAGCAGAAGTCGCCGCGGACGCGTGTCCGGGTACGCACGAACGATCCGCAACCGAGCCGCGTTCGCTGATGCCGTACCAGCCGGTCGATGTCATCGAGGTCCGGTGCTGGGGCTCCCGTGTTGGTGCCGTGGCGCTGGACGAACGGTCGGGTTTCTACGTCTTCGAGTACGAGCGTGCATGGGCGAACACCGGCGTCGAACTGGCACCCACGACGATGCCGACCTCGGGGCCAGCGCGGCCTTTCGTCTTCCCGACGCTTCCCCCCGACACGTACCACCGCCTTCCATCGATGGTGGCCGACTCGCTACCGGACGACTTCGGCAACGCTCTGACGACCGCCTACCTGGCGAACGAGGGTGTGACGCCCGGCAAGATCACCGCGCTGGACCGGCTGGCGTACCTGGGGACCCGCGGGATCGGCGCCCTGGAGTTTCATCCCTTGCGGGGTCCACGCACCCGCAAGGCGACTGCGATCGAGTTGTCCGAACTGGTCGTGGCCGCTCGCAGCGCACTCTCTGGACGGGCCGCATCCGAGGACGGATTGACGGATGCGATCTCGCACCTGATCGCGGTCGGCACGTCAGCGGGCGGTGCGAGGGCCAAGGCCGTTGTGGCGCTCAATCCCGAGACGGGAGAGTTGCGGTCGGGTCAGGTTCCTGCCGATCCCGGCTTCGAGCAGTGGCTCTTGAAGCTGGACGGCGTCGGTGCCGATCTTGACCTGGGTGCATCCGGCCACTTTGGCCGCATCGAATATGGCTACCACCTCATGGCCGCCACAGCCGGTATTGAAATGACGGAATGCCGCCTGCTGGAAGAGGGCGGACGGGCACATTTCATGACGCGCCGTTTCGACCGCGTTCCCGGGGGCGAGAAGGTGCATGCGCAAACCCTCTGCGCCATGGCACACCTCGATTTCCGGCAAATTGGTGCCCACGATTACGCACAGCTGTTCCTGCACATCGAGCAACTCGGACTTGGAGCAGAGACACGCGCCGAGGCTTTCCGCAGGATGGTCTTCAATGTCGCCGCCGCCAACTGCGATGACCACACCAAGAACTTCTCATTCTTGCTGCCCCCAGGCGGTCGGTGGCGGCTGTCCCCCGCCTACGACGTCACGCACGCGCACGCCCAGCACAGCCAGTGGACCCGACAGCACTTGATGGCCGTGAACGGTCGCACGACCGGAATCACACGGGCGGACGTCCGCGAGGTCGGCGATCGCTTCAGCGTTCCGGACGCTTCCGGCGTCATCGAGCAGGTCCTCGACGCGGTCGCCAAGTGGTCGACCTTTGCGGAACAAGCCGGAGTGCCCGAAGCAACCACTGACCACATTTCCCGCGACATCGAGATCTGGTCGTCACCGTTGCGCTGACAGCAAGACCGACCGAGCGCCGCCGGGGAGGTGGAGGTAAAGGTGGCGAGGGCGTGGGTGAGCAGCGGGCGCAGCGCGTTCTCAGTCGCGCCGATTGCAGGGGGAAGGGGTCGTGCAGGCATGGAGGGCCTCCTGTTGCTATCGTTGGTTCAACCAACAATACTATATTACATTGGTGAGACCAACGATCGTGAGGACCAATGAGCTCCGATACCCCGCCGCGCCTGGCGAAGCTGACCACCTGGCAGCTCTCCCAAGCCTCAGCCCGCTCGCACAG
>JAKBBA010000048.1 GCA_021808665.1 Actinomycetes bacterium
CCAAGCCCGCGGGACGAGTCCATCGACCTTCCGGCGATCCCGTCGCTCACGGTCGCCCACGTCGACCCGCAGAGGATGAAGACCATGGCTGCTCTCCTGCGTGACCCTTACCCGATCCACTGGGATCCCGCCTCGGTCGCCGACGAAGCTCACGGCGGGCGCACCGTCAACCAAGGTCCCCTCAACCTCGCCTACGTCGCCAACATGCTGATGGCCTGGGCCGGCGACACGTCCATTCGAAAGCTGACGGCATCGTTCCACGCGCACGTTCTGGCAGGAGACACGGTCACAGCCTCAGGCGAAGTCCAAGAGGTGCTTGAAATAGACGGTGAGCGCAGGGCTCGCTGCGCCGTACGCCTCGTCCGCGGCTCGGACCTGATCGTATCGGGACAGGCAGAGGTATCCCTCGACATGCTCGACCAGCAACGCCCACCCCGAGGAGAACCGGCCGGGCTAGAAGCCTCAGGAGAAGCTGAGCTATGACTATAATGATGGTCATGTCAGAGACGTTCTCGCTTGCCCACATCAAGGCTCACCTCTCCGAGGTCGTCGATCGGGTCGAGCACCAACATGACCGCGTGGTCCTGACGCGCAACGGCCGACCTGCGGTGATCCTGGTCAGCCCCGACGACCTTGAGGCGATCGAGGACACGCTCGACTTGTTGTCGGATCCTCAGGCGTTGAAGGAGATCAACCGGGCCCGCGAGGAGATCGCAGAAGGTCATGTCCTGGATGGCGAAACGCTGCGACGCAAGTACGTCGCTCGTTGACGACCGAGGCATGGAGCCTTTCCATCGCTGCTTCGGCCGAGCGCTCGCTAGACCGCCTGCCTACGAAGGTCGCCGCTGCCACGGTCGAGTTCATGCTCGGACCTCTAATCGAAGCGCCTCACCGGGTTGGCCATCCCTTGCAGCGGGAACTGACCGGACTGTGGTCCGCACGGCGGGGTGCCTACCGGATCGTGTACGAGTTGGACGAAGCCGGCCTGGTCGTCAACGTAGTGCGCATCGACCACCGCGCCGATGTCTACCGACCGCGGTGAGGTCGGATACAAGCACCGCTGGTGCCCAAAGGACTGCAGGAGAATCCAGTTGACCATCATGGACCGGTTCCGCCTCGACGGCAAGGTGGCGGTGGTCACCGGCTCGGGCCAGGGTATCGGAAGGGCGATAGCCTGGGGCCTCGCCGACGCCGGCGCTGACGTCGTCGTGAACGCCCGGCGGGCCAGCGACCTCGAAGCCACAGCCGCGGGAGTGCGCGAACGGGGCCGGAGGGCGCTCGTGGTGGCGGGCGACATCCGCGACTTCTCCGAGGAACTGGCCGACCGTGCCGTGGGGGAGTTCGACAAGCTAGACATCTGGGTGAACAACGTCGGCGGGTCGGACGACAAGACCGTCCGAGCGCTGCTGGACACTCCCGACGAGGTCTTCCGCTCCCAACTGGAACTGAACCTGACCTCCGCGTTCCAGGGCTGCAAGGCTGCCGCGAGACGGATGGGCGACGGCGGGGTTATAGTCAACATAACGTCGGGTGCAGGCACGCGGGGCTCCCCGTTCACCGGGCCGTACGCGGCGGCTAAGGCCGGTCTGATCAACTTGACGCAGACACTGGCGTTGGAGCTCGCCGAAAGAGGCATCCGGGTGAACGCAGTGTCCCCCGGACCGGTGATAACCGAGGCTTATCGGGAGATTCTCGGCATCGAAGACAAGCTCGACGAGCTGATCCGAACGATCCCTCTCGGACGCGCCGGCGATCCTGACGACATCGCTGCGATGGTCGTGTTCCTGTGCTCGCCGGCGGCTTCGTGGATTACCGGTGAGCATCACCTCGTCGCCGGCGGTCGGACTTCACGCAGCTACCAGTACCGACCTAGGGAGCCTGCCCAAGCCCCTGGCCTCAAGCCGGGCGACAGGGCCGTCTGAGCTAACACAAACCCCGTGCGATGATGATGGGGTGAGCGACACCGGCTGCGACGACGACACGCTCAAAGCGTTGAGAGCCGGGGACGAGGACGCCTTTAGAGATCTCGTGTCTGCTCACCACAAGGCGATGGTTCGCCTGGCGAAGTCCTACGTGAGCTCGGAGGCGGTCGCCGAGGAGGTCGCGCAGGATACCTGGATGGCCGTCTTGCGCGGTCTCGACAGTTTCGAAGGGCGCTCGTCTCTGAAGACCTGGATCTTCTCAGTCCTGGTCAATCGTGCGCGCTCGCGCTGGAGAAGCGAACTTCGAAACCTCCCCCTCTCCGACGTCGCCGCTGAGGAGAGCCGAGCAAGGACCGTCGACCCCGAACGATTTCTCGGTCCTGACGAGCCCTTCGGCGGCTCCTGGAGTAAGCCACCGGTTCGCATATCGAGCATTCCCGAGGAGCACGTGCTCAACGACGAGATCCGGCGGGTCGTCGACGAGGAGATCTCGAAGCTGCCATTGCTCCAACAGCAGGTGGTGACCTTGCGCGACGTTCAAGGTTGGCCCAGCCAGGACATATGCGCCGTGCTCGGCCTCACGGACAGCAACCAGCGGGTCCTCCTGCACCGCGGCCGGTCCCGCCTGCGGGCACAGTTGGAGAGCCGCCTGGAGGAGAAGACCCAATGACCTACCGTGATGTGGCGTGCCGGGACTATGTCGAGTTGGCCACCGACTACCTTGAGGGTGCGCTCAGCAGCGAGGATCGCCTGACCGTCGAACTTCACCTCGCTTTCTGCCGTGCGTGCGTCGACTACCTGGACCAGATGCGCGCGACGATAGCCGTGGCCAGCTCGCTCAGAGCAGACGACGTACCACAACCAGTTGTCGCATCTCTCGTGGAGGCTTTCCGCACGCTGAAGGCACGCCAAGACGGCGCCGACGGCGACTGAAGCCCCCGCTTAAAGTCAGCTGACCTGAGCTAGGATCTTCGATAGCCTTCGGGCCTGTTCAGCTCGTTCGGCTGCGAAGGCGCTGTCGTAGAGCTCACCGCTACGCCTGCCAGCGACGGACTCTCCGGCGAGGACAGCCGACCAGTAGGCCGCTTCTCCGACAGCACCCCGCTCGGCTACGCGGGCTATGAAGTCAACGACTGCCGGGGAGTCTCCGGCGAACCGGGCGGCGCGTGCTGCGCAATCCGTCGCGAAGTCGATCCGGGCTGCTTTATCCCAGCCGGCGACAGGCCTGACCAGCCGTGCGCGGGAGGCCACTAGCGACACGCCCGCGTCGACGACATCTCCGGCCAGGTCGACTTCCCACAGTTCGGAGCCGATCCAGTATGGGAGCTGCGAGATGGTGCACGCGTGAAACCCGTTTGCGCACAACTCAAGTGGGCCTTGCGCTTCTAGCCACTCGCCGTGCCCTCCGGGCTTTGGGGGCGGCCAACGGTAAGAAGTAAAAACAGACCGCCCCCGATCCAAGCACTTGTACGCACGTCGACTGTTGGCGTTGTGCTCGCTTACAGACATTTGCTTCAGAGTCCGATCCTTCGCTGTTACTTCCATCAACCTAGCCTCGAACGGCCTCCTGCGTCTACGGCCTTCCCCGTCACCCGGGAGGCTTCTGACGGTATGCGCAGTTTTGGAAATGGCACTGATAGCCCTCGGTGTGGACAAGCTTTGCGCACGGGACCGACCGTCGGGTGGCTCTATAGACGGTTGCGGCGATAAGAGCACCAGCAGGCGGGCCGAGCAGGTAGATCCACAGATCCGAGAACGTCACGGACAGCACGGCTGGAGCCAAGCTGCGGGCCGGGTTGAGACTGGTGGTCGACGCGGGAGCCTCCAAGGCGATGATCGCTACCGTCGTAAGCGCAGCGGCGACGGGCGTGAGGCGCATCAAGCGCGGGCTGTCTACGAAGTGGAAGAGTATCGACATGAGCACGAAAGTTCCGGCTGTTTCTGCGAGCAGCGCGGCGCCAGGTCCGTAACGTCCAGGTCTGGACGCGCTGAACTGCACGCTGCGAGCCCACGACCCGAAGGCGACTGCCACGACCGTCCCACCGAGCAGCGCCCCTGCCATCTGGCTTGCTATGTAGATGACGGCTCCGTCCCAGCGCAGCTTTCTAAGCCCGAAGAAGCCGATGCTAACCGCAGGGTTGAGATGGCCCCCGCTTCGCAGGCCTAAAGGCGAGTAGATCACGGCGGCCGCCGCGCAGACCGTGACCCCGCCGATCGCCAGGCGAAGGGCCAGAGGGTTGGCTACCCACCCGTGCGCCGGCGACTGCGGGGCGATCAGAAGGGTCGCAGCCGACAGGGCGACGCCGAACAGGATCGCCGTCCCGACGACCTCGGCGATGGAGTCTCCGAGAGAGGCCGAACCGAAACGACCGTGTTCGGATCCGAGCTTTCGTCGCTTTGTCATCGGGGTCCGTGGAAGGCTACCGCAGTCCTCAGAAGGCGAACGCCACCGAGCGGGTCCCGCTGACGTTCGAGATAGACCTGCGGGCCTTCATAGCCCGAAGGCCTCCATGAGCCGCAGCCACACCTCGCTGACCGTGGGGAACGACGGGACTGCATGCCACAGCCTCTCCATGGGCACCTGGCCGACGATAGCGACCGTCGCCGAGTGCAGAAGCTCTTGGACGCTGGCACCCGTGAACGTGGCTCCAACTATGACTCGACGATCTTCGTCGACTACCAGCTTGCTTGTACCAGAAGCGCCCGAGCCTAGAACGGCTGCACCGGCGACGTAGCCGGTAGGGTAAGTTACCGAACGCGTCCTGATACCGACCTTGACCGCTTCGCTCTCGGTGAGGCCTACAGCGCACACCTGGGGGTCGGTGAAAGTGACCCTGGGCGCAGCAGCGCTTCCGGTCGCCGCCGTCGCGTCCCTGCCGAGGAGGACGTCGCCACAAACTCGCGCCTGGTATTTGCCCATGTGAGTTAGAAGCGAACGCCCGTTGCAATCGCCCACGGCGTACAACCAGCCGTCCGCCACGCCTGTGGCGCGCATCTCGTCGTCCACGTCGATGAACCCACCGGGGGCTAAGCCGACCGTCTCCAATCCCAGGTCGTCGGTCGCTGGACGCCGTCCGGTCGCTACGAGCACCTCGTCAGCGACGACAGTCCGGCCCTCCTCTAGGTCGATAGCGACGCTGCCGTCGCCGAGCCGGCTGACGCCGGACACCGACTGGGAAACCATCACTGCGATGCCTTCGCTTTCGAAAGCGGTTTTCAGCTCCTCCCCGGCGAAGGGCTCCTCGCGCCCGAGCAGACGGTCGGAGCTTTCGACGACGGTTACTTCGTCGCAACCGAGACGCCTGAAGGCTTGGGCCATCTCGCAGCCTATCGTACCGCCTCCTATCACTATCAGACGCCTGGGCACTACCGACGTTGCGGTGATCGCCCGGTTGTCCCAGTAGCCCACGTCGGCCAGTCCGGGGATAGGTGGAACTGTCGCTCTAGTGCCGCTTGCGACCACGACGGCTTTGCGGGCACGAAGGAGCTGCACACCTCCGCTGGAGTCACGGACCTCGACGGTCCGCTCCCCGGCGAGGCGGCCCGTGCCGCGGACGAGCTCGATGCCGTGGTCTACCAGCCAAGGCACTTGGCCGCCGTCATCCCAGTTGCCGGTGAACGAGTCCCGGGTAGCGAACGTCGCCGCAGGATCAGCGCTCCCGACAACAGCCGCGGCGGCTCCTGGAACCCGACGAGCGGCGGCGATCACGTCACCGGGACGCAGGAGGGCTTTGCTCGGCATGCAACCCCAGTAGGAGCACTCGCCGCCGACAAGCTCCTTCTCGACGATAGCCACCTTCAAACCTCCGTCGGAGGCCCGGCCGGCCACGTTCTCGCCGGCCGGGCCAGCACCGATAACCACCACGTCGAAAGTTGCTGTCATCGAGACGTTCCCCCTCCGAGGCGTTCGGCTATGCGATCGCCTACCCGCAAGGCGTTCGCGATGATGGTGAGTGTCGGGTTGACCGCTGACGCCGACACGAAGAAGCTGGAGTCGGCGACGTACAAGTTGTCGAGATCGTGAGCTTTGCAGTCGACGTCGAGGGCTGACGTCGACGGGTCGGCACCGAAGCGGATCGTGCCGTTCTGATGGGCCACCCCCGAGATCCCAAGGCGGCCGCCCAGATACTCGGATCGGTACACGACGCTGTCATGGCATTGCATTGCGGATAGCAAACTTTTGAACTTGACCGTGAGCCTTGAGTGGGCTTCGAGGTTCGTAGGGCTGTAGCGCACCTGCACCTTACCTCCGGCGAGTGGTATCACCCGGTTATCCCAGCGGGCGAGGTCCTCCGTCGTAAGCCAGAAGTCAAGTGAATGACGGGCAAGCGCAGCGGGGTCAGCGGCGTCCGGGGCGTCGAGGGACATCGTGAAGGCGTCGCTGCGGCCGAGCATCTGCATGTGCCCCAACGGGTACTCCCAGTCACCGTCCCCCCAGTAGTAGTCGTTGATCCCGATGGTCTTTTGGAACCGTGTCGGGTTCGTCTCTTTGGAAAAGGCGATCAGGGACGAGTTGAGGTGCAACATAAGGTTGCGTCCCACTACACCCGAGGAGTTAGCAAGCCCATTGGGGTGGTGGTCGTCGGCCGAGTTGAGCAAGACAAGCGCCGAGTTGATCGCCCCGGCGGCTAGGACGACGATGTCGGACCGGAAGCTTTCCTCGTGTCCATCCCGCTCGACTACCACGGAGGACACTGCTCTGCCACTGGGAGAGGTAACCAGGCGAAGCACCCGGGACTTGGTGAGCAGCGTGACGTTCGGCCGTGACAGGGATGGCTCTATGCACACGACGTGTGAGTCGGCTTTCGCGTTGAGCAGGCACGGGTAGCCGTCGCAGGTGTCGCAGCGGATGCACGGGCTGTGGGGCGGGTCCGCCTCGTCGATGAGGATGCCGTTGGGAAGGGGAAACGGGTGCAGCCCAGCCGCCGCTAGGTCTTGGCTCAGCTGCTCGATTCTTGGCTCGTTGGACATCGCCGGATAGGGGTAAGACGTCGACGACGGCGGTTCGGTCGGGTCGGCGCCGCGCTCGCCGTGGACACTGTAGAGGCGTTCCGCCTCGCCGTAATAGGGTTCGAGATCCGCGTAGCTGATCGGCCAAGGCTCCGAAGTCCCGTCGACGTGTGAGACTCGTCCGAAGTCGGCTTCGCGCATCCGGAACAGCACGGCACCGTAGAACTTGGTGTTACCGCCGACGTAGTAGTGCTGTTTCGGGCTGAACTCCTTGCCGTCTCCGTCGATCCACGTGCCGGCGTTGCGGTAGCGGCGTTCGCCCCAGAGCGCAGAGGAGATCCAGTTCTCCTTTTCGCGGGCTAGGAAGTCCCCGCGTTCCAAGATCAAGATGCGTTTACCGCTCGACGCCAGCCTGTGGGCGATCGTGGCGCCCCCAGCGCCGGTGCCGATGACGATGACGTCGTAGTGCTCGCTCACCTGGTCGCCCTTCTCGCTGACCTGCCGACGATCAGGTCGGCGACGAGCCCGGTCCAGCCGGTCTGGTGCGATGCCCCGAGGCCGGCCCCGGTGTCGCCGTGGAAGTACTCATGGAAGGGGATCATGGCGTGCCATCGAGCGTCGGAATGGAAGATGGGCTCCTGGCCGTGCACCGGCCGGCGACCCCGTTCGTCTTCCAAGAAGATCGACACAAGCCGCTCGGTAAGTTCGTCGGCCACCTCGGCCAGAGACATCTGCCTGCCCGATCCGTGAGGGTGTTCGACGGTGAACTCCTCCCCGCAGTAGCGTGAGAACCGCCGCAGGGTTTCGATCACCAAGTAGTTGACGGGAAACCACACAGGACCCCGCCAGTTCGAATTTCCTCCGAACAGCCCGCTGGTCGACTCTGCCGGTTCGTAGTCGACCGTTCCGAGGACCTGGCCGTCGAGCTCCAAGGTGAAGGGGCGGTCGCGGTGGCTCTGGGAGAGGGCTCGCAGGCCGTGCGGAGACAGGAATTCCCCCTCGTCTAGGACGACAGCGAGGATTCGACGTAGGCGGGACGGCGTGACGATAGAAAGTAGCCGTCCTTCGTCGGTTCCCAGCACGTTCGTGTTGTTGATCGCCTCGGCAAACTCCGGTCGGTTCTCGGCGAACCATCGCAGGTGGCCGGCGAAAGAGGGTAGGCGTTCGAGGGTCTCCCGTCCCAGGGTGCACGTGGCGAACAGCGGGACGAGGCCGACCATGGAGCGGACCCGCACAGGAACTCTGGTTCCTTCGACCCTGAAGACGTCGTAGTAGAAGCCGTCGGCTTCGTCCCAGATGCCGTTTCGGTTGATGGCCGACGCTATGTAGGAGAAATGTTCTAGGAACTTGGTGCCCAGGTCCTCGTATGCCTTGTCGTGTGCGGCTAGGACTAGGGCTATCTCGAGCAAATTCAGGCAGTACATAGCCATCCACGCCGTGCCGTCGGACTGCTCTAGGCGACCACCGAAAGGCAGGGATGTCGAGCGGTCTACCGGCCCGATATTGTCCAGACCGAGGAAGCCTCCTTCGAAGATGTTGCTCCCTTCGGTGTCTTTACGGTTGACCCACCAGGTGAAGTTGAGAAGGAGTTTCGACAGGATCCGCACGAGGAACTCGAAGTCGTGGCTACCGTCGATCTCGAACACCTTGAGGGCGGCCCAGGCGTGGACGGGGGGGTTCACGTCGCCAAAGGCCCACTCGTACGCCGGGATCTGGCCGTTAGGGTGCATGTACCACTCTCGGCACATCAAAAGGAGCTGCTGCTTCGCGAACTCAGGGTCGACGTGAGCAAGAGCGACGCAGTGGAACGCCAGGTCCCAAGCCGCGAACCATGGGTACTCCCACTTGTCGGGCATCGAGATCACGTCGGCACTGTTGAAGTGCCACCACTCGTGGTTGCGTGCGAAGGTCCGCTCCCGAGGGGGCGGCGGCCCGGCTGGGTCGCCTTTGAGCCAGCGATCGACGTCGTAGTGGAAGAACTGCTTGGACCACAGCATTCCCGCGAACGCTTGTCGCATCACGTCGCGCTCGTCGGCCGTCGCGTTCTGCGGGGCCAGCTGGGCGTAGAAGTCGTCCGCCTCCACCTTGCGGTCTCGCATAGTCCGAGTCCAGCGGGCGTCGATGCCGTCTCCTGCGGCGGACAGCCGCAGCTTTATCTCCGCCGAGGATCCACCTGCGACTGTTAGCTTGTAACGAAGCGCCGCCTTGGTACCGATACCCGACGGGTTGACAGTAGGGGCTGACAGGACTACATGGTCTGCGATACCGTCCTTGGGCCACGGGCTGTTATTCGGTTGCCCGTAGAGCCTGTTGCGGTTCGTCTCGTTGTCGCACACCAACACTGCAGGGTTGCCGTCCCCGACGAGGGTGAGCTCTCCGAGCGAAAAGTGCGACATGACCAGCTTGTCTTTCGACCCTCTTATACAAGGGCGGCGGTCGTCGAGCCCCCACGACCAGGTGTTGCGGAACCACACGGTCGGCAGAACATCGATAGTGGCTTCGTCGGCGCCGGCGTTGTGAACGCTTAGGCGGACGCATATATCGTCGGTGCCGGCTTTGGCGTAGTCCGCTGTTATCTCCCAGTAGTGGCCGCCGCTGAACACTCCCGTGTCGACCAGCTCGTACTCTTTGTCGTTGCCGCCTCTGCGAGCGTTCTCGGTGACAAGGTCGTTGTAGGGGAATTCGTCATGCGGGTACATGTAACGCCACCGCATCCACGAGTGCGTGGGCGTGCTGTCGAGGTAATACCAGTACTCTTTGGCATCCTCTCCGTGGTTTCCCTCCGGCCCGGTGAGGCCGAAGATCCGCTCCTTGAGGATCGGGTCCCGCCCGTTCCAGAATGCGAAAGCGAAGCACAGCCTCTGGCCGTCGTCGCAGATACCTCCGAGGCCGTCTTCGCTCCATCTGTATACCCGAGAGCGGGAATGGTCATGGGGGAAATGGTCCCAAGCCTCGCCGTGCTCGCTGTAGTCCTCGCGCACCGTGCCCCATGCCCGCTCGCTGAGATAGGGACCCCACCTCAGCCACGCCTCGCGGTCCTCCTCCAGGCGCTTGTTCTCAGCTTGTCTACTAGCCACACGATTACTGTCTCCTCCCGAAGCGTGGCGTTACACCTCGCAGCAGAATTGTGTAACGGATCTCCTGCGACGCAAGACCCAACCAGGGTGACCTCTATAGACTTCGGACTGCAAACTTGCGGAGACCTTTCAGAGTCGGCCACACGCGAGTGGCTCTTGACGGACGGGCTGGGCGGTTACGCCATGGGCACTGTCGCAGGCCTGAGGACCCGCCGGTATCACGGCCTGCTCGTAGTGGCTACGGAGCCCCCAATCGGCCGCCAGTTGGCCCTGGCCGGGCTGGACCCAGTTATCGTCACCGGAGCCGGGAGGGTGCGTCTGGGGACCTGGGAGTGGCAGGGAGGTGTCGTGGACCCTTCTGGGTACGCCTTGCTTCGTGGGTTCTCCCTGACCGACGGTATCCCGAGTTGGCGCTGGCAGTACGGCGACGTGATCATCGAGTCGAACCTAAGCGTGCCAAAGGGTCGCCCCTGCATCGCCGTCGAGTACCGCCAGCTGGCCGGCAGCCCGGTGAGGTTGGAGCTGGGCGCACTTTGCACGTGGCGGGACTCGCACGGTGAGCGATTCGCCGGATCGGACCCTGAGATGACCCGCACCGGCGACGGGTTCGTCTTCGAAGGTCGCTACCGGGTCCGCGGACCAGGCTTCGAGCCAGACGGCTCTTGGTATCGCAGCGCCTGGTACCGCGAGGAAGCCGCTAGAGGACTGAACGCTGTGGAGGACCTGTGGCACGCCGGCCGGTTCTGCTCCGACCTGGAGCCGGGAGCCGCTGTCGGGGTGACCGCGTGGGCGGGTGACCTCGACGAGTCTCCCGAGCCTGCCGCAGCGATCGTAGAGACCAGCCGCAGGCGTAACCGCCGGCTGATGTCACTGACAGGAAGTTCTGATACCGCCGCGCGCACTCTCACCCTGGCTGCGGACCAGTTCATCGTGGAAGCCCGAAACTCGCCTGGGCCGACCGTCGTCGCCGGCTACCCGTGGTTCGGCGACTGGTCTCGTGACACCATGACGTCATACGAAGGGCTTTTGTTGGCCACTGGCCGTCACGAGGAGGGCCGTCGACTTCTAATAGCTGCCGCCGGTACCCTGTCGGAGGGAATGCTGGCGAACACCGCCGACGCCGGCGGGACCGAGTACAACACGGTGGACGGCACCTTGTGGTTCGTTCACGCGGTGTCACGCCACGTAGAGGTGACCTCGGACAGCGACCTTGCGGCAACCCTGGCCGATGACCTCCTCGCCATCATCGGCCATCATGTAGCAGGCACCCGTTTCGGCATCGGCGTGGACCCCGACGACGGGCTGATCCGCCAAGGGGCCGAGGGTTGGGCTTTGACCTGGATGGACGCACGCGTCGACGGCGAGCCCGTGACCGGTCGCGTCGGCAAACCGGTGGAAGTGAACGCCCTTTGGGTGAACGCCCTGGCCGGAGTCAGCCGCCTGTTGGGCGTCGTAGGGCGCGACACCGTCTACGTGGACTCCTTGCTCGCCAGGGCGAAGACGAGTTTCCGGTCCCGCTTCGTCAGAACTGACGGCTTGGGACTCCTCGACGTCGTCGACGGACCGGCAGGAGACGACTGGAGCGTCCGCCCCAACCAGCTGCTCGCCGCTTCCCTACCCGACGGCCCTCTGAATTCCGACGCGGCCGGTTCAAGGGCGATCCTGCGGGCGTGTGCTCCTCTGCTCACACCTCTCGGCTTGAGATCTCTGTCGCCCGACGACCCCCGCTTTGCTCCCGCCCACCGGGGCGGGGTGGCCGAGCGGGACCGCGCTTACCACCAGGGCACGGTATGGCCGTGGCTCATCGGCCCATACGCGACACTGTGCAGGGTTACGGGGCAGGACGCCTCGGGCCTACTCGACGGTCTCATAGGCCATCTCGGAGAGTGGGGCCTCGGGTCGATATCGGAGACAGCGGACGGCGTCGCACCCCATCGGGCCAGCGGATGTCCCTTCCAGGCGTGGTCGGTGGCGGAAACTTTGAGGCTCGTCTCGAGCTCACAGTTGTAACGAATAGCCCCGGGAGGAGACGAAACTGAAGTGATCAGTTCGCCAAAGATCAGCGACAGCCGCTCAGACAGCCCCGTGGACCCAGGTCGGGTTGGGGTGTCGGTGTACATAACCGAACGCGACCTTGAGGCTGCGCTTCGACGCGACGCCACAGTGGGGCTATCCGCCACACCGAAAGAGCTCCCGCCCAGATGGCTCTACGACGAGGTCGGAAGCAAGCTTTTCAGCCGGATCACCCGGCTCCCAGAGTACTACCCCACCCGGCGCGAACACTCCATCCTGCGCACGCACGCGGAGGATATCTGCGCTGTATCCGAGGCAGACACCTTGGTGGAGTTGGGATCTGGCAGTTCAGAGAAGACCGAGGAGTTACTCGGTGCGATGTCGCGGTTTGGAAGGCTTCGACGGTTCGCTCCTTTCGACGTGGACGAAGTGACCATGCGCGACACGGTAGGTCGCATCAAGATGCTCTATCCAGGTATCGACATCGATGGAGTCGTCGGTGACTTCGAGGAGCACCTCGGCCACATGCCGACGTCGGGGAGACGTCTAATAGCCTTCCTCGGCGGCACGATCGGAAATCTTGGACCTGAAGCCCGCAAGCGGCTCCTGGGTTCGCTCGCTTCGGGCATGTCACCAGGTGAAACCCTTCTCCTCGGAACGGACCTGGTCAAGGATCGCCGTCGTCTCCTTGCCGCCTACGACGACGCCGAAGGCGTCACGGCGGCTTTCAACAAGAACGTCCTTGCGGTGCTGAACCGCCGGCTCGGCGCGCATTTCGAACTGGACAATTTCGATCACGTGGCTGTCTACGACGACGAACTTCAGCGCATCGAGATGCGTCTGCGTTCCCGTTCGACTCAAGTCGTTGCGGTGGACGCCCTGGACATCGACGTAAAGTTCGACGAAGGCGAGGATCTCCGCACCGAGATAAGCACCAAGTTCACCGTCGGGCAGGTAGAAGAAGAGTTGCGAGCCGCAGGCCTGGAGCCCGTCGCGTGCTATAGCGACCCCGGCAGGGACTTTGCCGTTTCACTCGCCCGCCGTTAGCCATCAAACGAGGCAGGCCGCCGCTGACGGCGTGTACCGCCCAGCCAGCCAGCTAATCAAGGGCTGATGAGCTCCACATGTCGTCCTAGGGCCTCGACCATCGCTTGGATATCGCCACGATCGGAGGTCACGATCTCGTCGCCGTCGTTGGCGAGCAGCGCTACCGCCGCGTCAACGACGTCGGACTTGCTGGTCTTGCCAAGGAGCTCCCCGGCCGAGCGCCCCAAGCCCTCGTCTAGCGGTCGAATTTCGATGCCTCCAAGCGCCTGTGAGAGGCGCGCCTGGTGGGGCCCTCCCCGCCAGACCTGACCGACGACACCCGCATGGGAGACAGGTGGTTCACCGGCGAGTTGGGAGAACTTGAGGCGCACCCACATCGAACGTTCGTTGCGCTCAAGTGCTACCAGCGCGCCAGCGTCCAGGACGAGGGTCACGCCGCCCCTGGGGCAGATCTGATCTTCGACCTTGAACTCTGCCCTCGTATGACCGTGGCGGTCTGGCGGTCCGACCGTCGCAAGGCTGCGACCTCGGCCTCGGTGATCTGACCGAACTCGGCCTCGTAATCAGATACTGCCGAGGCCAGTGCCTCAAGCCTTGCGTCGCGAGATGCACGTTCGGCCAGCGCATCATTCACCCACCCACTTAGCGACTCAGCGCGACCTGCCGCTACCGCCCTGTTGCCAGCCTCGACCAGGCCGGGATCGACTGTAACCGTGAGCCTCTCTTTACGCGCAATCATACTGTTATGCTAACACCAGTACTACAAGTCTTTGACCACTCGCCAAGTCAGCTCAACAGTCGAAGGCCCTCGGTGAAGAACTCCCTAGCCGCGTGGACCGGGTCGCCGCCGAGCGTAGCAACCTGGCTTCTAGTAAGAGTCGCCCCGAAAGAGGCGTTCCAATAGGAGTCGTTACCAGGTCTATCCTGACCCCACGGGCCTACGTACAGGTAAGGTTCCGGTTCGCCGGAATCCCCCGGCGATGCACCCAGGTTCACCCGACCGTGAGACGTCAGGGCGTCGAAGGCGACGTCGAAGTGCTCCGGCCACAGCTGGATCACCGACGGGTCCTCTGCGCCGGTCATCATCGAATCCAACGCCTTAGCTCCCAGGGCCAGCCACTCCAGGACTTCGGTTGCCTCGTCTGGCATCTCTATCGGAACGTCGGGATCTCCCACCTGCGGGGTGTCCCTGCCAACCTCGAAAGGCTCGTCGAGGTAGACGTCGGCGAAAGCAGCCAGTTCTCTGAGCGAGTGACCGGAAAGAGCGATGACAGCCGACCTGGTTCTGTCGTCGAGGCGCTGCTCACGCATCAACGAAGACCCGGCGATCCGTACGACGTCGCCACTAGGACCGAATGACGGTGTAGCTATCCCGCTCGGCGTGACCCTGAGACCGAAACGGCCGTCGGCTGCATAGCGGGCCCGAGCGAGTACATGCACTCCGACACGCTGCAACTCTATTCGGGCGGCAGTATAACCCTCGGTCGGCATGCAATCTCCAGTCGGTTGCGTTTGTCTTGGTCCTCACACTAGATCAGGGTCGGTGCAGACCTCGACCAGCGATGGGCCCTCCTCGTAAGCCAGCGCCTCGCCGAGAGAACTGTCCAAGTCCTCCCGGCGGTCCACCCGGAATCCCCGAGCGCCGCACAGCTCCGCGTACGCAGCGAAGTCGGGATTGCGCAGATCGGTCTGCCACACGGGCAGGTCGGCGGAGCGCTGCTCCTTGGATATCTTGCCAAGCTGGCCGTTGTTCAGGACCACGTGAGTGATGGCCATTCCGTACTTGACTGCTGTCGTCAGTTCGGCCATGTATTGGGCGAAGCCCCCGTCGCCGCTCACCGAGACCACCTTTCGCCCTGGCGCGGCCGCCCAAGCGCCCATCGCCGCCGGGAAGCCGAAGCCGATGGAGCCGAGGTAACCCGACATGAGAACCGACTGGCGATCGGTCTCGAAGTAGCGGCCGAAGGAGTAGGCGTTGTTGCCGACGTCGACGGTAACTACAGCGTCTGGGGGGACCAGGCGTGTCATCGAGTCGAACACGGCTGAGGCGCTCACCCCGCAGCCGCGCTCCTCGAGGAGGCGTTTGCGCTTCTCCGCCCGCCAGATCTGCCATCGGGCTGCTACGTCGGCTCGCTGGGATTTAGCGGCGGCCCTACGAGCTCCGAGCCGGCCGGCGAGGGCCCTCGCGGTAACGCCCACATCACCCAAGACAGGTACGTCCACCGGGTGGAACCTGCCCAGTGCCATAGGGTCGAAGTCGACCTGGACGGTCTTCTTGTAGGGCGCAATGCCGGTGTGATTGGAGAAAGACGCACCGAAAACGACCAAGAGGTCGGACTCGTTCATGATCCACGACGCTACGGGCGTACCGCTCCTGCCGAGCACCCCGCAGCCGAGAGGATGACGGTCCGACACGAGGCCCTTCGCCTTGAACGTTGTCAGGATCGGAGCGTCGAGGCGCTCGGCGAGGGCGATCACGTCGACCATGTCGAATCTCGCTCCGTGCCCGACGACGACAACCGGCCGAAGCGCAGCTCCTATAGCACGCTCAGCCTGCTCAAGTGAACCTGAAGGTGGGGCCACCGTGCGATCAGCGACTCTTCCATTCGGTCCTGACGGGACTCGTTGCCCCACCGAGTGGGTCTGCACCTCGTCGGGTAGCACGAGATGGGAGACGCCTCTCGTGATCAGAGCGGTCTTAATCGCCAGCGTAGCCAGCTCGGCGTGATCCGAACCTGGGAGTACTGTCGCCGAGTACTCGGCGACGTCGGCAAAGGCGCCGGAGAGGTTCAGATCCTGGAATGCGCCCCTTCCCATTACTTTCGAAGGAACCTGGCCGGAGATCGCCACGACAGGCGACCGGTCGACTTTTGCGTCGTAGAGGCCGGTCAGCAGGTTCGTGGACCCTGGGCCCGCTATCGCGAAGCAGGCTGCGGGCTTTCCAGTCAGCTTCCCGAACGCAGACGCCGCGAACGACGCTGCTCCTTCGTGGCGGATCCCGACGAAGGTAAGTTCGCCTCGGTCTTCGGCGCGTCGCATGGCGTCAGCGAATCCCAGGTTGGAGTGGCCTACCATTCCGAACACGTGGGTCACGCCCCAAGCGACCATAGTTTCGACGATGAGGTCGGAAACGTCGCGTTGGTGGGCCGGCGACTCGGCCAGTTGCACGTAGACGCCATCGTCGCGAACTTCCACGGGGTATGCGATTGGAGCGTCGGTGAAGCCGGGCGGGGGCTCACCTGTGATCGGATCGTAGTCATAGCCGTGCCACGGGCAGCGGAGAAGGCCGTTTTCGATAGATCCCTCGCCGAGCGGACCTCCTTGGTGGGGACAGTGGTTGTCCAGAGCACCGTACCTGCCCCCGCAGAAGGTGAGGGCGATCGTGGTAGAACCTGCTACGGCGCTCCGGACCCGTCCCTCCTGCATGTCGCCGAGCTCGGCGACTTTGTGCCACACCCTGGGAGCGTCATCGGCGGAGCTCGTCATGGCTGAACAACTCCGCCGTAGGCGACGCCGCTGAGATGTGCCAGGTCCCGGTCGAAGGTTGTGAGGTCGTCGACGGCAAAATCGCCGAGGCTTCTATGCCCGCATGCACGGGCGAGTACGGCCATGAGATCTACTGAAGCTCTCAAGAAGCGGTTGAGGCGTTCAGCGGCTTCGTCGACAGGAAGTCGGGCTCGCAGGTGCGGCTTCTGGGTGGCGATCCCCACGGGACAGTTGTCAGTGTGACAGGCTCGCATCCCGAGACAGCCGATCGCTTGGAGAGCCGAGTTCGATATTGCGACAGCGTCAGCTCCCAAGGCGAGCGCTTTTGCAAAGTCGGCGGGCGTCCGAAGGCCTCCGGTTATTACGAGGGTAACGTCGCGCCGCCCTTTGCGATCGAGGTGTCGTCGCGCTCTCGCCAACGCCGGAATCGTCGGTACGGAAATGTTGTCCCTGAAGATTAGAGGGGCCGCCCCGGTTCCCCCACCGCGACCGTCGAGGATGATGTAGTCGACGCCTATCTCCAAGGCAGCGTCGATGTCTGCCTCGATGTGCTGCGCGCTCATCTTGAACCCCACCGGGATTCCTCCTGAGATCTCCCTCACCTGAGCGGCGAAGTTGCGGTAGTCGTCAAGCGAATCCCAGTCAGGGAAGCGGGACGGCGAGACGGCGGGAGTCCCTTCGGGCAAACCTCTGACCGAAGCGATGCGGCCCTTCACCTTTTCGCCGGGAAGGTGGCCTCCGGTGCCGGTCTTGGAGCCTTGTCCTCCTTTGAAATGGAACGCCTGGACTTTCTCCAGTATTTCGCTCCTCCAGCCGAACCGTGCGGATGCCAGCTCGTAGAAGTACCTGCTGTTCGCTTGCTGCTCCTCGGGGAGCATTCCTCCTTCGCCTGAGCAGATCCCCGTTCCAGCCAGTTCGGCGCCTCTGGACAGCGCTGTCTTTGCCTCCAGCGACAGGGCCCCGAAGCTCATGTCGCTCACCAATATCGGTATGTCCAAGACCAGCGGACGCTTCGCGTTAGGGCCGACGCAGACCTGGGTGGCGACCGGCTCGTCGTCGAGCAGGGGCAGCCGGTGCAGCTGGGCGGTTAGGAACTGTATACCGTCCCACGACGGCAGCTGCTGGCGGGGGACGCCCATGGCGGCGACCGGACCGTGACGGCCGACACGGGAAAGTCCCTTCGACGCCAGCTCTCCGATCAGCCCGACGAACGGCTCTTCGGCGGCACCGTGCGGATCGTGATAGTAGCCCTGATAGACATCCGGGTCGAAAGGTTGCGGGTGGTGCAGGATGAACCGCAGTATCTCGTTGCGGTCGACGAAGAGAGTCCCGTCTTCAACCCAGCTGTAGAACAAGGTGAGCGCCTGCGAGTTGTCGTAGGCGCTCACGCCGGTGTCCACTCGATAGTCCCAGCCGTGGAGACCGCACACTAGGTTCTCGCCGTCTACACGGCCATCCGACAGGAGCGCCCCACGGTGGAGGCAACGGCCGTAGAGCACCGAATGATGGTCCCCCTTGCGCACGATCACAACGTCCACGCCGTCTACGGCTGCACCCAGCGGGCTGCGGTCAGCGACCTCCTCCCACTTGGCGATCGCATACGGCACCCGGCTTGCGGCCCCCCCATGTTGTTCCATCGACCGCTGATGCTAACCCAGCATGAGCGGCTAGCGATACCTGACCCGGCCGGTCAAGCGGCGTCGCCTCGCGCTCTGCTGGCGACTCCGATGGTGATGAGAGCGGCCACTGCGCAGGCGGCGGCGAGGGCTAGCCAGGCGGCTCCGTAAGACGCGTGGTTGGCGATCTGACCGAACACGAAAGGTCCGACCACACCTCCCATGCGGCCGCCGGTTTGGGTGATGCCGGTCGCCCACGCCGGACGGTCCCTGTAGAGGTCGATCACCGCGAAGTTGAACAGGCCGTTCCATCCCCATCCGACGGAGAACACCACGACCACCACGGGGATGACGAGCGCGGCGAGCTTCTGGTAGCTGACCACGGCCAGCGCCACGTAGGCCGCGGCACCGACGGCGAGCATCACCGCTACCGCTCTTAGGTGCCCGCCGGAGCGGCGGTCGGCCATCCATCCCGAAGCGACCCGACCTGCGATAGCCGCTAAACCTCCCATGGCGACGAGCAGGCCGGCAGCAGCCCGTCCCATCCCGGCTGCGACCACAGAACTGGCCAGGAACGCCGTTAGCGCCCCGGCCGAGGCGATCCCGAGGCCGAAGCCGACTGCGAGCACCCATAGGGAGCCGCTGGGGGTGCCGTCGACGCGGACGTTGCGTTCGGCTAGCGCTGCGGCTCGCTGCTCTGAGCGGGTCCGGCTAGGCCGGGGCAGCGTAGAAGCTACCACCATTGCGAACGCCCCTGCCAGGGCGAAAGCGAACCTCCAGCCGAGAGTCAACGCCACGGCTGGTACCGACAGGCCGGCAATGGTGGCGGTCAGCGGGACAGCGGACTGCTTTAGCCCGAACGCGAGGCCCTGCCGACCGACCGGTAGGCGGCGAACCATGTACTGGTTAGCTGCGGGTTGCATCCCTGCGCTAGCGATGCCTGCCAGCACCAGCCACACAGCGAGAACGGCCGGTGCTGTCGTGGTCCAAGCGAGCCCTTCGAGGACGACCGCACTGGCCAGGCTGGCAAAGCGCATGACGCGCAGCGCTCCGAGGGACTCGACGAGCCTCCCGAGCGGGACCGACGCGCCGGCCGCCCCTACATAGTAAAAAGCTACGATCAGGCCGAGAGCCCCGGGACCGAAGTGCAAGGAGTCCCTTATCTGAACGGCCAGTGCACCGGTGAGGAAAGCGGGCAGGGCGACCGCGACGGTCCCAGTTGAACTGGCTACCAGCACCGTGGCGGTGGACGCTCCCGACGCAGCACCATCAAGCCTGCGGCGGGACGCTTTCACCGCCTCAGGGTACCGGAGGCACTGTGGGTTGACTCCGGCCCACGGCCAGGAGCGGAGACGGCCGATACGGGCAAGTCGCCTTCGTCTTTCGCTGCCAGTTGCGCGCTCAAGCGATTGCGACTCCAGCACACGTCACGGTCGTGCCGATACACCCTCGGTGACAGCGAGGCGACCTTACCGTCCCGGCTTAGCCAGCCGGACGAAGTTCCTGGTCGTCGCCGGGGTGCTCGCCTTCAGCGCTGTCGTACCGGCCGCCGAGGCAAACTTCTTCGCCGCGCCGCATGCCGTCCACTTGGAGCTGGCCGGCGCGCCCCTAGCTCCTCCAACCCCGACGCCAGCCGCGGCGAAACTCCCAGTTGCAGCTACTCATCCCGCCGCGAAGCCGCCAGCTGCGCAGAACCCGCCAGCTGCACAAGTCACGACCAGCACCACGACGGCCCCGACAACCACGACGGCCCCGACAACCACGACGGCCCCGACAACCACGACGGCCCCGACAACCACGACGGCCCCGACAACCACGACCGCCCCGACAACCACGACACCGCCCGAGCCGACCTCCACCGTTCCAGCGAAGGTTCCGGCTCCGCAAGTCGTGAGCTCCGCGACGTCCACCTCTGGCGCTTACGGTTGCGGCCCGGCGATCAGCTACCTGTCTACGCACGCGGCACCAGGCTTCGTCTTCGAGTGCCCTGGTAACGCTCTGGGCCATCAGGCGATGACCTGCGAGAACGTCGCTGGGGTTTGCCCGGGAGCGAAGATCATCGCAATCGCCGACCCTTGCGCTGCCGCCTACATGAACGAGGCGAACAACTCCTGGATCATCTCCGGGCTACGGAAAGGCAGCATCGACCCTTACGGCTATTGCACCTGACCTGTCCGCATCGGTCTGAAGAAGGACCTTATCTCCTCTACGAGCATCGCCGGCTGCTCCGCCGGGGCGAAATGCCCGCCCTTGGCCATGACAGTCCAGCGCCGCAGATCGCAGTGCGTTTCTGCTACTCGGCGGGGAAGGAACACCAGGTCCTTCGGGAAGATGGCGAAGCCGGTCGGGGCGGCGATACCCGGCGCGGAGCCCGGTTTCAGGGGCCACGGCCGGGTCATCTGCTCGGCGTACAGGCGCATAGAGGTCGTGGTAGTCCCGGTCAGCCAGTAGATCGACGCGTTGGTGATCAGGTCCTCGCGGCTGAACACAGACAATGGGTCGCCGCCGCAGTCACTCCACGCCCGGCGGCGCTCCCACAGCCACGCCGCGGTGCCGGCCGGGGAGTCCGCCAGCGCGTATGCCAGGGTCTGAGGGTCACAGACATGCACTGCAAGGTGGCTTCTGATGGCGGGTTCGGCCTCGGCCATTCGAGCCAGCATCCACTCCTCCTCCGGCGCCCAGTGCTCTGGGTGGACGTCGCGACGCGACACTCCGGGTATTACCGCCATGCTCAACTCGACGCCCACCACCAGTTCGGGGTGGGCGTGTCCGAGTTGTGCTGAGACCATCGCCCCCCAGTCTCCTCCGTAGGCGCCGAAGCGCTCGTAGCCGAGGACTTCCGTCATCAGATCAGCCCACGCGTCTGCTATCACCGCCACGTCGACACCGTCACGGAGCAGCGGAGAGGAGAACCCGAACCCCGGCAGGGACGGTACCACCACGTCGAACGCATCGTCTGCGTTCCCGCCCCACGCTGACGGGTCGCTGAGCGGACCGATGATGTGCTTCATGTCCCAGAAAGTCCACGGCCACCCGTGGGTGACCACCAAAGGAAGAGGGTTGGGTCCCTTCCCCCGGATGTGCAGGAAGTGAACCGGCATCCCGGCTATGTGCACCAGGTAGGCGGGATAGGCGTTTATCAACGCCTCCTGGGCCCGCCAGTCATAGACGTCGACCCAGTAGCGGACCATGTCGGCAAGCCAGGATCGTTCCACACCGTATCGCCAGGTGTGATTGGAGAAGTCGTCCGCCCACCGGGTCCTCTCGAGACGGAAACGGAGTTCCGCCAGGTCGTCCTCGGGTATGTTCACCTCGAAGCTTGATGGCTCCGATCTGCGCAGCGCAGATTTCATCTCACGTCCGGGGCCGAGGGTTTCATCTCACGAGTATAAGACCGACGCTCCTGAGTATCCTTGGACGTCCTATTAAATGGGGCGTTATAGTTGGCCATGGGCACAACCCGGGTTCTCGAAGGCCGCACAGCGATCGTGACCGGGGGCGCTGGGGGGATGGGATTGGCGATCTGCCGTCGCTTCGCGGAGAACGGTGCTTCGCTTGTGATAGCCGACGTCGACACTGCCGGCGGCGAAGCGGCGGTCGAACAGGCCAACCGCGTGGGCGGCGAAGCGGTGTTCGTGAAGACTGACGTCTCGTCAAGCGCAGACGTGAACGCAATGGTCGCCACCGCCACGGAACGCTTCGGCGGCCTGGACTGCGCCGTCAACGCTGCTGCGATCGAGTTCGAGCGGGTACCTCTCGCCGACTGCGACGACGGCGACTTCGACCGGATGATCAACGTGAACCTGCGATCGGTCTTCTTGTGCATGAAGTACGAGATCAAGGCGATGCTCGCGTCTAGTGGCGGCGGAAGGATAGTGAACATCGCATCGACCAATTCGTTTCGACCGCAACCCAATCAGCCGGCGTACACCGCTTCCAAACACGGTGTGCTGGGATTGACACGTTCGGCTGCTGTCGACTACGCCGCCCTTGGTGTGCGAATCAACGCTATCTGCCCAGGTGCGATCGACACGCCTATGCTACGAAACGCCATTTCTGCACGCCAGCGCGATCCCGACGAGGTCGCACATAGGCTGACTCCGCTCGCCCGCTTCGGCCACCCCGAGGAGATCGCCGACGCAGCGCTGTGGCTTTGCAGCGACTCCTCGTCGTTCGTGCTCGGCCATGCGCTGGCCGTCGACGGTGGCTACCTCGCAACCTAGACACCGGGAGACCCCAATGCCGATCGCCGATTTCACAGACCGCGCCCTCGCCGATCTTTGGTCCCTGAAGGGCCGAGGAGCGGTCGTTACGGGTGGAGCCAGAGGTATAGGAGAGGCGGTCGCCAGACGCCTGGCTGAGGCCGGCGCCTCAGTACTGGTGACCGACGTGGACGGCGACGGCGCGGCCCGCGTCGCGTCGAGCCTTCCGGTAGGCGAACGAGCCAGCCACCGGTCGATGCGCGTGGACATCACTGATTCGACCGCTCTCGGCGCCGCAGCCGACAGCACCGTCGAAGCGTTCGGGCGTCTCGACATCTGGGTGAGCAACGCTGGGATCTACCCGACGACAGGACCGGCCCTCGACGCCGCGGACGATTTCATCGACCGGATGCTGACCGTCAACGTGCGCGGCACTTTCGCAGCGGCCCGTGAAGCGGCCCGTCGGATGCCAGCGGGCGGGGTCATAGTCAACCTCGCTTCCACCACCGGCTTTCACGCTTCCAAAGGGATAAGCGCGTACAGCACCTCCAAGCACGCAGTAGTGGGACTCACGAAGAACCTCGCCTTGGAGTTCGCGCCGCTCGGCATAAGGGTGCTGGGAGTCGCCCCCACCGTGATCGACACGCCCGGCGTCAGAGAGCAGATGCAGCCGCTGGCCGAGGCCGGCCTCGACGTCGAAGCGGCGATGGCCGCCAACCTGCTCGGCAGGACAGGCGTTCCTGACGACGTCGCACGGGTGGTCCTCTTCGCTGTGAGCGACCTCGCAGCGTTCTTGACCGGCTCGACGATTCCCGTCGACGCCGGAGCTCTCGCCGGGCGCTAGCCTCGGCGGCTATGGCAGAACGCCGCACCCTCGACTTCGACCCGATCGCAGAAGCACGCCGGCAGTGGAAGCGTCGTCGGTGGCCGGCCCCTACGTGGATGGCTGCCGCTACGTCGATCATGAGAGCCCAACAGCTGGTCCTGCGGGAGGTCGACGAGGCGCTCAAGCCGTTCGGCTTGACCTTCGCACGCTATGAGTCTCTCGTCTTGTTGTACTTCTCACGCTCCCAGGCTCTGCCGCTAGGCAAGATGGGGGACCGGCTCATGGTGCACCCTGCCAGCGTCACGAACGCCATCGACCGCCTGGAGAGCGACGGACTGGTACGCCGGGTCCGTCACGCCGAGGACAAGCGCATGGTCCTCGCCGAGTTGACCGACGACGGCCGGCGCGTCGTAGAGGAGGCCACCGAAGCGGTCGGCAAGACCCGCTTCGGCCTAGGCGAGCTATCCGCCGCCGAAGCCGACGAGCTGACCGGGCTCATAGCGCTGCTTCGGGGACGCGTCGGGGACTTCGAAACCGCCTCGGAACCGGCTGATCCGGCGGGGACTCCATGCCAGTAGCCCTGGTCACCGGCGCCGCGTCCGGTATAGGCCTGGCGACAGCTTTGCGGCTCATACACGACGGTTTCTGCGTGGTCGGATCGGACCTAGAAGCACCCGATCTCGACGTCCCGCCGGGGACGTTCGCAGGTATCGCATGCGACGTCGCCGAGCGGGCGGACAACGAGACAGCCGTAGCGTTCGCATTGGACAGCTTCGGATCTCTCGACGCCGTCTGCCTCAACGCCGGGGTCACAGGCTCCGGCCCGGTCGACACGTTCCCTCTCGAAGACTTCGAGCGGATCATCGCAGTGGACCTCAAAGGTCCGGTCCTCGGGGTGAGAGCGTCCCTCCCGGCTCTGAGGCGCAGCGCCGGCCCACGGTCGATCGTGGTTACAGCTTCCACCTCGGGTCTGGGCGGCGACCCGGGAATGTGGGCTTACAACGCCGCCAAGGCGGGTGCCGTAAATCTGGTGCGTTCTCTCGCCATGGAGCTCGGACCTGAGGGTATCCGCGTGAATGCAGTATGCCCGGGACCGACGGTGACCGCTACGACCGAGCGGCTTCACCCGGCTGCTGGACCCCGCTGAAATCCTGCCGAATCAGCCGATACCGCGAAGGCCGGCTTGGCGTATGAGCGGTTTGCGGGCCCCGAAAGTCCCCTGCCCCCGCTCGGCCGCCTCACGCGAGCCGGTGGTGAGCCCCCCGTCCACTACGAGGGCGGTGCCGCTGACGAAGCCGGCGTCGTCGCTCGCCAGCCACAGAGCCGCTTGGGCGATATCGTCGGCCACGCCGGCCCGCCCGCGCAGGGGCGTTTTACGTTCCCGGAAGACCTCGGCGGCGCGCTCGACTGCGGTGTGGTCCCCGACCGACACGTCGGCCGTCATGGCTGTCGCATGGTTGCCGGGCACGATCGCCGCCACTCTGACCCCCCAAGGGCCTAGCTCGGCCGCCACGTTGCGGGTGAGTCCGAGGATCGCCGACTTCGCCGCTGTGTAGACATGAGGTCCGAGACCGCCCATGACTCCCGCGATGCTCGAAGTGGACAGGATTACGCCGCTCTGCTGGGCTTTCATGACCCTGGCCGCGTGTTTCATGCCAAGAAAAACCGAGCGCAGCAGCACGCCCATGGTGAACTCGTACTCCTCTAGAGGTATCTCGTCGATAGGCCCGACAGCACCGACGATACCCGCGTTGTTGAACATCACGTCCAGGCGTCCGAAGCGGCCGACGGCGGTGTCGACGGCGGCGGCTACGTCGTCTTCGACCGACACGTCGGTACGAACGAACACCGCGGCTGGCCCGATCTCCTCGGCGACCTGGCGGCCAGGTCCGTCTTGCAGATCTGCGACCACAACCGACGCCCCTTCGGCTGCCATAAGCCGGGCCGTGGCCG
>JAKBBA010000049.1 GCA_021808665.1 Actinomycetes bacterium
CAGGTCGTTATTGGTGGCACCGTTTACGACGAGCAGGTCACCGTTCGCCGGGTCGATAGTTATCTGCTGAGGGCTCGAAAGCGGCCCCCCGCTCAGCACCGTCTGTGGAGTCGACATTCCGGTAGCGCTGTTCGCATTCGGGATCGCCACGATCGAGTTATTGGCATCGTTCGTCACGTAGAGGGTGTCGTTGGCGGGGTCGAAGACCATCCCGCGGGGGCCAACGGGAGCGGCCGCAGTCGACGAAGCGCTCGTGGTGCCTGCGGGTGTCGCGGTAAGTCCGGACGCGAGCTCGGTGTTGGCGAAGCTCTGAGCGGGATTATCGCGCCACACTGTTCCGCCACCCGCTCCAGTCGTGGCGTTACCTGCATCCGGCCAGTAGAACTGCACCTGCCCTCCGACGTCGCTGACTGCTTGGCCCCACATGCCAGGGGCGTACGGCATGCCGGTGAGGGACTTGACGAGTGAACCAGCCGGAGAAATGATCCCGATTCCTGAGTTAGATCCGTCGAGCGCACCGTTCGCAGAATCGGCTGCCCCGTAGTAGCCGACCCAGACGAAGTCGTTGGCAGGGTTGATCGCGATACCAACAGGGCCGGTGATGCTTGTGCCGCTGTAGAACAGAGTCGAAGCACCAGTCTTCGGGTTGATCTGGATGATCGAGGTCCCCGACCCCGACGAGCCAGCTGCATTGTTGAAGTCGGCTACGAGAACGTCGCCCGCTACGAGGTTGCCTGCAGTTAGGGGAACGACGGCAAGGTCGTAAGGGTTCGTATCGCCGTTCGGGGCGACCGTGGAGGAGATCACCGTGTCGACCAGGCCGTTGATGTTTCCTGTCATGGCGGCGGCGTGTGCTGTAGTCCTGCTCTGAGCGGCGGCCGGCGGTGTTCCTGCGGCCGACGCGTGGGGGACGGCGATGAATGCAGCCGTAATGCCTGCTGACGCAGCTACGACGGTGATGCGCTTGGCGCGCGAGTACCGGTTGCGGCCTCGACCGCTCAGTTGGGATCCGCTTGTGGGACTTGCGGGGACGTCGTTCAAAGTTCCTCCGTCGATCTAGGTGCCTGGCAAGAGAGTGATACCACTCGACATACCTACGAACGGCGAAGCGTTTCGGATTGGAGGAGTTGCCGGAGCGAATCCGGACGGCCGGCGGGTCGGGGCGAGGTTTAGGCCGAGCAGATTGCTCGCCGCCGCTCGGCGGCGGCGACCGCGTTGCGGAGTAGCATCGCAACGGTGGTCACCCCTACGCCGCCTAGGCGTGGGGTCACCCATGCCGCCACCTCGGCGCAGGATTCGTCGACGTCGGAGAAGGCCTTGCGTCCCTGCCAGGTCAAGCCGCCTCCGATCACCACCGAACCTGGCCGTATCGCGTCACGGGTGATCATGTTGGCAACGCCAGCGGCGCCGACGACGATATCAGCCGAGCGGGTCAGTTCCCGCCAGTCGGCGACGCCGGTATGGACGACCGTGACGGCGGCGTTTGCGCCCGGCTCCTTGAGCGACATGAGCATCGACAGCGGCCGCCCGAGCGTCGGGCCGCGCCCTACGATGACGAGCTTTCGTCCGGCCACAGGGATCTCGTAATGAGCCAGCATTGCCTGGATCCCGAGGGGCGTGCACGGCCGCGGTGCTCCTGGCTCGCCGAGAGCCAACAGCCCCAGGTTCGTCGGGTGAAGCCCGTCCACGTCCTTCGCCGGGTCCATAACCGACATGGCCTCGTTGAAGTCGAAACCTGCCGGGACCGGGTGCTGCACGATGTAGCCGTCCACGGCGTCGTCGAAGTTCAGTCGCTCGATCGCGCCGAGAAGGTCTGATTGAGTGCCGTCTGCAGTTAGACGGACATCGAACGAAGCGATGCCTACTTTCTCGCAGAACTCGTGCTTCTTCGCGACGTATCCCGCGCTCGCGGGGTCGTCTCCTACCAGGACGGTTGCGAGGCCGACCTTGTGGCCTCGCCTGGCGAGCTCGGCCACCCGCTTCGAAACGTCCTCGAGGACAGCCTGCTCGACCGGTGCGCCGGCCATGACTGACGCCGACATTAGTGCTGGAACTGCCTTTCTCCGGTGAAGACCATGACGAGTCCGTGCTCATCTGCTGCAGAGATCACCTTGTCGTCGCTCACCGATCCTCCCGGCTGGATCACCGCGGCGACACCGGCTGACGCGCACGCATCGAGGCCGTCACGGAACGGGAAGAAGGCGTCGCTTGCGGCTGCGCCCCCTTTCGCCCTTCCGGCGGCGCGAGTCGCGGCGATCTCGCCTGGCGTCACCCTGTTCTGCTGGCCTCCCCCGATCCCGACCGCCATGCCGTCAGCGGCGAGCACAATCGCATTGGATTTCACCGACGCGCACACCCTCCAGGCGAGTTGCATGTCGCGCAAGTTCTCGTCGGTTGGCTGAGCTTTCGTCACCACCCGCCATTCGCCGGGCGTCGAATCGAAGCGGTACTGGTCCTGGACCAGCCAACCGCCGCTCATCTGGCGGAGATGCAATGGCTCGTCGCTCGGGGGCGGAGCCGAGAGGACCCGCATATTTTTACGCTTCGCGGCGAACAGCGCCAACGCTGCCGGTTCGAAGCCTGGCGCTATAAGAACGTCTGCTTTCGCGTTGGCGACCATCTCCGCGGCGACCTCCTCGCCGACGACGCCGCCGAGCGCGACGATACCTCCGAACGCCGACATCGGGTCGCAGTCGAACGCCCGGTTGTAGGCGGTGAGGGCATCCTGGGCGACAGCGGCTCCGCATGGGTTAGCGTGCTTGACGACTACCGCCGCTGCCGGCCCGAGGTCCGCAAGCTGGTGGACAAGGCGCCACGCAGCGTCCGCGTCGTAGAGGTTGAGATACGACAACGCCATGCCGCCGTGCTGAACGACGCCGTCCCACCAGTTGAGTTCGCCGACCTTGCGGTAGCGGGCGCCGCGCTGGTGGGGATTCTCTCCATAGCGCAGATCTTCGACGCGCTCCAGGGACAAGTGCAGTGTTGCAGGCAGGGACCGGTTCGTGTCGACGCCATGGCTGTCGCTGCTGGCAGCGGCTGCGTTGCTCTCGCTAGTCGCAAACCAGTCTGCTATCGCCGAATCGTAAGCGGCAGTGTGCGCGAAGGCCTTCGCAGCGAGTCGGCGTCTCAGGCCGGCACTGAGCGAGCCTGACTCACGCAGCTCTGAAAGCACTTCGCTGTAGTCGGCCGGATCGACAAGAGATCCCACGTGCGCCCAGTTCTTCGCCGCTGCGCGCACCATGGTGGGGCCTCCCACATCGATCAGCTCTATCGAAGGGTTCGAGCGGAAAGGGTAGAGGTTGCAGACCACGAGCCCGATCGGATCGATCGACTCACTTTCCAAATCGGCTTGGTGCGCTGGGTTGGACAGGTCGGCGAGGATGCCGCCGTGGATTCGGGGATGGAGAGTCTTCACCCGTCCGCCGAGCATCTCGGGTGCGCCGGTAACCGACTCGACGGTGTTGTGGGCGATACCCGCCGCTTCGAGGGCGCTTGCCGTGCCCCCGCTCGCGATCAGATCGTGTCCGAGCAGAACCAGGGAGCTTGCGAAGTCTTCGAGGCCGGTCTTGTCGTAGACCGAAAGCAGGACCCTCATCGGTGGTCTCCTTTGCGTGTCGTGGTAGGTCGGGGTGAGGCCCGCAAGAAAAGCACGGATCGTCTCAGGGTAGAGTCGGCGCTCCACCGTTTTGATCCTCTCGTGAAGGCTCGCTTCGGTGTCGTCGGCCAGGACTGTTACAGCTTCTTGGGCGAGGATAGGCCCGTCGTCGACCGCCTCGGTCGCCACATGAACGGTGGTTCCGGTCACCCTCACCCCGGCAGCGAGAGCGTCGCGTACGGCGTGCCAGCCCTTAAAGGCAGGCAACAGCGCTGGATGGGTGTTTAGAACCCGCCCCGGGTATCGCTCGAACATCGGCGCGGCGAGGACCGTCCCGAAGCCCGCCATAGCCACCACGTCGATGCGGTGGGCGTCGAGGGTCTCACATACCTGGGCTGTGTAGGCGACACGATCGAAGCCCGCGGTGAAATTGCTGCGCTCCACCACCACGGCTGGCACCCCTGCGCCGGCTGCCAGGTCGAGCGCAGCGCAGGGCCGGTCGACGAGCACCAACGAAACCTGCAGGCGCGCGGCAAGGATCGCAGATAGGACGGTACCTGTTCCGGACGCAAGGACGCCGAGCCGAGGCGGGGGTAAATCCACGCAACAAAGCTACTAGGCGACGGAAGGCTGCCTATTCTGTGGAAATGGCGCGTATCGGTGACCTGCTAGCCGCAGGGCGTACCTTTTCCTTCGAGTTCTTCCCTCCGCGCGACGACGCCGAACATGCCGTCCTGGTCGACACGCTCATGGACCTGCAGCCGCTTCGACCGTCTTTTGTCTCAGTCACCTACCGGGGTGGGCGAATATCGCGCCGACGAACCTACGACCTGGTGGTCGCGATGCTGGCGACCACGTCTCTCACCCCGATGGCCCACCTCGTGTGTGCAGCGCACAGCCGCTTGGAGCTCGCCGAGATCCTCGTCGATTTACGAAAGGCCGGGGTGGAGAACCTGATGGCCTTGGGCGGGGATCCCCCCGACGACCCGGCGATGGGGGAGGGCGAGTTGCGTTACGCAAACGAGCTGGTGGAGCTCGCCCGGGCGATCGGTGGCTTCTCGATCGGCGTCGCCGCACACCCCGCCGGGCACCCCCGGTCCTTGGATCTGCAATCGGATCGGAACCGTCTAGTCGAGAAGCTGGCGTTCGCGGACTTCGCCGTGACGCAGTTTTTCTTCCGGGTCGAGGATTACCTGAACCTCGTGGAGGACCTCGAAAAGCGAGGGGTGGATAAGCCGATCCTTCCAGGGATCATGCCGGTCACGAGCCTTTCGGCGATTCCGCGTCGGGCGCAGATGGGCGCAGCCGTGCCGGCCGACATGGTCGCCACCCTCCAAGCCGCGGCCAGCCCGCGTGAGGTCAGGAAAGTTGGAATCGAGCTCGCTACCGAGCTCTGCCAGGACCTGCTCGACGCTGGCGCTCCGGGGTTGCACTTTTACACGCTGAACCGCTCGAAGGCCACGATCGAGATCTACGACCGCCTCGGGCTTGCGCGGCCGGTGGGGCGCTGAGGACTGCGCGGGCTCGGGCTCGCGAAGCCGGTGGGGCGCTCCGGGCCACGTCGGATAGAGTCTGGTGTGTATGGCTGACAAGATCACGATGCAATCCGACGGCACCCTCGCAGTTTCCGACGAGCCGATAATCCCCTATATCGAAGGTGACGGTACGGGCGTCGATATCTGGCCTGCGGCGCAGACCGTGTTGGACGCTGCGGCGGCCAAGTACGCCAAGAGGATCGCCTGGAAAGAGGTGCTTGCCGGCGAGAAGGCCTTCAACGAAGTCGGCGACTGGCTTCCCCAGGAGACGGTAGATGTCTTTCGCGAGTACCTGATCGGGATCAAAGGCCCCCTCACCACGCCTATCGGTGGTGGATTCCGTTCGCTGAACGTGGCGTTGCGACAGCTTCTCGACTTGTACGTCTGTCTCCGCCCCGTACGGTGGTTCGAGGGAGTACCATCCCCAGTAAAGCGCCCAGATCTGGTCGACATGGTCATCTTCCGGGAGAACACCGAAGACATCTACGCGGGTCTCGAGGTTCAGGAAGGCACCGCCGAGGCGAAGCGACTAATCAGCGTGCTCCACGACGAGTTCGGCTGGGACATCCGCGCTGACAGTGGTGTCGGAATCAAGCCGGTGTCGGAGACCGGTTCGAAGCGTCTGGTTCGTGCCGCTGTCAACTACGCCGTAAGCCACGGGCGTAAGTCCGTGACCCTCGTACACAAAGGGAACATCCAGAAGTTCACCGAAGGCGCCTTCCGGAATTGGGGCTACGAGGTCGTGCGCGACGAGTTCGATGACGTGGCCGTCGGATGGGACGACTGCGACGGCAAGCCAGGGGACCGCATCCTCGTCAAGGATGCAATCGCCGACATCACGCTTCAGCAGGTACTGACCCGCCCCGACGAGTTCGATGTAATAGCGACCACCAACCTGAACGGTGACTACCTCTCCGACGCGCTGGCCGCGCAGGTCGGCGGGATCGGTATCGCTCCGGGCGCCAACATCAACTACGTGACCGGCCACGGCATCTTCGAGGCGACGCACGGCACAGCACCGAAATATGCGGGCCTCGACAAGGTCAACCCTGGTTCGGTCCTGCTTTCAGGGGTCATGATGTTCGAGCATCTCGGATGGCAGGAAGCCGCCGACGACATCGTGTCCGCGATGGAGGCCACGATCGCGGACAAGATCGTGACCTACGACTTCGCCCGTCAAATGGACGGCGCCACCGAGGTCAAGACTTCGGAGTTCGCTTCGGCGATCGTCGACCGCCTGTAGCTCGACCCCCGGGGGAGGTCGAGCGGAGACCTCGACGCCGGGAGCTGCTCGACTTCAGGCGAGCTACAGGGAAGGCCGGGAAGCTTCAGGGTATGAGCCCGAGTGCGCGCACGGCGTCGCGCTCCTCGGCGAGCTCGGCGACCGTCTTGTCGATTCGATCCTGAGAGAACTCGTCGATCGTCAGGCCCCGGACGATGCTGTACTGTCCGGCGCTTGTCGTCACCGGAAACGACGAGATGAGACCTTCGGGAACCCCGTAGGACCCGTCGGAGGGCACGCTCATCGACACCCAGTCGCCTTCGCTCGTGCCTGCGATCCAGTCGTGGACGTGATCTATGGCGGCGCTGGCGGCGGAGGCGGCGCTCGACGCCCCGCGGGCTTCGATGATCGCAGCGCCTCGTTGCTGAACCACGGGGATGAACTCGCTGACCACCCAGTCGTGGTCGCCGATCACCTCTGGTGCGGGGGCGCCCCCGATGCGGGCATGGGTGATGTCGGGGTATTGCGTTGCCGAGTGGTTACCCCAGATGGCCATGTTGGTGACGTCGCTGACCGTCCGGGCGGACTTCGCTGCCAGCTGCGCCTTGGCGCGGTTCTGATCGAGGCGTGTCATGGCTGTGAATCGCTCGGAGGGTATTGCCGGGGCGTTGTGCATCGCGATCAGCGCGTTCGTATTCGCAGGGTTGCCGACCACGAGAACCTTGATGTCCTGGGCGGCGTTGTCGGATAGCGCCTTTCCTGCCACGGAAAAAATTGCCCCGTTCGCTTCCAGGAGGTCCTTGCGTTCCATCCCCTTGCTTCGCGGGCGGGCCCCTACGAGCAGCGCTATGTTCGCGTCGGCGAAGGCGACGTTCGGATCGTCGGTGGCTACCACATCTGCGAGAAGCGGGAAGGCGCAGTCGTCGAGTTCCATCACGACCCCCCGGAGGGCGGAAAGCGCCGGCGTCACTTCTAGAAGCTGCAGGATGACCGGCTGGTCCGGTCCCATGATCGCACCGCTTGCAATGCGGAACAGCAGGCCGTAGCCGATCTGTCCGGCGGCACCTGTCACAGCAACTCTAACTGGCGTTGCAGTCATATCTTGTTTCGAGCCTCCATCGAAAGCGCGGTAATCGCGGCGGTTGTCCGATCACCGACGATAGGCCGCGTCCTACGCGGTCGGCCAACCAGGGACGAAGCGGACTGTCGGCGTCCCTCGCTAGGAGCGGATCGTAGGCGGCGAGACGACCCCGAGCCGGTGAAGGTACCCGAGTTTCTGTTCGACTGCGTTGCGCCAGGCTGACAGATCCTTGTCGAAATGGTTCCTGTCCCCGTCTTCGAAGGCGTGTTCGAGTTCGTCGAAGGCCGCATCTTCCGCGTCGAGCAGCGCCCGATAGCGGGTGAGGAACTGGTCGTCGATTACTTCCGACAGCGTCACTTGCCCTACCTCCTGCGTCGTGGTTCGCCCAACTTAGTCGCTCGGCCGCCCGCCCGCTCGGTCCCGCCGGTTGGTTGTGGCGGTAGGCGGCTCGGCTTTGAGAACTCCAGATCGTTATCCGCCTGGCGCGAAGTTCGTGATACGGCGGACCTCGGCGGGCAGCGGATCAGCGAACTCGGCGCCATCTGCCAAAAGGATCGAAGAAGGATTGCCTCGGACGCGGAGTTTGCCGTCCAGCAGCGCCTGGCCTGCAATCAGTCGCCCTGAGGCGATCTCCAAGGCCGCATCCCAGTGACAGGTGACGGTCAAATCCGGGTCAGGCGCGTCTGCGGGCACGGGCCACGCGACCCAAGAAATCCCACCTGCTGCTTGCACTCTGTAGCGGACCGTTCCCTCCGGGGTGCCCTCGACGATTTGCTCCACTACGAATGTTTCGCCGGCCGGCTCGGGCGCGACCCGGGCGCATTCGACGACCTTCTCGAACCATTTCTTTGAGAGGAAGGCCAACATTTGCTCCCCGGGCTGCGAGGAGCGGGAGTCGGGGTGGTCTGGCTTTTTTTCCGTCATCTCGACACCATCATCGGCCTGCGAGGATCGCAGATCCAGTCACATGACGACAGAAGCAAGGTACCTGTTCGACGCTCGTCCTCCGGCCCAGCCGAGCGCGAGCTCGACCACGAGCCGGCCGGTGGCAGCGGAGTCAGGAAGAGCGAAGGACGGTTTCGCGATGAGCACGCACGAGTCGGCCGGAACGTCGCCCTCGAAACGCCAGTGCCGCTCACCACCCGGGTAGCGGATCACCGCCTCTACAGTGGCCCGTTCGACGGGCCGGCGCATGTCGTTGACAGCGTGCACGCTGAGAGACACCCGATCCCCGGGGCTGTAGGTCGCTGAAAGCCGGTCTGCGCAGACGATCAGCGGCGCGCAAGCCGCACGGACCGCCCGGTAAGCACTTTTGGGAAGGCGGTTGTGGTCGAACAGCGAAAACGAAACGGCTGGCTGCGCGTCGGCGAGCATCGATACACAGAACCCACCTGACGGGCGGTACTTGAGGCGGCGAAGTGTCTCTATCTGATAGCGGAGCAGGTTTGCCTGCAGCCGCTGGCTTGCCGCCCTCCACTCGTCGAAGGTCGCGAAATGCGACGGCGGCAGCCTTTCTTGGAAGGTCTGCGTGTCCATCCCGAAGTGCGCTGCGAGTCCATCCCAGTCGAGGTCCGGCCAGCTGCGAGGGTTCATGAAGTCGGCGGAGTCGGGAACGGACTGTGCCCCGAACGCTCCGACGAACCGGCCGGCGATCGGCAGCCGGGAGATCAGACTGGCCAGACCGGCCGCGTCGCCGTAGGACCAGCCGAAGAACAGGTGACTGTCGGTCGCCCCGCCCGGATGAGGAAGCGCGCCGGAGCGGCTTATCACGGCGCGGGTGCCGTCCTCGGATTCCAAGGCTCGCCGCAAAGTGCGGTCCAAAAGGGCCGCATCCCAGTCGGGTCGGACCGAGGTGGCGGCGACGCGAAGCGGTGTTTGCCGTCTCTGGAAGTCCGATGGCGCCGAGTCGACCCGAAAAGCTTCGTTGTGGGCACACCAAGCGACGATGCTCGGGTGATGGCCGAGAATACGCACCGCTCGTCGGGCCTCCAACGCGGCCCGGCGGCGGATCGCGGCGTAGCCCCATTTCAACGGCAGGTCCTGCCAGATGAGCATGCCCAAGCGGTCCGCTTCGGCGTAGAACTCGGGGCGAGCGATGTGACCGTCCAGACGCATCAAGTCGAAACCGGCCTCCGATGCCAATCTCACGTCGCGGACCACCTCGGCTGGAGTTGCGGTGGCGATATCCCGCCTTGTCGGGGCGCAGTTGACGCCCTTTAAGTACATCCGCTCTCCGTTGAGCGTTGTGACGAAGCTGCGCAGGCGCGTCTGTCTCAGACCTGTGACGACCTGACGTCGATCGCTCACGGAGGAGCTGTCGGCTGGCGGGGAGTGGTCGGGTGGAGTCGGGCCGTCGAGCGGAGGGATGCCGTCTGTAACTGCGGCGTCCACCTCGACACCGTAAAGGGGTTGGTTGCCTAGCGCCTTTGGCCACCATAAGTCCGGGGACTCCACCGCTACCGTCCATCGGAGGCGATTCATCCCGGCGGAGAGGTTGTGCTCGGAGTGCCTCAACGCTGCGCCTGCTGGCGTGGCAGCGCTTAGCGGACCCGAATCGGCCGATTGTTCGCGAGCTGTGGGCAGAGGAGGAAGGACTGCCCTGGCCACCTGCGTCCGCAACGTAGCCCGAAGCGGAGTAACGCTGTCGACTTCCACTTCCAAGTCGAGGGTCGCACGATCCGAGTTCGCCTCCTGACAGAGCACCTTCAACGACACGATCCGCAGCGGGCCAGTCTCGTCTATGTGGACGCGTCCCCATATGCCCCCCGGATTCCATGCAGGATCGATATATGGCGAATGCTGGAAGACTCCGGTGACGTTCCGCTTCGCTGTCCAGTCAGTCGGAGGCGCACAACTTACTTCCAGCGCCAGGAGATGCTCGTCGCCGTTGGCTAGCAGTTGGCTGATCTCGAATGAATGCGGGTAAAAGTAGCCTTCTGTGTCTCCGAGGTACTGGCCGTCCATCCACACGCTCCCCTGGTAGAACAACCCGTCGAAGACGAGGAAGCAGCGCCGTGACGGGCCAGGGGAGCGCGTGGCGAAACGCTTCCGGTACAGCACGGGCCCGTCCGAATCACCGAGAGTCGGGACGGATCGCCAGTGGCCGGGGACCACGGCGGGCTCCCACCCGCTGTCATCGAAGCTTTCGTCAGTGAAGGACCGGCGCAGGTCCTCAGTAGACGCAGCGACGCGCCATGGTCCGCTCAGGTCCATATCTCGGACAAGCTAGCCCCTCCCAAAAATATCTTGCGCATCCCTTGACAATCCGACGTCGTCCGCTACTGTGTATACACAGTATCTAGTAGATATTGCGTTCATTCGCTCGTCTGGGTCAGTCGGGGTTGTCCGGGGCGCGAGTGACGTAGCTGTGTCAACTTCAGCTCACAGGGAGGGTTACTCGGAATCATGAAGATAAAAACGAAGCTGCACGTCACGCTTGTGACAGGGGCAGTACTCGCCGCTGCCTGCGGTAGCTCTTCGAAGACAACCACCGCTACGACTGTGGCGTCTTCTGCCACCTCGGCAGCGGCCGGTGCGGCTGCCGGCCCGGCACCAGCGGCTATCACCGTAGGTACCCTTTACGCGGGGACCGGCAGCTTCGCCGTCTCGTCGCTTCCCGAATACGAGGGAATCAAGTTCTGGGTCCATGAAGTCGATGCGTCCGGGGGTGCCTACGTCAAGGCGTACAACAAGAAGATTCCTATCAAGCTCGTGTCCTACAACGACCAAAGCTCCACGTCGACAGCCGGGACTCTCTACACGCAGCTGATAACACAGAACCACGTCAACATACTGATGTCCGACTTTGGTTCTGTACTTACAGCACCCGCCGTCACTATCGCCAAAGAGAACAAGCAGCTGCTCTTCGATGTCAGCGGCACCGGAACCACGTTCTTCCAGGCTTCGAACAACGATCCCTACATCGTCTTGACGTCACTTCCGGTCTCGTCGATCTGGCCCCAACCAGCGGTCGCCTTCATGAAGTCGGTCGGGATCAAGAACGTCGCCATCATCTACGGTGCAAACGACTTCGACCAGGCACAAGCGAACACCTACAAGCAGGGACTCGCAGCGGAAGGCATCAACGTTAGCTTCTTCCAGTCAGTTCCTACCGCCACAACCTCATATACGACGCTGATCCAAGAGGTAGCCGCCAAGAAGCCGGACGCCTTCTTGGAGCTCGGCTATGAAGCCAACGACATAGCCTTCCTCAAGCAACTGCACTCGTCAGGTACAAAATTTCCCTACGTGTTCACCGTGTTCCCTGGGCAAAACCACAGTCAAGTGGAAGCTGCAGTGGGCGCATCGGGACTCGCCTACACATACACTTACGGTGCTCCTCCAGCGTTGGTGCATAACAGCCCCAGCGTGGGTCTAGGCTTGTCCAGCTTCACTACGGCATTCGAATCCTATGCGAGCAAGACGCACATAAACTTCGAGGACATCGCCGGCTACAACGCGGGGCTCGTCGTGCAGCAGGCTCTCGCTAACGCAGCATCGTTGTCACAGACCGACCTTCGAGCTGGAGTCCTTTCCCAGTCGGGTAAGTTCTCGACGCTGATAGGTCCCTTCAGCATGAACGCCCAAGGTGCGCAAACCGGATTTCCGCTACCGGTAGCGCAGCTCTTGCCCGCCAGCTCGGGAAGCGCTACGAAGGTTACAATCGTCTGGCCTAAGAGCAAGGCGACTGGGACAGCTGTCTACCCAGCACCGTAAGTCCAGCATTGACTGAGGACCCCTCGTCGACGCCGTGCGCCGACCGCAAAGCGATTATTGCACCGCCGGGCGACCGCCGCCGGCTCGACGAGGATCCACGGAGTGGACGGAACATCGAAAGCAGGCGCTGTGACTAAGGGGAAGGGAGAGGCGGTTAGTGCTACTTGAGTTCGCATTGATCGGCGGTGTGCTTACCGGTATGTACTACGGGTTTCTGGCGGTTGGATTGAACCTGGTCTTCGGCGTCCTTCGCTTCGTCAACCTGGCCCACGGCTCTGTCGTCGTCCTCGGGTCGTACCTGACCTGGGAGCTTTCAAACACCTGGCATTTGAACCCGCTTCTTGCCGGCCTTATCGCATTCCCGCCGTCGCTGGTCTTGGGCGCGGTGATCTTCTACGCCGTGACACCTAGATTGTCGCGCTCCGCGGATCCCGAAATGCTCTCGCTCATCCTGTTCTTCGGGATCGCACAGGCTATCGAAGCGATCACAACCATCGTGTTCACCTCGAATCGTCGAGCCCTTCCCGGGTCGACCCTCGGCGCCTCCTCGGTAAGCATCCTCGGGCAAAGATACCCCTTCTACTGGGTACTCGGAGCCGCGATAGCAGTCCCGGTGTTCGGCGCAATCTACATCTACCTGTACCGCACCAGGCTCGGCTTGGCAACGCGTGCGGTGATGAGCTCACCTGATGACGCCGCTTCAGTAGGAATAGACGTGAAGAGGGTGTCAGCAATCTGCCTGGGAGTTGGACTATTTCTCGCAGCATCAGCCGGGTCACTCTCGATCTTCATCCGGGGCGGTACAGACCCAGCTCAGGGGATCGCAGTGACCACCTTCGCTTTCACAGTGATCGTCATCGGGGGGCTTGGCAATCCGATCAGCTCCATCGCCGGCGGGGTCGTTCTCGGATGCGCATACAACCTCGCCCAAGCGTATGCGCCCTCTTGGTCAGGGGTCATCCCGTATGGGCTCCTCCTTGCGGTGATGCTGATACGACCAAGTGGACTATTCGGGAGCCAAGTCCGTGTTGCGTGACGACGAGACTCTGGTAGGCGAGATCCCCGGAACAGCGTCGAAGGATCGCGTGACGCAGCTGTTCAGGAATCGGTCTTTCGTGGGCGACGCCGCGGTTGCATTGGTCCTCATCGGAGTTTTTGCGTTCGGTCGTAGCTTTGAAGCAAATACGCTTCTACTTGTAAACTTGATGGTCTACATGATCCTCGCACAGGGGATCAACGTGAGTTACGGCTTCACTGGCTACCTTCCGTTTGGTTTCGTAGGATTCTTCGGTGCCGGCGCTTACGGCATGGCCGTCAGCACGTCGAAGTTCCATGTGGGAGCCTATCCAGGTCTCGTGGCGGGCGTGGTGGTGTCAGTGGTGGTGGCGTTAATACTGTCACCGCTCTTGCGCTTGCGCGGCTCGTACTTTGCAATCGCTAGTCTCGCAGCGGCGGAAGCCCTCGTCCTACTCGTGTCCAATCCTTCTGCACAGGGGATTACCAACGGAGCGTACGGGGCGAACTTGTCATCTGTGTTCAACCCTGGCGCAAGCTACGTGAGCACGGTCGTCGCCTTGGGGTTGGTGACGGCTGCCGTCGTGTGGCTCAAGCATTCACCTTTCGGTCTGGCGCTTCGAGCGATCAAGGCGGACCGCTCATCGGCTGCCATGTCGGGAATCAACGTAGTAAGGGTCCGGACTTTTGCATGGGTCATCTCTGCGGCGATGGCCGGTCTGGGTGGCGCGTGCTATGCGTGGGTCATCTCGGTGTTCTATCCCGGTGACGTCTTTAGCCTGACGACGTCGGTGTTTGCAATCATATTTGCGCTCTTCGGAGGTATCGGAACTGTTGTAGGTCCGATCGTCGGGACGGTGGTGCTGTACGGTATCTACAACGCGATTGGAATAACCGTGCCGCAATACTTCCAGTTGATCTATGGTCTCCTTATCGTGGTGATAGTCCTGTTCGTACCTCGGGGCCTTGCTTCACTCGGAGCTTCCGTGTTCGGACGTATGTCTCGATGATTCCCCAAGAGCAATCATCGACGGCTGTTGCCGCAGGACCGGCCTCGACCGCCGCACGACTGCTAGAAGTTCGGTCAGTCAGCGTAATGTTCGGTACTTTCATGGCATTGGACGACGTGAGCGTCAACCTTGATGGCGGACGGGCACTCGGTCTCGTCGGGCCGAACGGTTCGGGAAAGACGACTCTGATCAACGTCGTGACCGGCCTCGTGGCCGCTAAGCGCGGCAAAGTTCTATTCGACCGGGAGGACGTCAGCGGTCGGGCGCCGCACCGCCTCGCCCACCTAGGGATCAACCGGACCTTTCAGATCCCGAAGCCGTTCACGGGTCTCACGGTGCGCCAGAACGTGGAGGTTGCAGCCCGCTACGGTAAGGGTCGCCGGTCGGTCGAGGAAATTCTTGCTCTTACACGGCTCGACAGGGTCGGCTCGCGGTCGTCTGAGGAACTTACCGCCGCAGAGCAAAAGAAACTTGACCTCGCCAGAGCGCTTTCGACGGCGCCCCGGCTGCTATGCGTCGACGAGCTCGGAGCCGGACTTTCAGTGAGCGAACTGGACGAGGTTGCCCTAATGCTGCGAGATGTTTCGGAGCGCTGGGGTATCGCCCTCCTCGTCGTCGAGCACCTCATGGGATTCTTGGAGAGGGTGACCGAAGATGTGGTGGTGCTGAACGCCGGGCAGGTCATCTTCGAAGGCTTTCTGGTTGACGCGTTGCGCCAGCCGAACGTCATACAGGTGTTCCTCGGTGGCTGACGACCATGTTGCGAAAGCCGGCGCTGTGTCGGCTCTTCAACTCCGCCACGTCGAGGGGGGATACGCACGATTGCAGGTCCTTTGGGACATCGACTTTGAAGTTGCAGAAGGCACTTGTGTAGTGCTGCTCGGCGCGAACGGAGCCGGGAAGTCGACGACTCTCGCGACGATCATGGGTCTGATAGAGCTTCGAGGAGGGGAGATCGACTTCCTTGGCGAACCGCTAGGCGCTATGCGAACCGACCAACGGGTCGCCAGGGGAATCTCGTACATGACGGAGAAAGCGGTGTTCGCTGACATGTCAGTTCACGACAATCTTTGCCTGGGGGCCTACAGCTGCGGGAGGCGGGCCGCCAACGAAAGTATCGACGCTATTTACTCTGCATTCCCGGTCCTGGCGCAACGTCGAAGAGCACCGGCCGGGAGTCTCTCCGGTGGTCAAAGGAAGCTCGTCGGAGTGGCAAAAGCTCTCGCCGCCAGTCCGAAGCTGATCGTCATGGATGAGCCATCCTCGGGGCTGTCCCCGCTGGCGGTCAAAGAGGTCGTCGGGGCGTTGGCGAAAGTGAGGGCGGACCGGGGCGCGTCTATGCTTATAGCTGAGCAGAACGTCGCTTTCACAGAAATCGCCGACCAGGTGGTCGTCATCGAAGGTGGCAGGGTGGGCTTTGCCGGCACGGTGAGTGAACTTGAAGCCGACGATGCTCTTCGCAAAGCCTTCTTCGGTCTGGAGGGCTGATGGTGCCGATTAGTGCGGAAAGGGGGCAAAGAAGTTCCCCGCGCCGCGTGACACACCCGTAGCATGTAGCGATGCAGAGGCGACCGAGACCTGACGAGATCGTTGACATGATGCGCAGGGCGATCAGGGAAAGGTTGTTGCTCCCAGGTGAAGCACTCAACCAGGACGATCTGGCGCGCCGCTTCGGAGTCAGCAGGATTCCCCTTCGGGAGGCTTTGCGTACCTTGGTCGGCGAAGGCCTGGTGGTCATGCAGCCGGGGGCGGGCGCCATGGTAACGGAACTGCACGTCCAAGAGCTGGACGAATTGTTTGACCTCAGGTCCCAGCTCGAACCCTCGCTTACCGCCGCAGTGGTCGGACGCGTGAGCCCCGAGCAGCTGGATCAGCTGGATCGCCAGATTGAACAGTTGGACGCTCTGGACGGCTCGGATCCTGAGGGTTGGGCAGCGCAGCATTACAGTTTCCACCGTCGACTGCTCGAGATGTCAGGTCGACGCCACTCGCTGCGGCTATTGACTCAGGTGAACAACCTCTTGGAACCGTACAACAGGCTGTACTCGACGCTGGTCGGGCCTCAAGCCCATGCTTCGGGGGAGCACCGGCAGCTTGTGGCGACGATCCGCGATGGGGACCGCGAAGCTGTAGAGCGTCAAGTGGGCGAAAGCATCGCAAGGGCCCGGAAGAATCTGGAGACAGCCGTATCGTCATCTGTCGAGGCAAAAGATCCTCTGCCGGCTCTGCTCGTCGATCGCTAGCCGATGCCTCGGTCGTAACACGGACGCCTCCCTGTCTGGGGGATCGAGTCGACGACGGAGACATACTTCGCTCGGCAGTTCTAAACTCGGTTCGGTATGTCTTTTGTAGTCGGGGGAATCCTGGGTAGCGGTGGCATTCTCGCCCTTGGCGCCTGCGGTTTCAGCCTGCTCTACTGGCTGACGGGAGTGGCGAACCTTGCGCAGGGTAGCCTTGTTATCGTAGGGGCGCTGTCGTCGTGGGAACTTCAGTCGAAGCTTCATTTCCCGGTGTTGCTGGCCGGCGCGATCGCAGTCTGTGCGGGCTTCGCTCTCGGTTACCTTCTTTGGCGTTACATCATCGGACGCGCCGAGCTGAAACTGCCGTTGTTCCGCTTGATCGTCGGTTTTGCGTGTGGTCTCGGTCTTGCCAGCGGTCTCGCGCTGATAGTGACCTCAAACTTCGTATGGATCCCGACTAAGACAGGAACCGACCAGGTCGCTCTCGCCAGGATGGCCGTGCACCTTCCCGACGTCGTCGCTGGTCTGGTCGGTGTCGCAACAGCCTTGGCGATTTCTTGGACTATCCGCTCGACTCGGATCGGACTTGTTCTTCGCGCGATATCCGATGACCACGACGCTGCAAGGCTCTTGGGAGTTCGCTCCGTGCGCCTCGTCTATCTTGTTGCAGGAATAGCGGGAGCTCTAGCAGCCCTAGGCGGCGTTTTTGCTGTCTGGAGAGGCGCAGTCGCGACCTCAGAGATCAACCGTTACACAATCGACGTGGCGGTGGCAGGAGTAGCCGGTCGGCTCGGTAGCCTTCGCGGGGCCGTCGCCGCCAGCTTTCTGCTCGCCGCGCTCTCCGCTGTAGTTGAGGAATGGTCGTCGCACCGGCTGATCGAATTGTGCGCGCTGGGATTGGTCCTCGCAGGGGTGTGGCTGCTTCCAACGCGGAAGGTAACTCCGTGAGCAGGCCAAGGACGGTGTCGCGTTTCGGGGCTCCCTCGTCAGTGTGGCGTCTCGTGTCGGCGGTTGCCCTTGCGCTCGGAGGAACGGCGGTTGTCGCCGCGAGCCCGTCAGAGTGGGGCACAGTTGGATTGGAAGTAGCCTTGGCGCAGTCGTGGAACCTGATAGGGGGCTATGGAGGTTACCCCAGCCTTGGCCAGGTCGCACCCTACGGAGTCGGGGCCTACGCTCTTGGCCTCTCCGTTGTCTACCTCCACCTCAATGTCTATTCGTCGTTAGCTTTGGCGGTTGCCGGGGGGGCAGTATTTTGCGCAGCGACCGGACTGCTGGCGCCGCGACGACGGGCCGTGAACTTCGCCGTGGTCACACTTGCTGTCGCCGCTGGCACTGAGGAACTGTTCAGCCTCTGGGGTGCTGTCTCGCCGGGTGGCACCGGATTGACTGTCAGTACCGTCGGCTTGCATCGAGCCGGTGCCTACATAGGCTCGGCCGACTTTGGTCTTGTTGCTGGGGCCGTGGCGGTGTTGGCAACGTTCGTGGTCGCGTTCGTAAGCCGCAGCCGCATGGCTGCTGGAGCCACTCTCCAGCGAGCGGACCTCAAGCTCTCGGAGGCTTGCGGCGTGGCCTCCCGCTCTATCCCGTTTCAGATATTTCTGGTGTCTGGTGCTATCGCCGGACTGGCGGGAGGGGTCGCTGCGATTCACGACGTCGTCCTCGAGCCCTCGACAATGTTCGACCCCGGCCTCAGCGTCCTCGTCGTGGCCGCGGTCGTGCTCGGGGGTCGAGCGACCGTCGCCGGACCTGTCATCGGGGTTCTCGCCCTTTCAGGTCTCGAGGTGGCGGTAGGCTACGTGGTGCCGGGAGCTCACCAATTCGCCTTGGCTGCTGTAACAGTTGCAGCGATCGTAATTGATCCGCGGGGCCTCGTCTCGTCTCGAGCAGCCAAGTGGTCAGCGCATCCCCATGCCGAGGCCAAAGCAATGCCGAGTGCAGAAGCAATGGTGCCCGAGGTGCCTAGACAACACGGTCGAGTTCCGACGGACATTGCAACGACCGGAAAGAGCCCAATCGTGGAAATCCGGGCCCTCACCAAACGCTTTGGCGGTCGAGGCGTGCTTGTCGACGTCAATTTGAAGGTCCAACCGGGTGAGGTGCTCGCTCTCATCGGACCGAACGGCGCAGGCAAGACGACTCTCCTGGACTGCATTTCGGCGCTGGTCCGCCCTGACGGCGGCGAAGTTCTGATCGAAGGATGCTCGACGCGCGCAACGGGTCCGTCAAAGCTTGCCGGGATCGGCCTGGCAAGGAGCTTTCAGGTGCCGAGGCCCGTCCACTGGTTGAGCGTGGCGGACCAAGTCGGTCTCGCTGCGGCATATGGGGCGACTCCGCGGCTAGGACGAAGCAACGCACAGGCGGTTGCATGGAATGCGCTCGACAAGCTGCGCCTGCTGGAACAGCGTCAATGCCGGCCGGGGCAGCTGTCGACCGGCGGCATCAGAAGACTTGAAATTGCCAGAGTTATCGCAATGCGCCCGACGATAGCGATCCTCGACGAGCCACTAGCGGGACTCTCGTCCGAGGAGATCGAAGTAGTCGTCGGCGCGGTTTGCGACCTGGCATCGAGTGGAGCGACGGTCATAGTGGTCGAACACCTCGTAAGCGCCGTCTGGGCGATAGCCGACAGCGTTGCATTCCTCGATGCAGGACGCGTAGTGCGCCACGGAACTAGCGAGGACGTCCTCACGGATCCAGTATTGCTAGAACCGTATCTCGGCTCGAACCGACTCACCAGGCTGCGATTGTGAGTGGTCATGCGCGTGCCGCGAGGATCCCCGAGCGAGGTGAACCTCGTGTCTTATGCCAGCCGTCGCTCCGAAGGTAGCAACGTAGCGCTTGTGGAGGCCCGAAACATGTGGGTAAAGCTTTCCGGAACACCGATCATCAAAGGGGCAAGCCTGCGGATCGAAAGATGCGAACTCGTTGCTCTTGTCGGCCGGAACGGGGCCGGCAAAACGACCCTTCTCAACGCCCTGTCCGGGCTCCGAGCTATGTCGGAAGGGTCGGTTAGCATCCGAGGGGTCGACGTAAGCTCGCAGGGGCCTGAAGATCGTCGGAACTATGGTTTGGTACACGTCCCCGAAGGGCACCGAGTTTTTCCGAGCCTGACGGTCCGAGAAAACCTGATCGTCGGCGGTTGGGGTCGCTCAAGCGTTACCATCGACGACGTAATCGACAGGCTGCCGGCGCTTGGCGATATCCTCGGTGCTAGCGCCGGAACCTTGGCCTCGTCGGACCGACAGCTTTGCTGCCTTGGAAGGGCTCTCATGGCGGATCCCTGCGTTCTCCTCCTTGACGAGATCTTCGTCGGCCTATCACCGTTGGCGGCTGACGAACTGCTTGGTCAGTTCCCGGACCTTGTGTCTGGAGGGGTTTCGATGTTGCTGGTCGATCAGAACATCGGTCGCAGCATGGCGATCGCCGACCGTACGGTCGTCATTGATGCCGGGAGGATCGTCGCCGACGGCACGACCGGTGAGCTCCTTGCCAAGGGACTGGTACCAACCGGGCCTCCGCTCAGCGGCTCGCCGTCTGCGCGATGAACGCAGGATGGTTGTGGTGGTGCGCTCACGCTGACGCGTTGCCTAGAAGGACCCGGCGGTCTGGACAGGCAAGGGGTAGACGACGTGCGCTGACAAGTGCGTTGCGGTAGACCCTGAAATCCGTGCAACTGGAGGCAAGATTGCAACCTGTGCGCCGGCAGAGTTGATTCGCCATGTCCCAAGAAGGGTGTGGAGGTTACCTGAATCCGAATTGAGGGCCTCGCGGATTCCGAGCTCGCTAGTAGAGGTGGCGCTGGCAAGAGCGGACTGGATTATTACTCCGGTGTTGTATCCCGCCAGGTTCAAGAAGTTGATCGATACATGACCGTTAGATTCGAATATCGACTCGAACTGTCCCTCAAGCATTCCAGCGTTCACGGGTTGATAGGCGACTGTAGGTGGGAGCGCGTAGGTGTACGTGCCATTCAGTGCTGCCGGTCCGTCGGCTGCCAGGAGTTCGTTACCTAGCTGTCCCGGATTCGCCGTGAAGACGACTCTCGGGTGTATCGGCGAGAGGCGGATCGCTGGAAGAAAGGCTTGGTCATTGAGTTGATATCCCAACTCGACAATGGCATCCGGCTTGAGTGCGGCCAGACGCTCAATGGTGGGTCCGTAAGCCGTCGTCGTCGTCGGAACGGATACGTTGGCAATTGGTGCGTCACCGGCTTTAGTAAGTGTCGATACAATCGTCTGATCCTGAGTGGCATCGAAACCGTTCAGGTCGTAGACAACGGCAGTGCGTCGGAGCTTCGCCGCGATCAGGAAGTGAGCGAGCGGGATGGGCCAAACCTGCGAAGCTGTCAGATCGCAGAGCACGATGTATGGGTTGGAGCCACCGAAGAACTCTGAGGCAGTCCCCGTTTGGTCGAACAGTAAGATCTGATGTTCTTTTGCCACTGTGACAGCAGGTGCAGTCAGGACTGTCCCAAAGTCGCTGACAAGAAGCCGGACCGAATTGTTCGACAGTAGTTTGCGGTAGAGAACCGACGCTTGGGTGACCGAGCTGTGGTCGTCATAGGCGAGCAACTTGAGCGGTATCCGCTTGCGGAGTGATCCCACCAGTACACCGCCGCGGGAGTTCTCGATGCGCACCCACGCTTGCAGCCCAGCGAATTCTGCCATCGAGGCTCCCGCAAACTGACCTGAGCTTGCGTACAGCGTTCCGACGGTGATCGACCCGTTGACTACCAGGGCAGGTCCTGGCGATTCCGCTGCGAGCGACGTGACGAACGTGCCCAACAGGGCGGCGGCGAGTGACAATCTAAGTGCCATTCGCCGCGCTCTGCTCGGTACCAGCCTGCTGCGCCTCCACGAGTCCCTGAGCCTGACCGTGCTCACGTGACGGTTGGCCTGCGGGCCGACGTCGCGCCAGTCGAGACGAAAACGCTTGTCATCCCAAGTTCGAGCTTCTCGGGTACTGGTCTGCAGGGTCCGTCGCGATGTTGAGCAGGTAAGGGACGCCAGAGTGAAATGCGCGATCTAGGGCGGGACCGATCTCGTCGGCCTTATCGACTGTCTCGCCACCCGCTCCTAAAGCTTGGGCGACCAGGTCGTAGCGAGTTCCGGGCTGAAGGTCACACGCAACGTCGTAACCGTAAACGGCACGCATCGGGTGCTTCTCGAGGCCCCAAATGCCGTTGTTGCCGACGATCAGCACGACTGGCAGATTGTGACGGACGAGAGTGTCGATGTCGCTCAACGCAAATCCGGCTGCTCCGTCGCCGAGAATGGCGACTACCTGAGAGCTCGGCTTCGCGAGGCGCGCTGCCACAGAGTAGCCGATGCCATTACCCAGGCAGCCATACGGGCCCGTGTCGAGCCAGCACCCGGGTGTGTACGACGGGACGTATTTTCCTGCGTACGAAGCGAAGTCGCCTCCGTCGCAGATGAGAACGGTGTCGCGCTCCATGCGGGCTGACAACTCACCGAAGATCCGGGTTGGTTTGATCGGTTCAGACGTCGCCGTCATCTTGTCGCGGTCTGCTGCAATCGATGCATCTTCTGCATTCCGCAAACGGTCAACCCAATCGCGGTGGCTGCGTCTCGGGCCGGCCCAGGCGGCGATTGCGTCGAGAATCAAGTTGAGGTCACCGGCGATGCTAGCAGCCGTGGTGGCCATAGGGGAACGCACTTCGTCGCTGTCGACGAGATGCACCACACGAGCGTCGCCGAAACGGCCGAACCCGAGGCGGAAATCGAGTGGTGTGCCGACTACGACGACAAGGTCGGCCTCCCGGCTTAGAACGCCTCGGGTACGGCTGAACGCCAGGTGGTGGTCAGCCGGAAGGCAACCCCGGCCCATCCCGTTCGCGAAGCAGGGCAACTCCATCGCCTCGACCGCCCGGCGCAACGAGTCCCACGCCCCGCCCCAGTAGACGTCACTGCCGGCGATCAGAGCCGGGGTGTGTGCCGATGCGATCATCGCTGCGATGCTGCTGACAGCGCCTTCGTCGATTGATTCCGCCTCCAAGGGGCGCCGGGCTCGGTTGTCGACTTGCGAGCCTGGCGGCGGGACGGAGTCCTGCGGGGAGAACAGCACATCCATCGGAAAGTCCACGAAGACGGGGCCTCGGTGGGCTGTTGTGGCTGCCCCAAGAGCTGAGCGAACCGTGTCAGCGACGTTCGCTGAGTCGTACGCCGTGGTCGCCATCTTGGTTATCGAACTGAGGATCGGGACGTGATCGAGCTCCTGCAGGGACCCCGAACCCCAGCGCGCCTGGGGCGCCCGCCCACCGAGGACGACGAGCGGAGACCCGTTGAAGTGTGCGGAGGTGACGGCGCTCACGCCGTTGGTAACGCCAGGGCCGGCGGTGAGGACTGCGAGTCCGGCAGTCCTTGTCAGCTTTGCCCATGCTTCTGCCGCCCACGTCGCCGTCTGCTCGTGGCGGGTGTCGACGATGCGCATTCCGACTTTCATCGCAGCGTCGTAGAGCGGCCACACGTGTCCTCCGTTGAGGGTGAACATGGTGTCCACCCCGAACTCGCTGAGCGGCTTCAATGCCAGCTCCCCTGTATGCGAGGCTTGTTCTTGGCCCATGCCGCCACGCTAGCGTCAGCCGCCCGTCTCGTCCCGTCCTAGCGGCTCATGCCGCTTTCGAACAGGTGTAGAACACAGTGGCGCCAACGTATTGGTAACGCTTAGGATAATGCTCTGGGCGTGCGCAAAAAGGGGAGCTGTGTGGCGACCGATCCACTTCTCGAACAGGTCAGCTCCCGAGGCAGCCGCCTGTCTGGAGTAAACGAATGGTAGATGTGAGCAGCGGTACAGCGATCTCAGGGACAGGGAGGACGCAGTATGAGGCACCACGTCGCCCTGACTTTGAAATCGTGCCGCGAAGGGGCCTGTTCGTCGTAGCGGCGGTGATCGCTGGATTAGTGGCCACGATCCTAACCAACAGCCTTTGGGCAATCGACTTCTACCACGTTGTCGGTGGGGGGATGTGGACCGCACTCGACCTGTTCCTGGGCTTTGTGCTCGGGCCTATCTTGGGGCGGCTGTCGATCCCGGCGAGGACCGAGCTCACGATGCGGCTGATGCCGAAGATGGTCCTAATCATGCCAACGCTTGTAATTTCGACTCTGGCGGGAGGTTGGCAGCTCGCCCGCCACCTCGGTTACCTCAACGGCACCTATTCCCACCACGGTTGGATCGTCGCCTCCTTCGTAGTGGTCGCGGTCATGGCCGTGGTCGCACTCGGGGTCTTGGAACCTGCGAACGTGGCGGTGCTGTTCGAGCTGAAGAAGCCCCGACCGAACGGTGAGATCATCGCCCGGCTCATGCGCCGGTTCATCTACACAGCGGGTATCACCGGCGCCATGCAGATAGCGACGCTGGTGATAATGACCAGAATCGCCACCACATGAGCTCCGCTTCGGGCCCCGGGGAACGGGCTGCGGTGCAGCCTCCAACCGTCCCGAGCGGGGATGGCGACGTTGCGGGGACGTCAGTGCTCCACCGCCGACTGCCTCCCGTAGCTGAGCTGGCCGTGGCCTCGGTCGCCCTAATGATCTCAGGCGGAGTGTACCTTGCTGCACACCTGCCAAGCCTCCCGCCGCTCGCTCCGGCCGTCGGCCTTCTTGTAGGCGGCGGGGTCCTGACGCTTGTCGCCATGGCCCTGCTCACCAGGATCCAGCCCTTCGCCTGGCGGACTTTCTTCCTCGTCGTGCGCTGGGCGTCCGTCGCCTACCTCGTCATCGCCGGGTTGTTGGCCCTGGTGTTCATCTACGACGACACGCGCGGCGCCACGCTGGCCGTGCTGATGCTGACTTTGGTGGTATTTGCTATCGACGTGCCGATGATCGTCGCGTTTACCGTGGCCCGCTACGCAGATCCCGATGACGAGGATGTCTCGGGCAAAGTCCAATGACTAAGCGGCGCTCCCACCTGCGCCGGACTCGGCCGTCTCGACGATGAACCTCCCGTCGTCAATCGTTGTACGCCGGGGACGGCCACCCGCTGGCCTGGGGTCAAGCTGGCATCCGCCTGTCGTTGAACCGGTGGGTAGAACTATCAATGCCAAGACAGCAGGTCTCGTTCGAGTTAGGCATGCCAAAGTCGAGGGACGCTCGTCGCTATTCGAACTCGGGTGGCCTGCTGGCCGGTCTCTGCACGTTGTCTGAGCTGAGCTGACCTGCTAACGCGCGGGGTACTGCTTTAGGGCGCGGCGGATGACCTCGCTAGAGGAGGGTGCTTTCCGGCGGCCCGATCGTCGAGTGTCCGGCGGGCCTCGGATGGGAGCCGGACGGCGGTTAGCGTTCTTTAATGCAGGCTCCACTTGTTCGGCTTCGCACATATCAGCGCTATCCAGGCTGTCGCGAAATTGGTTCTTGGCATGCATAATGATTCACGGCTGCTGTGAGGGGGTGTAAGAAATTGCGGTTGTTGGGGGGGTAGGGCGCCGGGTTTAGTGAAATGGGTGTGGAAGTTCGTGCCTGTTTGTGCCGGCTGGGATCGCTTTGCGGTTGGAGGCGTGTCGCCTTTTGACCTTTGAGGGCTCTTCGGAAATGAGCGGGGTTCGCGTCCTGGCGCTCGTCGTGGTTAGGCGCTGAGCGAAGAAGCGACAGGGCGGCAGAGAGGCAGAGAGGCAGAGAGGCAGAGAGGCAGAGAGGAGTAGGCGGGTG
>JAKBBA010000218.1 GCA_021808665.1 Actinomycetes bacterium
CTCCCACGACGAGGCGGTGCCTCTCCAGCCACTGACGGCCGCGAACTGCATCTGGTCCCGCATGTCGTTTAGAAGGAACTTGATGGTGTTGTTGGGACATTTATCGTATAGAAGCTCATGGAAATCACGGTTCGCCCGGCTCATTGCGCCGAGGTCGTGTCGTGAGCCGTGGCGTGCAGCCTCGTCGAGGTGTTCGTGCGCTACACGCACGACGTCCACGTCGAGGTGAGGCACGGCAAGCCGGAGCGCTTCCGGCTCGAGAACGGCTCGCACTTCGTGGATCTCGCGCACAGTCTCCGCGTCGATGCGCGCAACCAGGATTCCCCGCTTCGGCCCCGGTACGAGGAGCCCCTTCGCGCGAAGACTGGACATTGCTTCGCGCACTGGGGTCTTCGACACGTTGAGCTGCTCGGCGACGTCCGCTTCTCGTAGCTGTGCGCCGGGCGCAAAAACCCCTGACAAGAGAGCTTCGCGAAGCGCAATGTACGCCTGCTCTGTTCGCGAGACACGGTCTACGAGCGGCTCAATTCTGGCAACAGTCATAACATTTCCCTCTTCAGGTTGTCGTCGGTAGGCCATAAAGCCTTCGCGCAGTTGTTTTGAAGATGTCGTTTAGCTCGTGATCATTCGATGATTCAAGCGCCTCAGCGAGCGCGGCGGGACCGTCGGAGTAGGAGTGCCCACTGCGCAGGTGAGGCCAGTCGCTACCCCACATAAGTCTCTGTGACCCGAAATATCTGTTAGCCGACCTTATCAGCGGCCACATGTCCACGTAGGGAAACTCCGCGCCAGACATCGCACCTATCGCCGATAGCTTCACATAGACGTTTGGATAGCGTGAAAGCCCCAGCAGGCTGGACTCGTGGTCTGCGTCAGTATTGGGGTAGCACCTGCCGAGGTGGTCGACGACGATGACCAGATCAGGATGCTTGGTGGCCACCTCGTGCAAGTGTCGTAGCTGGGGTGGATCCACTAGGAACTCTGCCGGAACTGAAAGTTCCTGGCAGGCTTCCCAAACACGGCTCGCACCGTCGCCGCAAAGCCAGTCTGCGGGCTTTTCGCCTAGAGCTATCACTCTCGCTGCACCCGTCAGCCTATTGGTGCAAAGGTGGCGCAACTCGCCTACAGCGGTCGGCCGCGTTACGCCGATCAGAGCGACCGCACGGGTCGGCAAGTCCGACGCAGCGCAACAGCCGTAGAGGTATTCGTGGTCGTAGCCATAAAGGCGGGGCTGGATGAGCACCGCGCCACTGAGCAGCCCGCCGCTGGTAGCGATGAAATCACGTGCGGTGGCACTTGTTGTCGGAACAGGAAGTCCATCGTGAGGACCGAAAGGGTACTCGCGAGAGCCGGCTTCCCACAGATGCACGTGCGCGTCGACGACTCCGACCAGAGGCGAATGTGGATCCTTCGCCAGTCGGCGCACCTCAGTCGAGCTCACGGAACACCCTCGCCAGAAGGTCCTCCTGGGCGTCCATCTCCGCGCTCGCCCGAGAGAGGAGAGGCGGGCGGCGCAATAACCCGTTGGAGACCACTTCGATACCCGAGCGAAATACCGACAATGGCTTCGCCAAGCACCCGCGGTCAGCTCGGAGATCACCGTCAAGGACGACCAGGTCTGCGAGCTTGCCGGCCTGGAGACTGCCCAGGCGCTCGGCGAGGCCTAGCGCTTTCGCTGGAATTGAGGTCACGTGCGAGATCAGCCCTTCGGGCGATGGCACATCGCGGCTTTCAACGGCGCTCAGCTGTCCCGTAAACGAGCCGACACTCGGCCCGAAGCCGTCGCTAGTCAGGTAGATACCGATTCCACGCTCAGCGAGCGGTCTCAAGAGCTCCCATCGCGTACGTGGTGTCGGCTCGCCGGGGTGGGCGGATACGACGCGACCGTCAGCTTCCTCGATGTCGCGAAAGGCACCCTGGATGTTGAGGTCGATCCACGTACCTTGCGCCGCCATCAGTTCGACGGTGTGGGGGTCCATTTCCACTGTACCGGGGTGTTCCCCAAGCCAGTTGCAGTGAGCGACTATGTCGATCCCCGCTTGTACCGCCCGGGTTATTCCCTCGGTACAGTTTGCGTGACCTATGACCTTTCGGTTCAACCGGTGCGCATCGGCGATCGCTGCGTCAAGCTCGTCCTGTCGGTACTGTGAGCGTCGCCTGTTAGATTGGGGTGTGATAGCGCCGCCGGTCACCATGATCTTGACGTAGTCGGCACCGCCGGACACGTTTGCTCGCACTGCTTTCAGCAGTTCGTCGACGTTGTCAGCTCGAACGCCAAACGAGGCTCCGTGTCCCCCCGTCGTGGTGATCGCTGGCCCTGCAGCGAGCACCCTCGGCCCCACTGCAATTCCCGACTTGATCAGGGTTCCGACACGCAAGGCGAGCCCGTCACGAGACCCGGCGTCGACGACAGTAGTTACACCGCTCAGCAGCGACGCGCACGATGATGCAAGGCCCCATGTGACGAGGCCGATGGGATCGCCGGCCGCCGCAGCCCAAGACGGGCTGCTTGGTGAACCCAGGCAGATGTGAGTGTGTCCATCGATGAGTCCGGGGACGACGCTGCAGCGCCTCAAGTCTCGGTACCCGCCTCGTATTCCAAGCTCGTTCCAAGGAGCAACCGCCGCAATCTCATCACCGTCGATCACGACGCCCATATCTTCGCTCGCCGGTACCCCGCTCCCGTCGACCAAGACTCCACATCTCAGGATGGTCATGACACCTGAGGCCATCACAGCACCCCGAAGCTCTCATCCTGGATAGCCGTAGACGCGAGCCGATTCCTCGGCGGGTTACCGCGAGGGCGGAGATGTTCGCCGCCATCGAGTGGGATAACCGCTCCAGTCATGTAGTCGAAGCAGTCGCCTAAAAGAGACGCGGCCGCCTGTGCGACCTCGTCGAGGCGGCCGAAACGTCGCATCGGGGTTGGTCCTTCACCAACGTCGGGAACCGTCTGATCCGTCGCCTGGATCGGGCCGAGCGAAAGCACGTTCACGGTGATGCGAAGCGATGCCAGCTCTGCAGCAAGTTGCCGTGCCAACGCAACCAGTGCCGCCTTGCTGACGGCATAGCTGCCCGTCTCCAATGTCGGAACGCTGCCTTGGATCGATCCGAGAAAGAGAACCTTGGCACGACCAGCAGCACGTAGAAGCTCGACGAGGCTGCGCACGCTGATCAACGCTCCAGTCAAGTTGACATCGACGATCCGCCGCCACACCTCAGGGTCTACACCGACTAGGTCTCCAAACGGATTCACACTGTCCGATAGAGCAGTCACCGCCGCGGCGTGGATGAAATGGTCCACGTGCCCGTAGCGTCGAGCGACGTCTCCTGCGACGGATGTCATGTCCGCTGGGTTAGTAGTGTCCGCTCGCAAAAACGTCAACCGAGACTGCCGACTAGCGCCGAAAAGGTCGACACCGGATGCGTCGCGCTCGTCGAGTGCGATCACATGTGAGCCGTGGTCAACCAAATGCCGCACCAAGCGCCCACCGATGAGGCCGGCCGCTCCGGTCACGACAGTTACGGTCGTCACGTGGTCACCAACGGGTTCAATATGTGGCGACGGATCTCGGCTTCGTAAGCAAATATCGCGCCTAGCCCGCCGGTATGTACGAAGGCGACCGTGTCGTCCTTGTCGAGCGGATACTCCGTCAAGTGCTCGAGCATCCCCGCAAAACCCTTCGCGGTATAGACGGGGTCGAGCAACAGTCCTTCCATTCGCGCGGCCAACTTCATTGCTGACCATGAGTCACTGCGTCCGACACCGTATGCGGGCTCCCCTGAAGGTCTGAGTAGAAAGTCGATTCCTTCAGTTCGGCCGGCGAGTCCCAAGAGTTCCGATGCAGCGAGGACGACGCTGGCCAGAGTTTCGAGCGTGGAAGGTTGCAACGGCCGCCAGTCGAGTCCCACAACATCCCAGGCAAGGCCCAACAGGTACTTTGCGAGCGTCAGTCCTCCTAACGCAGATCCTTCGGAGGTCACGTAGATGCGCCGAGGTGCGACGCTCAGCGCGTCGAATTGGTCGCAGAGCTCGATTGCCGCGTTCAAATAGGCGACAACAGACAATGGGTGAAGCGACGATTCAAGCACGTAGGGCGTTCGGCCACTCTCGCGGAGCAGATCGGCTTCATGCTGCATATGAGACACCGACGACGTCCGATTGGTGATCGTCGGATCTCCGCCGACCCACACGGTTCGTCCACCGAGAACCTCGTGGAGCAGCGCGTTACCGTTGGAACGTGCATCTGGACGCTGTTGAAGGACGACGACTGCATCCATGCCAACTCTGTTTGCTGCGGCGACGCACTGCAGAGCATGATTGGACTGTTCCACTCCCCCACCAGCCACCAAGACGTCGCAGCCCGTACTAACGGCGTCACCGAGAATGAACTCCAGGAGGCGAGTCTTGTTCCCGCCGAGCGCAAGCCCACTAAGGTCATCTCGTTTGACAAGTAGACTCCCGACGCCTGCCGCTCGAGCAAGGCGAGGGTACTCCCCTAGTGGGGTAGGTAACTCCGCCAGTCGAACCCGCGGTAATCTACGAATGAGAGCTCTAAGGGACTCCCGGTCGACGGCGCTATAAGTCAAGTGTCGGTGCCGCCCCCACCGCAAGCTATCGCAGATATCTCAACCTGAAACTCTGCTCTGCCAAGCGCAGACACCTCGACTGTGGTTCTGGTCGGAAAGTAAGTGGGAGCGAGGAACGATCTGTACGCCTCGTCGAGCTCGGACATCGTCGTGATATCCGTCAGGTACACCGTCGTCGCGACGAGGTCGGCCATCGTCAACCCACAGCTAGACAATGTGCGCTCAATATTGCGCAACACCTGCTCGGTTTGATCGCGAGTACCATTTCCGACAGTGCGTCCATCCCTGTCCACAGGAACATGACCAGACACGTACACAGTCTTGCCTACTACGACAG
>JAKBBA010000219.1 GCA_021808665.1 Actinomycetes bacterium
CCGGTCTCACCGGGAGCAGTAGGCGGTCGGTTTTCGATTCGATCCAGCCGGTATCCGAGGCGCCGGGGCACGCCCGCACTGGCGCGGTTGGCGGCGTCGCAGTGGATCTCCATTCTGGACATGCCGGGCAGTCGCAGACCTGCGCTTGTCAGGGCACCCGCGGCGGTACTGGCGAGCCCGCGTCGCACATGGCCGACGTGAACCCAGTAGCCGATCTCGAGTGCGCCGATCCCCAGACGGGCGTGTAGACCACAGCAGCCCAGTATGGTCGGGCTACCGGCTTCGGTGATCAGGTACTGGAACTCGGCTCGCGCGTCCCAGGAGGCGTCGGCGCCGGCCAGGAAGCTGCCGATGGACTCGGTGGTGGCTGCAACCTGCGCCCAGAGCATCCACGGTCGGAGGTGCTCGAGGCTGGCGTTAACGGCTTCGACCAGGGCGTCGGTATCAGCGCGGGACGACCTGCGTAGGATCACTGGGGCGGCTGAGATCTCGGCTGGGGGTGCTTCCAAGAGCCAGGCTGCGTCGATCATCGATCAAGACTGGCATCTTCCTCCGCCGGTTTCGCCGAATACCGTCGACGATGCGCCATAGACCCCTGCTGGGCGACATCGACTGGATCCCGGAGCTGCCACCGGACCGGCGTTCGGGGGCGTTGGGTTCCCGCTGTTCGGGGACGCGCATTTGGGGACGCGGTTCGTGGCGTGCCGCTATGCGCTGGCTGATACCTCCAGGACATCCGCCCGAGTCACGGTAACGCCAGGTCTAATCTCCTGGCCCGCGGCGAATCCCGAAGCGAGTTGCGCCGCCTGTTCTTTCGCATCGAAAACTACAACGGCGACACCACGTCCGTGTTCATAGGCAGTCAACAACAGGGTGGACACGAATCCGGGCATCTGGCGGAGCGCCGGTGCAAGTTCCTCGCGGAGGCCTCGACGCCCTTCCTCTGGATCCTCTTCGCTGTTGTCCACCTCGATCAGGGCCGCGTACGGCATGGCAGAGTTCCACCTTTCGAGACCGTTTTTCCTCGAACGTCTGGAGCGGGAGATTATCGACCGAGACACGGCGGTAGGGGACGTTGCCAACCCCCGTGAGGGCCGCGATATAGGGATGCGCCTCTCCGCTGGCTGGGCTAGGGGAGGTTAGGGAGAAGGATCGGGCAGTCGTCCCACGCCTTGCACCCGCAGGTGAGGCTGTCTTTGAGTGTTGCCTGAATGGCACGAAGCCGCTTCATGAGGTCACCGAGCTCGGCAATCTTGGCTTCCACGAGCTTGACCCATTCGTCGGTGCCCTCGGCTTGACTGTCGAGAAGCCGGTGGATCTCGTCCAGGCTGAACCCGGCCTCTCGCGCCACGGTGATGGCGCGAAGCCGTCGAGCCGCGGACTCGGTGAATAGTCGCCGGCCTGCGGCCCGGCTTGCCGGTGTGATCAAGCCCTGGTCTTCGTAGTAGCGGATCGCGGAGGTGGCCAGCCCCGATTGCCGGGCGACCTCACCGATCAGCAGCACGGCAGTGTGCAGTCGGGCTCCAGGCCGACCAGGCATGCGATCACCGGGCCTGCCTGGGGGACCGGGGAGGTGAGCTCCAGGCGCAGCCGATCGCCGTCTTTGGCGAGTTCGAGGTCGAGGAAGCCGCAACATTCGGCCTCCCGGCGGACGAGGTCCTCGGCTGTCTGGCGAGCAGAGAGACGAAGCCACAGCCGAGCCCCTCCCGCCACGGGTTCGGCCCCCAGGCCGTTGTCGATTCTTAGTTGCTCCCACTCCGCCGACCGGGCACCAGCCTCGGCGTGGTCGAGCTCGCAGGCGACGTCTAAGTGGCGGTGTTCTTGGCGGATCGCGGTCATAGACCGAATCATATGAGTTCAAGTCAGCTTGAAGTCAAGGCCCTCGTCCTCCCAGCCACGGGCGGACGGCGCCTTCCGGCGTCACCGCCCAGACGGTGACGCCTTCTTGAGCGGACGGCTGGGGGAGGGACCTCGACGGCGGGCGCTTTGACCGGGCAACCAACCGGCGTTGGAGGATTATGGAGAGGCGGGGATTAGGTGGGGTTGGGCGGTCGCGGGAGGGCGTTTGAGCTGGTCGTGGGTCTGGTTGGGGTGTCGCTCCTCCGCATAATTCTGGCCTGTTGAGGGATGCTCCTCTCGCTCTGGGGTCTGGTCCCAGAGGAGAGGAGCAGTCATGAGTGAACACCCAAACGCGTCTTCGCCGAGCCCATTCGTCGAGCTGGTGGAGGCGTATCGAGGTTGGCTGGTGAACGAGCGGGCGCTGGCACCAAGCACCGTGAGTTACTACGTGTCAGCGGCGCGCGCGCTGGTGACCGAGTGCGAAGGGCGAGCCCTACGGGACCTGACGGTGGGGGAGGTGACGGAGTTCATGGTCCGCCACAGCCGCCGCCTGGCGGGGGGCACGGCGAGGAACCTGGCGGTGGGGTTACGGTCGTTTCTGACCTATCTGCACGTGCAGGGCAGTATCGATAGGCAGCTTGCTCAGGCGGTGCCGGCACCGTCAGGACCGCGCGAGTCGGGCCTGCCACGCTGGTTGAGCTCGCCCGATCTGGCCGCCTTGCTGGCTGCTCGTGACGTCAGCAGCACCGTGGGACGCCGTGATCAGGCGATCGTGGTGGTGCTGGTCCGGCTCGGTCTGCGTGCCGCGGAGGTGGCCGGGCTGAGCTTGGATGACATCGACTGGCGTGCCGGTGAGATCACGGTGTCGGGCAAGGGGGCGCGCACCGAGCGGCTGCCGTTGCCGGTCGATGTGGGCGAGGCGATCGTCGCCTACCTCCAGCACGAACGCCCGAAGACCGATTGCCGCGCCCTGTTTCTGCGTGCCGACAAGCCAGCTGGGCTTGTGGCGTCGGGGGTGGGAGATGTCGTGCGACGAGCCTGTGTGCGGGCTGGCATCACTTCGGTGGGCCCGCACCGGCTGCGCCACAGCGCAGCCACCGCCATGTTGCGCGCTGGGGCGTCGCTGGATGAGGTCGGCCAGGTGCTGCGACAGCGCGACGCGGCGATCACGGCCCGCTACGCGAAGGTCGATTTCGTGGCGTTGCGCCAGCTGGCGGCGCCGTGGCCCGGTGGTGCGGCATGAGCCCCCTCGACCAGGCCCTGGACGACTACCTCAGTCTGCACCGCTCGCTGGGACGCAAGTACGTCGATCACGGAGTCCAACTCCCGCAGTTCGTCGCCTACCTGCAAGCCGCTGGCGCCACCGCGGTCACCACCGAGCTGGCATTGGCGTGGGCCACCCAGCCGGCGGGCGCCACCCCGGTTTGGTGGGCCCGCCGCCTGACCATGGTCCGCGGTTTCGCCCGCTACTTGAAGGCTCTCGATGCTGAGACCGAGATCCCATCCCCCGAGCTTTTGCCCTTCCAGGCCAGCCGGGTCGACCCCTATCTGTATTCCGACGCCGATATCGCGGCGCTGATGGCAGCCGCCCGGAACCTGCGCCCGCCGCTGCGGGCGGCCACCTACGAGACCCTCATCGGGCTGATCGCCGCCACCGGGATGCGCTCGGGGGAGGCGGTGCGCATCGACCGCGACGACGTCGACTGGCAAGAGGGGGTGATCACCATCTGGCGCTCGAAATTCGGCAAGAGCCGAGCTCTGCCCGTGCATCCCACCACCCTCGCCGCGCTCGGCCGCTACGCCGATTTCCGTGATCAGTGCATCCCCAGACCCGAGGCCCTGACCTTCTTCGTCTCCACCGTCGGCACCGCACTCAACAACGAAGACGACAAGACCTTCCGCCGCCTGGTCCGCCAAGTCGGCCTGAGAAGCCCTTCGGGACGAGCCCCCCGTCTACATGACCTACGCCACCGCTTTGCTGTGGACACCCTCGTGAACTGGTATCGAGCCGGGGTCGACGTCGAAGCCCGCATGCCGCTGCTGTCCACCTACATGGGACACGCCAACCCGCAGGGCACGTTCTGGTACTTGTCGGCCGTCCCGGAGCTGTTGTTCTTGGCCGCCCAACGCCTCGAACGGCGAGAGGCGGCCCGGTCATGACCGCGCTCGCTCCCACCTTGGAGTCGTTCTTCACCGAGCGGCTCATGCACCAGCGCCAGGCCAGCCCCAACACCGTCGCCGCCTACCGCGACGCCTGGCGGCTGCTGCTGGACTATGCGCAGCAGCGCACCGGAAAGCAGCCCTACCAGCTTGATCTGGGCGATCTCGACGCCGGGCTGGTCAGCGACTTCCTGGCCCACCTCGAAACCAGCCGCCACAACGGCGTCCGCACCCGCAACGCCCGCCTGGCCGCCATCCGCAGCTTCTTCCGCTTCGCCTCCCTGCGCCATCCCGAGCACGCCGCCCTGATCGCCCGAGTTCTCGACATTCCCACCAAGCACTGCGATCGAGCGGTCGTCTGCTACCTCGACGAAGCCGAGTCCGACGCCCTGGTCGCCGCCCCGGCCACCCAGACCTGGTGCGGACGACGTGACCGGGCCCTGTTGGCCACCGCCCTGCAGACCGGTCTGCGCGTCTCAGAGCTCACCGGGCTGCGCAACTGCGACGTCGAGCTGGGCACCGGCGCCCATGTTCGCTGTCGCGGCAAGGGCCGGAAAGCCAGGGCCACCCCGTTGCGCTCCGATGTGACCGCGATGCTGCGCGTCTGGATGAAAGAACGCCAAGGTCCCCCCGAGGACCCGCTGTTCCCGACCCGGGCCGGAACCCCTCTCACCCGAGACGCGGTGGGAGCCCTCGTCGAAAAGCACGCCGCCACAGCCGCCCAGTGTCAACCCTCGATGGCCGCCAAGAAGATCACCCCTCACGTGCTGCGCCACTCGGCCGCCATGGCCCTCCTGCGCCGCGGGGTCGACCGCACCGTCATCGCCTTATGGCTGGGCCACGAGCAACTCGACACCGTCTCCATCTACACCCACGCCGACATGACAATCAAGCAGCGGGCCCTCGCCCGCACCACA
>JAKBBA010000220.1 GCA_021808665.1 Actinomycetes bacterium
TCTTTACCCAGACGGCCAATACGGCCGCAGTCGCTCTTCTCGTTGTCGCTGCTCTAAGCTTCCTCGGGGTGGGGACAGTGCCCCCGACGGCCAGCTGGGGCTCGATGATCAAGGACGGCTCCGAGCAACTTGTCACCGGCCAGTGGTGGGACGCAGCTTTTCCTGGGATCGCCCTATTCCTCTGCATCTTCAGTTTCAACCTGGTCGCCGACGGTCTTCGGGCCCGGCTGGCCCGCTCACGAGCACTGGAGCCGGAATGACCGATCATTTGCTTGAAGTGGCGAACCTCACTGTGCGCTACGCGGGCCAGGTGGGGGCCTATGCAGTCGAGGATTTCGATCTCTGCATCGATCGGCGAGTCCGGATGGGATTGGTTGGTGAGAGCGGATCAGGCAAGTCCAGCATCATAAAGTCGATCCTGGGGCTGATCCGCCCGCCCCACATTGTCCAGGCTAACCGTATGTACCTCGACGGAGTCGGCGATCTCTCGGCAATGACGGCCGCCCAGATGCGAGCGATGAGGGCGAGAGATGTCGGCTACATCGGCCAGAACCCTTTCGGGGCAATGCATCCCGTGGTCAACGTCGCACGCCAATTCGAGGGCTTCTTACGCGATCACGATAGCTGGAAAGGTCGCGACAGCCTCTCTCGGGTCGCAACCCTACTTGCCGATCTTGGAATAGGCGATCCGCCGAGGGTTCTCGGGGCGCATGCCGGGGAGTTGTCAGGCGGTATGGCGCAAAGGGTCGCGATCGCCCTTGCATCGCTTCTCTCGCCGTCGCTGCTGATCGCAGACGAGCCGACCACTGCGCTCGACGTCACCGTGCAGCGCCAGGTGCTCGACCTCATAGCGCAGCCTCGAAAGGCCTCCGAGCAGGCGCTTCTCCTTGTAACCCATGACCTCTCCGTCGTCGCGCAGTACTGCGACGAGGTCGTCGTGATGCAGCTCGGTAAGGTCGTGGAGCGTGGGCCGGTCGCCTCGGTTTTTACGGAGCCTCAGCATCCCTACACCAAAAAGCTCCTTTCGTCAGTACCTGGCGGTGCGCCCGAACCCCAAGCTCCGCCCACGCCGGAGGGACAAGCAGCGACGACCCGCTCGCTACGATTCCGCCGCGAACGACTTCGAACCGCGGGCGAAGCGTCTACGTCGTCGGTGCCGGTGATGATGATCGAACATGTCGACAAGACTTTCCGACGTGCCGGCACGTCGGTCGCAGCGGTCTGTGACGTCTCCTTGTCGATCGGACGCGGAGAGACGGTCGCGCTGGTCGGCGAGAGCGGCTCCGGCAAGTCGACGTTGGGCCGTATCGCGACCATGCTCGAGCGCCCCGACGCCGGACGGGTCGCATTGGAGGGCCGCGACATCAACAACCTGTCGTCGCGAAACCTTCGCGGCCTTCGCCCGCGCATGCAGATCGTCTTCCAGGAGCCCTACCAGTCGCTCAACCCGCAGTTGAAGGCGAGAAATGCCGTCTCCGAGCCGCTTGGCAACCTGCGGCCCAAACTGTCGAAGACCGACATCGACGATCGGGTAAGGGAAGCTTTCGTGATGGCAGGTCTCAACCCCGACAAGGGCGACCGGTACCCTCATCAGCTCTCAGGGGGCGAGCAGCAGCGCGTCGGTATCGCCAGGGCCGTCGTTACTAGACCGAGCTTCGTCGTGCTCGACGAGCCGACTTCGTCACTCGACCTGACAGTGCGGGCCGCCATCGTCGACCAACTCCAAAAGCTCCAAGAGGAGCTCGGAATGAGCTACCTCTTCATCTCGCACGACTTGGCCACGGCCCAGCAGATAGCCGATCGCATCGTCGTCATGTACAAGGGCAGCGTCGTCGAGTCGGGGCCGGCCTGGAAGGTGCTGACCGAGCCGCTGCATCCTTACACCCAAACACTGAGCGAGGCGTGCCTAGACCCCGACCCTCGGGTAGCGCCGCGTCCAAGGCAGCGGCCCGTGCTCATCGGGGATATCCTGCCCGGCGCATGCCCCTACCACCAGCGCTGCACACGGTCGAGCGAGCTGTGCAAGGAGGCCCCGAAGCTGTGCGACCCGGTCGAACACCGGCGGGTCGCCTGCTTCCACCCGCTCGACGCCGCCAGCGCCTCCGAGGCACCTCCGCAACCAATGCCGAACCTCGACGAACTGCTCGTAACGCCAGACCCTACTGTCTAGCCGGCCTTTGCTATAAGGTCGAACACATAGCCCTGGTCGTCCCGGGCGGTTACGATCGCCCTGTCCTCATATGTCACGGGCAGTGACACCTCGCCGCCAAGGCACGCGATGAGTCGGTAAATCGAAGGGCCACTCGCGCTAAAACACAGGCGTGGGTCGCTCGGAGAATCCCCCTGCTTGATGATTACCCGAAGAGGCCTGTCGTCTATGACGTAGAGGTCGTCACTGACGGCACGGACAGGCCACCGGAAGAGCTCTCCGAGAAACTCGGCTGAACGCCGAGGCGAAGTCGACTCTACGCTCCAAGCAGCGAGGCCGCCGTCCGAGCTGCTTGCCTGCACGGGGGGTGCCTCGTGGTCGCCCCAGGATAGCGCCAGCCTCACGCCTCCGGGGTCTACGATCGTCGAAGTGATTCCTTGGGGCGTATTGATTATGTCGGTCGCGCTGCCGCCGGCGCGCCGAACCCGTTCGACGATCGTGGTCATCTCCTCTGTGCGTATCCATATTGCGGCGGGGTTACGAATCTCGCTCGGGTGCATGGAGCCGAGCATTCCGTCAATTCTGACAGCACCGGTCGGTCCGGGATCGGAGTAAGTCCAGCCGAAGAGGGAGGTGAAGAACCGCTTCGCCCGGGGCACGTCCACTACGTTGATTGACCAGAAGACCGGGTCCCCGTGCGCCACTTCTATTCTTCCATTCCTGTAGCAGCCACTTGGGGCATTCTAGCGGACGCAGGAAACTTGTCGGCAGTTGACACTACGTCACTATCTGAAGGAGAGTCGACTGTTAACATGATCGTGATAAAGGCACACGCAATGAGGTAACGTCTCTAGGTGTGGGACTGCGACAGGAGTTAGTTAGACCTAAAGGGGAGAGCTGAAAGATGTATCCCAAGAGCCTTAGCCGCCGGATCGAGCGACCCTCTCAGACGTTCAGCGGCCAGGCGGTCGAGGTCCTGCGCGAAATGGTGGTCGCGGGCAAGCTCGTACCTGGCGAACGTCTGAACGAAGTGGAGTTGGCCGCAGCGCTCGGGATTAGTCGAGGGCCGCTGCGTGAAGCAATTCACCGGCTCAGTAGTGAGGGGCTCGTCAGTATGGTGGCGAACCGGGGAGCCTTCATCCGGACGTTCAGCGTCGAGGAGCTTCGGGGACTCTACGAGGTTCGCATTGCGTTGGAGACACACGCCGTTCGCCTCGCAGCCTCCAACGACGCCGAAGGCGTCGAACGGCTCCACAAGCTGCTTGATGCTACCGAACACGCACTCGATTTCGATCCCACCTACCCGCGCCAACTCGACTTCCACAAGACCCTGGTGGACATGTCGGGCAGCCCGATCCTCGTCGAAGCCGTCATCGAAGTCCACCGCAAGATCGACTTGGCCCGCTCGCGTTCCGGACACGATCCCGCCCGCGCACGCCGGGCACTCGAAGACCACGAGCAGATCCTCCAGCATCTCGTCGCCGGCCGCATCGCCAGCGCACAAAAGGTCTTGACCAAACACCTTCAGTCCTCGTTGGACAACGCTCTCAAGCTCCTCGAGTGCGGAATGCACGACGACGAGTCCAGCTAGGAGCTGGCGCAGGCTCTCGGCCTTCGGGCTTCACATCGGAGGTCATGGCGAAGCTCACTGAGTTCCGCCTTGCCACGAAACTCCGAAGTGATGTCAGCCAACTGTTGACATCTAGCCCAATTTAACTTAAGGTCGGAGCGTGACTGAAACTACTGGTGACGCTCTCATCGAGTTGTTCGGTGGGTCTGCAGAGCCGACCGGGTGCCTGGCAGCGATGTCACGATGAGCAGCCTTCGGGATGTGGTGGCTGGCGCCCACGCCGAGCGTCGTGCGGTGATCGTTCCAGGCGCGACCGATACGATCACTGCGCGCGTTATCGAGGAATTGGGTTTCGAGGCGATCTATGTAACCGGTGCTGGGCTGTCCAACTCCCGCTTTGGCTACCCAGATGTCGGACTCATAACGATGACTGAGATGGTCGACCAGGTAGCTGCGATGGCTGAAGGGGTGAGCCTGCCGCTGATCGTCGATGCTGACACCGGTTTTGGCAATCCCGTCAACGTGCAGCGGACGGTGCGGCTTCTCGAGCGGGCCGGCGCCGCCGGCATACAAATCGAAGATCAGATGGCGCCTAAACGCTGCGGACATTTCGAGGGCAAGGAAGTCGTACCGGCAGAGGAGATGGTCCAAAAGATTAGGGCTGCGGTCGACGCGCGCCGCCAGGACACGATGATCATCGCACGAACCGACGCAGCGGCGGTGCTTGGAATGGGGGAGGCCCTGGACCGGGCTATGCAGTACCTCGAAGCTGGCGCCGACGTGCTGTTCGTGGAGGCGCCGACGTCGCATGGTGATCTGGCTGCGATCCCTCTTGCTGTCCCCGGCTTGCACGTCGCAAACATGGTGGAGGGCGGCAAGACGCCGATTGTCGCCCAAGCGGATTTGGCCGCGATGGGTTTCACCCTCGTGCTGTACGCCAACTCCGCTCTGAGGGCTTCGGTCCATGCGGTGCGCGAGGTTCTCGGGCACCTTCGTGTCGCAGGGAGCACGGAGTTGGTCGTGGACCGCCTGATTACGTGGCACGATCGTCAGAGTCTCGTACGAAAGCAGGAGTTCGAAGACCTCGAAGCCAGGTACCTCGCAATTGAAAGGAACGGAAATGTCCTCGATTGACCTTGCAGTACTCGGAGGGCAGGTAATGCTTCCCTCGGGTTCTTTGACCC
>JAKBBA010000221.1 GCA_021808665.1 Actinomycetes bacterium
CGCAGGCCCCGCACTGTGGTGGTGATAGGTGCGACTGTCACTTGGCGGCGCACAGCCCGGACCTCCTCGCGGGTGAGTACCAGCACCGGGCGTGTCTTGTCGAGCCGGGCCAGCCAGATTGGGTGCATCAGTCGATTTGTGACCACACCCGACCGGCGTTGCCAGCCGCCCACGTCGTGTACGCGTCCGACTCCAGGTCGGGGTCGGCATTGGAGGCGTAGATCCGTGCGTCGCGCTCGGCGCCACGCCGCCGGAGCTCCCGCTTGATCGCCTGGTTGATCACGTCAGCCCGGCTGCCCTCACCAGCGTTCACTGCTTGGTCGACGAAGGCGGCTAGGTCGTCGTCGACACGTATCGTCATCTGCACGGTCATACCGCTATAATACCGTAGCGGTATAGATGCTGGGCAACCTACGCATGGCGGCCGACCTACAAAAGCAATCGCCGAGACGCCTTGGAAAAAAAGGGCATTGCCCCTTGCAAAGTCGTTCACCGCACCGTCCGCCGGTTTCAGCTCTCCGCGTCTGGCGCAACGGGCTGCCGACACCACCCTATGGCAGAGCAATTCGACGGTCGCTCGCTCCACGTGCTTCGTATAGGGTCGCTAGTCTCGCCTCAGTGTCCGGTGCGGGCCAGCACGATCGCCACGCCGAGGGCGCAGGTACACCACGACAGCGCGACGAGGCACCTTTCGAGCGGCTTCAGGATGGACTGACGCGACAACAGGGATCGCGAGCCGTCACGGTATGTCTTTTGCCCTGCAACTTCCGATACGCGCCGGCGTAGATCCCGGGCCTCGCTACTCAATACCCGCTGCGCTCGGGACAGCGAATATGCGAAGACGGCTGCGGCTATCGCGGCGGGTCGAATGGTAACTGCTTGGGCGTAATACGCCGCTAGCACGGGAAACGACCCCCAGGCAAGAGCGAATATGGTGTCGTTGTGGAACCGGCCACCCCATAGCTCCAGGTTGTAGGCGACCACCAGCAGGGCGCCGGCAGCGATGAAGCCGGCCAGACCCCACCCGACCTTGGCGATGCCGGCGACACCGATCGCCACCGAACCGGCAAGGGCGGTGGCCGACACACCGGCCAGGACCGGAGCACTGATCGTAGTCCTGAGCGGTCGTCCGTGCAGCTCGTCGAAGCCATGAGCGGCGACTCCCACAGCCAGGGCGAAGGCTATGAGCGTGGCGTTCAGACGTTCCACGGAGAGGACGGGCGCCAGGCCAGCGCCGATGAGCACGTAGCTCAGATGCCAGGCTGTATACGGCAAATGCAGCACGCTCACCCAGTCCCGCCACGCTCCTGGAGACGCCGCATACCAGGCCGGGCGGGGCGCCGACTCGTCGTCTGGAGGTTCCTCCTCGGGCTCAGCCATCGGAGCTCTCGGCTTTGCGACCCCACATGACGAGACCGCCGCCGAGACTCATAAGCCGAACCTCGACACCCTCGATCCCCGCCTCCTTCCACGCGGCGACGTGGGCGGACAGCGGATACCGTCGGTAGTGCTCGGATATGGAAGGACCGAGAAACCGTCCGACCCGATACCAATCCCCGCCGCCGGTGACAAGACCGGCTACCGGCAGAACGAGCCGCGTGTAGATCGCCCAGGCGCCCCTCCACAGCGTGTTCGGAGGTACATGGAACTCGAGGTTCGCGATGACCCCGCCGGGGCGGACCACCCGAGCAAGTTCGTGAATAGTCGTCACCGGGTCCGACACATATCGTAGGAGGTACGTGAAAGTGAGGGCATCGAAGGTGGCATCAGGGAACGGCAACTCCTCGCCCCGGCCGATCAACAGCGCGATGCGACCGGCCTGGTCGCGGCTGGCCACGTTGACCATCCCGGCTCGCAGCATTTCCGGGCTCAAGTCGATGCCAGTGACCTGCGCCTCCGTGCGGGCTGCCAACTGCAGCGCCACCCCGGCCGGGCCGGTCGCCACATCGAGTACGGAGGCCGGATTCGCGGCGCACACAGGGTCGAGCATCGCCCGCCGCCACCGGCGGTTCTGACCGAGCGAGAGAACTTCGGCCAACCGATCGTAGCGGTCGGGCAGACCCGAGAAGAGCCGGCGGGCGAACTGGTTGGGTTGGCGCCGGGACTCCGTAACTCGCATGCAGCGCTCCTCTGAGAGATTGCGCAGTGGGTGCGCCCCGTATACGAACTCCCTCACGGTCCAGCTTAGCGACGGGATCTCATTAATCGCCGCGACGGTCGTCAGAAGCGGCTCCGCCGGAAGCATCGTACGGTGGTGTTGGCAGGAGGCGACGCCCCGGTCGGCCGCCCGCTCGGCGCGCTATCACGATCCACGGCTACCGTAAAAGAACAGACTTCGCCGCTGGCTCATAGGTCGTCATCCGGCTGGTCCCGAAAGAAGCGGGTCGCTCCGGGCCGCACGATCCTCCAGGCCGCGTCGGCGGCGCGCTCGACCCGCCCGTCGAGCAGATTGAAGGCTACAGCCGGGTAGCGACTGGCGTTGATCCGAGCGGCGGCCTCACGACGTTCGGCTAACTCGGACGCTTCAAGCGCCCCGACGGTCAGCCGAGCCTCCTCCATGACGGATGTATGCGCTCCTTTAAGCGCGTCGGCTTCAGTTCGCACCCAAGCCGCCAGCTCCGCCTCCCGGTCGAGCCCGTCGCTCGGGTCGCGTCCAGCCGCGAGGCTCTCCCATACGGTCTTCGTCGAGGTGCAGAAGAGCATCCGGTGCCGCTGGCGGTATTCGTCGAGCTTGACCTTGGCTCGCATTCCAGACTCCGGCCACCTGACCACGAAGCCTTCACGGTTACCCGTAGCTTCCGCCTCCTCGAGGAGACGTTCGAGTCGACCTCCTGAGACATCCCGGCGCTCTGCCACAGCGCCGGGCCAGTCACCAGGGAGTTCGACGTCGCGACCGCTCTCTATTTCGATGGCCGCCAGGAGCACCAACTCGCGAAGGTCCCCGTAGTCGACGACGATGTGGTTCTCCGGCAAGACGATCTCGAAAAGCAGTGTCACCCCGCCAGGCGGGGCGAAGCTTCCGTAACGCTGCCGGAAAAGGCTCGTTGCGGCTTCGGACTGCCAACCGTTCGGATCACCGCGGGTCGTGATCGCCCATCCATCGGCGCGCTCGTAGAGAATTCCGAGCGAACCATCCCATTTCTCCGAGGCCTCGATCGGCCCGGCGCTCGGCACGTCTTCGGTCTGGGAAAGGTCGAAGAACTTCTCGAAAGGGCGCGCAAGGATCTCCCCGCCTTCGCCGACCACCAGACCACGGCACCTGCGTGTCTCGGGTGTCCAAACGCCTTTGTACGCCGCCTTCGCAGTGTAGTTGTAGACGCTGATCCGGCTGCCAGCCAGCGGCCGCCGCGTGATATAGCCCGCAGTGATCATGCCATCCAGGGCGTCGAGGTCGAGCAGGTCCGAAAGTCGCGTCATTTGGTGCCTTTTCGCAGCTGTCCTACTCAAGCACCAGGAGTTGTTCGAGCTTGTCGAGTTGCTCGGGCCAGCCCTGCTCGACACCGGCGAACGCTTCTGGCGGCGGCATCGGCTCGAAGTATGACTGGTGCATCCTCAGCGCGGTACCTGGTTCGACTTCCAGGAGCGTGACCCCTATGAGCGTCGCAAAGCGGAGGTCTTCTTGGGCTTGGTCGTCAGACATGTTGACTTTCCGGCTCGATATCGGTGGATTGAGAAGCGAGGACAGGAATCGCCGAAGCGGACAACAGCAACGCCTTCATATCGGCGAGGAGTTCGTCCATGACCATTGCCAAACTGCGATCGTCGTCTCCATACGCCCATCGCTCAATTCCCGAGCGCAGCACGGTCATGGCAGCGTCTGCCGCCAGATGTGCGAGAAGATCCCGCACCCCCCGTTTGATTAGTGCCGCTGCTACCGCTGCGCCACAATCGCTGAGCTTTACAAGTTCGCGTTCGCGAAGCTCGGGATTCGCAGATATCACACCGTGACGCTGGCGGATCAGATCCTTGCGGCCGGCTCCGAGCATGTCTGCGGCGGCGGCGAGACCGCGCCCCACCGCTTGCATCGGACCGTCCGTGGCATCCGCGCCGGCCACGGCTGCCACGACGTGATCCTGAAGGACCGTCGAGCCGCCGAAAAGCACCTCGCGCTTGTCGACGAAGTGCCGGAAGAATGTCCGCTCGGTCAACCCGGCACGCTCCGCTATCTGCGACGCAGTGGTCTGGTCGAAGCCGCGCTCGCTGTACAGGGCCAGAGCAGCCTCTTGCAGACGCCCACGGCTGTCCGGCTGCCATCGACCCACACAGGGATTCTAGCTCGTGTTGACAGCGACTGACGTCCTCGGTAGAGTGATTACAGTTACTGTCATCACTGATTCGGAGAACCACCATGCGAATATTTGTCACCGGAGCATCGGGCTGGATCGGCTCAGCCGTCGTAGCGGACCTGCTAGCTGCTGGTCACGAGGTGGTCGGCTTAGCTCGCTCCGAGTCCTCCGCCCAGCGTGTCGAGGCGGCCGGTGCAATCGTGCAGCGCGGCGACCTTGACGACCCCGCCGGCCTGGCCGAAGCGGCACGACACTCCGACGGGGTGATCCACTTGGCGTTCCAACACGAGATCGCATTCAGCGGGAACTTTGCCGGCGCTGCTGGCGTCGACCGTCGAGCAGCGGAGGCCATGGGCGACGCACTGGCCGGGTCGGATAGACCTTTCGTGCTCGCATCGGGCGTACTCGGTCTAAGCGCTGGGCGTCCGGCGACCGAACACGACGGCCTCGTGCCTGACGCCGCCGTACGGTCGAGCCCTGCAGGGCTCAGGTCTGCGACGGGCCTACTGGTGCTGTCGCTGCGCGGTGTCGGCGTACGCTCCTCGGTTCTTCGCTTTCCCCCTACGGT
>JAKBBA010000222.1 GCA_021808665.1 Actinomycetes bacterium
CTACCCGCGCGACGTCAGCTGGATCCGACGTCGACCAGAAACTGTTCGGGCGGCGATCGCTCGAAAGAGGAACGAATGTGCCAGACGCTACGAGCTCTCCGCACAGCCTCTCATACTCCTCGGCGGACCCGTCGCAGTACACGACGCTGTCGGGCTCGGTCAGCGCCGCCCACTCGTCAACCCATTTTGCGAGGCGCTTGTGTTCGAGGAGCGGCTTGTTGGAGGTCATATTCGTCGATGTCTCCTTCTGAAGCATTGCAAAATCTTGTCTGCGATCACCCTACGATCACCGTATGAACGACAGTACCTGCGGCCCTGTATGAAAGGCGAGTTCGCGCTGATAGCGGAGATCGCCGCTGCTCTCGGCGCCCCCGACGACGACGAGCTGTGGATAGGCGATGATGCAGCGATCGTGCATCCCCCGCAGGGTTGGATGCTGCTCAGCGCCGATACTGTCGTCGCCGGCGTCCACGCTGACCTGGCGTTCACGCGTCTCGACGACTTCGGATGGAAGGCGATGTGTGCGTCCGTGAGCGATATCGCGGCGATGGGTGGCGTGCCATCCCAGGCTCTGGTGACCGTGACGGCCCCCTCCGGAACCGACATTGCACTGCTCTATTCGGGAGTTTCGGCTGCTGCACGCCACCTCGAATGCCCCGTCGTCGGGGGCGACTTGTCCAACGGCCCGGAGGTGGTCGTCACCGTCGCCGTAACCGGTAGCTGCCCCGGCCCTCCGGTCAGGCGTAGCGGCGCCCGACCCGGAGACAGAATATGGGTCACCGGACCCCTCGGCGCGTCCGCTGCGGGCCTCAGGCGTCTGCGCTGCGGGGAAGCGAGATACGACAACGTGCTGGAAGTGGGAAGCTCCGTCCGAGCGCATGCACGCCCCACGGCTCGCCTTCGCGAAGGAAGCGCCGCCCGACTCGCAGGAGCAAGCGCGATGATCGACGTCTCGGATGGCCTTGCGGCGGACCTTGGTCACATCGCCGACGCGTCGGGGGTGGGTTTTCGACTCGACCACCTACCGGTGCATCCCGAAGCGACGCTCGACGAAGCTGTCGGGGGTGGTGAGGACTTCGCCCTCGTGTTCTGCGCCCCGCCCGAGGCCGGACTCGACGAGTCTTTTATCGGGCTCCACCCGCCTATCATGATCGGGGTATGCGTCGAGGACCGGAGCGAGCGGACGCTGCTCTCTCGACCTTTGGAAGCGCCGGGATGGCAGCACACCTGGTGACCCGGCGGCCGAGAGCGCGACGTGCGGCCCACGCGTTGCCGGTGAAAGTTTGATCCCCGGCTGGCCTGCCGCTCTATCGGTGGCAGGATCCGACTCGTGGGGCGGGGCAGGCATACAGGCAGACCTGCGGGCATTCGCGGCCTTCGGCGTCTGGGGTATTGCCGCCGTCACTGCCGTCACCGCCCAGAACCACAAAGGCGTCCTTGCTGCGAGCGTCATGACCCCTGAGCTCGTGCGCGAGCAGATCGACGCCAGCGCCGACGCCTTGCAGATAGCCGCGATCAAGACGGGGATGCTCGGCGACGCAGCAGTGATCGAGGCGGTCGCGTCGGCTTACGTCGAGCATAACTTGGGGCCGCTCGTCGTGGACCCGGTGCAGGCAGCGTCTCATGGGGGCAGCCTCCTCGACCCGGCGGGACTGCCCGCGCTCGTGTCGCATCTGCTTCCGCTCGCCGCGCTCGTCACCCCTAACCTCCCGGAAGCGGAATCCCTTGTCGGGGGGACTATCTCCAGTCGTGGGGCGATGGTGGACGCGGCGAGGGAGATAGAACTTCTAGGACCGGCAGCGGTACTGATCAAGGGAGGCCATCTCGAAGGAGCCGAGTCCCCGGATCTGCTCTGGACCAATGGCCGGGCCGAATGGCTCGAAGGGCGACGACTCCCCACCCGTCACACGCACGGGACCGGATGCACCCTGTCGGCAGGAATCGCAGCCTGCCTTGCGGCCGGCGACGAGATGCAGTCGGCTTGCCTGCGCGCCAAAATATACGTCAACCGGTGCCTCGGAGCTCTAGCGAGCGGCTGACGCGGCGTTCTAGCGGGCGCGAACCGCGTATATTTCCGCCTTTGGCGTCGTAGTGCCCAAAGCGCAGATGGTTTCTCAAGGCGACCTTGGAGTGCTCCGAGTGAACATCCATGCCGGTTTCACGTCTAAACACATCGAGCGTCGACGGTCGATTGGCGCAGGTACCGTCCTCCCAGGAGCCGGCACGGGCAGAGCTCCCGGCCCTTCCTCCAGGGCAGGGGATCGCCGACCTGCTGGTTCTGGGCGCTCTGGCGTGTCAGACACCAGTAGCAGTCCTCTCCGTGCCCCAACCAGGCGGTGGCTGGAGCAGCCTTTCGCAGGGATTCGAGTACCGCTGCGGCCTGAACGACGGTCACCTCTTCGAGGCTATAGCTGCCGGTACCGGGGCCGTCGAGCTCACCGATCTGGTGACGGTGGTCCCGCGCAGTCCTCTCGTCCAGGCTCCGCACTCGATGCGCTGGGCGTACGGCGTCGCAGTCCGGGATGCCGGCGGGGCGGTAGTAGCAGTCGTAGCAGTCATGGACCGATGGCTTCGCCAGCTCACCAAGCGGGAGCAGCGGGCGATGGCAGCACTTGCCCGTCAGGTAGCCGTGCAGTTGGGTCAGCTTCGCCGCAACGTCGACGTGGCCGAGCAGGTCGTCCGTGCACCGAGCGAGCTGCGCCCACGGGTCGTGTCCCAGTCGAGCCGACCGGCCGGCAGGGCAACCGGTCTTTCGGGGGAAGCCCCGCAACTTCTCCGAAGCCACGAGGTCGCCGCCGTCTTCGACGTGACGGAACGTACCGTGATCAACTGGGCTGCCGCAGGAAAGCTCCCGAGTCTGAGGACTATCGGCGGCCACCTCCGCTTCCGGCGCGACGACGTTATGAAGCTGCTATCGGGTGCCGACGAGCAGAGCGGCTCCTAGAACCGCCACCATAGCGAAGCCGCCTAGCGGACGGCTTTGGTGACTTTCCCAGCGCGGATGCACGACGTGCAGACGTGAACGCGCTTAGTGGTGCCACCTACGATCGCCCGAATCCTCTGGATGTTCGGGTTCCATCGACGCTTCGTGCGCCGGTGCGAGTGACTGACGCTCATTCCGAAAGACGGCTTCTTCCCACACACATCGCAAACTGCTGCCATCTTCGTCCACACACCTCGTCGATCGTCAGGGTCCGACGCTGATCAGGCGCTACCTGACCACGTCTCAGATCCACATTAGCATCCCCGCCATGCAGAACACGGAGCACCTCGACGGAGCTGCCCTCGCGGCCGCTGCAGCAGCGTTCCGTGATGCACTTCAAAGCCACAGGGACTTCATCGACAGGCTCAACGTGTATCCGGTGCCCGACGGTGACACCGGCACCAATATGGCCCTCACCGCCGAGTCGGTGGTAGCGGAGATCGAACGTCAAGGCGACCGCGAGCTGGCGACGGTAGCGGGCGCCATGAGCTATGGGTCGTTGATGGGCGCCCGTGGCAACTCGGGAGTGATCCTGTCGCAGATCATGAGAGGCCTCGCGGACTCGACGAAAGGACTTCCGAGCGTCGACGCCGAGGTGTTGGCGGCAGGCTTGCGCCGGGCGGCCGACGAGGCCTACCGGGCCGTCCAGAATCCGGTCGAGGGGACAATCCTCACGGTGGCGAGAGCTGCGGCGGACGGAGCCGCTGCAGTCGGGGCGCCTCGAACCCTCGCGCGGGTGCTCGAGGGCGCCCGTGAGGAGGCCGGGTCCGCCTTGGCTCGAACTCCTGATCTGTTGCCGGTTCTGCGGGACGCCGGCGTCGTCGACTCGGGCGGCACGGGGTACCTTCTGCTTCTCGACGCCTTGCTGCATGTGGTCGACGGCCGCCCCCTCCCGGAGGCGCCGACCGTTGCGGCGAAGCGTGAGTCCGAGCAGGCGAATGTGGATCTCCCTTTGGCGCCTGGAGTCGCAGACCTTCGCTACGAGGTCATGTACTTGCTCGAAGCGCCGGACGAGCTGATCCCTCCTTTTCGTAGTGTTTGGGCTGGTATCGGTGATTCGATCGTGGTCGTCGGCGGAGACGGGTTGTGGAACTGCCATATCCACACCGACGACATCGGCGCAGCGATCGAAGCAGCATTGGCTGCCGGCCGACCGCGCCGGATCCGGGTCACGGACCTTCGCGAGGAGGTCGAAGAGGAGAGGTGGGTTCGTGCCGCCCAGGGCACCGAAGCGGCTGGGGAAGGCCCCGAGGAGCCGGTACGGTGCTCGGTCGTCGCGGTTTGCAACGGCGACGGGATCAGGCGTATCTTCCGGTCGCTCGGGGTCCACCACGTTATCGCGGGAGGGCCGTCCATGAACCCTTCGACGGCGGCCATCCTCAAGGCGATCGAAGCGGCGAACAGCGAGCAGGTGGTGGTGCTGCCGAACAACAAGAACATCATTCCAGTAGCGCTGCAGGCGGCGAAGAAAGCCGGCAAGCCGGTCCGCGTGGTCCCGACGAAGGGGATCCAGGAGGGTTTCGCGGCGTTACTCGAATATGACCCCGAAGGAGACGCCGACGCCAACAGCGAGCTCATGTCCGGATCCGCCTTGCGTGTCGTGGCGGGAGAGGTCACGCGTGCTGTCCGGCCTAGCCGCTGCGAGGTCGGTCCGATCCGTGAAGGCGATTACCTGGGAATCTCCCGGGAGCGCATCGAGGTAGTCGCCGACGGGGCGTTCGCGGCTGCAACAGGTCTCCTCGGGTTGCTGGTCGATCCTGCCCGCCACGACATAGTCACGATTATCGCCGGGGAGGGCTCGACCGTGGCGGACACCCGGCGAATCTCGCAGTGGGTCAACGAGACTTTC
>JAKBBA010000223.1 GCA_021808665.1 Actinomycetes bacterium
TCGGAGGACACCTTTGTCCTCCGAGCCTTCGCTCTTTACCGAAGCTGCCCCTCGTGGGCAGGACGCTACGGGCTGATCTCCCCGTTGACAAGGAATATCTCACTTTGCGGGGTCGCCCCAAATTATTGACCACTATGCGTGGCTGTCTGGTGCCTGAGCGCGGGCGATGATTCCTACAGCCGAACCGCTACCAGCCCCCCCCGGCCAGAACACGGCGGTACTTCGGGCACCAGATGTGGCACCGCTGGACGGGCCGCCATCGAGGGTGCGGCTACTGCGACGGGGTCCTGCTTCCAGTAAGAGCCGCCTGCCTGGATGGTGATACCATGGGTGCCATGGAATCACCATCTGTCCGGATTCGGGTAGACGCTCAGGGTCGGATGGTGTTGCCGCGGCGGCTCAGGGACGAGATCGTCACGACGCCGGGCGAGCTGGTGGTCCGCCGGGTCGCCGAGGGGCTACTGCTCACCGCGACGACGACGGCCGGGGTCTTGTCGACCGGCATTGATGGCCTCCCTGTGCTCCACCTCGGACGGAGGGTCACCAACAACGAAGTGCTCGATGGGCTGGAACGCGAACGCGCCGAACGGTGATCGACACCTCAGCACTGGTGGCCGCCTTGGTCTCCGACCACGAACACCACGAGCTCGCTCGACCGCGCTTGGCCGAGATCACGCGGGTACCGGCGATTGTCTTGGCGGAGACTTTCTCGCAGTTGCGCCGCACTTTCGGACAGCCCGCCGACCTCAGTGCCCAGTTGCTGGCAAACTGGTGGGAAGAGAGCAAGCGTGTCTTGCCGACCACGGCGGCTGCGCTCTCACTGGTGCTAAGCCGAGCTGGCGAACTGGACCTCGGCGGCAACGTGCACGACGCACTGATCGCCCAAGTGTGCCGAGAGAACCGGTTGGGTTTGCTCACCGCGGACGGTCGCCAGCACCGGCTCGCCCTGGCTCTCGGGGTCGACAGCACCTACCTCCTGGCCGCCACCTGATCGTGGTCTGACACCGCCGCGCACCACGCTTGCCAGACCGCACCGGAGCGGGAACCTCCCGGCCGGTATCGCGGTTTTGAGCTTCCGTCCGGAACGCAATGCGCCAAGCCAGATACAGAAGTTCGGGATCCACCGCCGATGGGCCCGAACGTCGTCTTCGCACAGCCATATGCCCCCGGGTGCTATCAACTCCTACATCAGCCGAAGCTAGCATCCTTGGGTGGCATCATCGAGAACGACCTTCACTCTGGACGAGGAGTTGGCCGACCGGGCTCGGGAACTCGGCGTCAACATCTCGGCTGCTGCTCGTCAGGGAGTTACCGACGCCGTACGTGCCGCCATGGAGCGAGCTGACCGCAACGCGTACCTGAGGCAACCGGAACGCGCGGACACTTTCTGGGCAGGGGCTGAAGCATGGGGTGAGGCTTGAGACGCGGTGAGGTCTGGTTGGCCGAAGTTGGTCGCAAGAGGCGGCCCGTCCTTCTGTTGACCCGATCTGAGGTGCTCGACGCGCGCAGCCTCGTGACCGTGGCCGAGGTCACCACCTCCATTCGTGGTCTCGCTGCAGAAGTCGATATCGACCACGTCGAGGTCGGGTTGGACCAACCATCGGTCATCAATTGTGACGGTCTCCACACCGTCGTGCAGGAATCGCTCACCGGTCTCGTTGGACAAGTTGGGGATGACACCATGCAAAGGGTCTGCTCAGCGGTCAGCTACGCGTTCGGCTGCTGACGGCTGGCAGTCGGAGGTGATCGACCCGAGTCGAACACCTGCACGACCGCGTCGTCCTGACGCGCCACGGCCGGCCCGCGGCCATCTTGGTAAGTCCCGACGATCTCGAGATCTGAGCTGAGGGAACGGACCAGTGCGCTTGGTCCAGGTCGGCGCGGGCGGTGATCAGACCCGGATCACCTCGACACCGGGGATGGCCTCATAGTCATTGTCCTGGGTGACGACCGGGATCTGCGCGACAATCGCAGTGGCAGCCACAAGCGCGTCGAGGATCGGGACTCGGCGGCCACCGGCGCGCAGGGCGGCAACGATCCGGGCGAACTGACGCGCCACCTCGGCATCTATCGGCAATGGATCCCAAGTCGACTCCACGGCCGAGAGCGTCGCCACTCGCGCCGACCGATCATCATCGTCGGCCATGAGCACGCCGACGGTCAGTTCGGCCAGCGTCACCACCGACACCTCCGTCTCGGTGATCCTCTCCATCTCGCCGAGAGGCCGCCCTGACTCCGTGGCCACGAAAAACGACGTATCGAGCAAGGCCCTCATAGGTCGTCAGTCGTGTCATCCAGCAGGCCCCGCACGTCCTTGAGGAAGCCACGGTCAGCGGCGTGGCGGGAAGCTATGGCGACCGCCTCGGCTGTCGGCACGGTCCGACGGCGGCGGAGTGGCACGATTTCAGCTACGGGGCGCCGGCCGACCGTTACGGTCAACCGTTCTCCGCCTTCGACCCGACGAAGCACCTCGCTGACCGAATTTCGTAGGTCGCGGACGGATATCGAGCTACCCATAGGATCACTGTAGCACAGATGGCTACATGTGGACACGTGGTCCCTGCTTCCAACAATACGAACCGCGCCGCGGTAGTCGCCGGCCCCGTGATCGATCTCGACCACGGGTGACCTTTGTCGATCCTCAGTCTCCGTGGTCAGTGGCGGCCGGGCCAGTCACGAGCCTCAGCGGCCGGGCATGGCAGTGGCAAGGCCGTTGGACCGACATGCGTCGATAAGGCGATCGTCGTATACGACGACCACATCGACGTCGAGCATGATCGCGGTAGCGAGATGGATCGCGTCGAGCGTGCGCAAAAGAGGAGGAGCGACGCGCCGGGCGAGACCGATGACCTCCCCGGTGATGAGTCGCTCGGCTACTCCGGCCAGCGCTCCTTCAACGGCGTCGTGAATCTCGTCTTCGCCGTACGAGCCGCTGTCGAGTCGCGTCCGCAGGGCTCGACTGACCTCAACCCAAGCCAATGACGACGAGATGATCACGGCATCCGCAGCGACGTAGCGGTCAAATGCTGCCTCCACCGCGTCGGACTCGGGTTCCTGCACTGACCTTTTGATTAAGGCGCTGCTATCGAAGTAGACCCGCACGTCAGATCCGGTCGCCCCGATCAAGAAGATCGGCGCTGGTCATTCCCGGCGGAAGCCTCAGACGCTTGACGACCTTGCGAGACGGCGCCCGCGGTGCGCGCACGGTCCCCATGGAGACCAGCACACCAAGTTCGCTGCGGGCACTCTCACCCGTCACCAGGCCGAGATGGCGGCCAATCGCCTCGCGGATCACTTCTTGCTGCGAGCGCCCGGTACGTTCCGCCTCGCGTCGAACGGCTTCCTCCGCTTCGGGACTCAGTCGAAGGTTCATCGCCATGCGCGTAATGGTACCATTGCGATACCACATGTGGTACCACCTAGTCGGCAGCCGGAAGTGCTGTCAGAGATCTCGCGCCGTGACAAGAAAGTGGTCCTTAGGTGGCACAAGGCGAAACCATTTTCCCAGGTAGATGGCTTGCCGATGCTGTTGCCTCCGCCGAATACGGTCGTACGTCGCGGGGCGGGCGATCGGTAATCACGCCGTTTCGGCGGATCGAACGGCACCTCCGAGTACGCCCGCAACGACCTTTCGTAGCGCCTCGGTCTCGGGTGGCCCGTTCTCTCGGTCGGTGAAGAGCAGGTGAACCGAGCCGATGAGCATGTGCGAGAGAGTCGGAACGTCGGCCGTGGCGGCGACTCGGCCGAGCGCCTGTTCATCGTTGAGGTAGGCGGCGATCAGGGCGGTCGCCTCGGCGATCAACGGAAAGCGGGCCGCTCCCGCTTCGCGTAGGCGCTCGCGCAGGCCGTCGCGGGTGATGACCAGCGCGACCATCGCCACGGCGAGAGGCGTGAACATCGCCGTCAGCACCTGGGTCAGGTTGTCGATCACTGTCCCGGTGCCGGCCACGACCGCTGCCGCCGCGTCAAGCTGGGCCGCCCGGTCGAGGATGAGCTCGGCGAGGAAGGTGTCGAAGTCGGCGAAGTGGCGGTGCATCACCCCCTTCGCAACACCTGCCTCCTCGGTGACAGCCCGGCTCGTGAGACCGCTCGCACCGTCACGACGCAGCACGCGCTCAGCGGCATCGAACAGCAGCTCTCGGGCGTTCGGAAGATGGACTCCAGTCGGCAGCGCAGGTCCTCTCGGCTTACAAATGGGCAGCAGCCCACTATAGTGGTCGCATGACCACTATAGTGCCCGAGCAGTTCTCCGCGAGCGAATCCCATCAAGCCCGACAGATCGCCGAATCGTTCGGGAACGAGGCCGAACGCTACGAACAGACCCGGCCCACGTATCCGAAAGCCATGGTCAATGCCATCTTGGCCGCGAGCCGAGGGAGCGACCTGCTGGATGTCGGAATCGGCACCGGAATCTCCGCCCGCCCGTTCCAGCAGGCGGGCTGGCGCGTCCTCGGCGTCGAGCCGGACGAGCGGATGGCCGAGTATGCCCGCCGGACCGGTCTCGAGGTCGACATCGCGAAGTTCGAGGACTGGGACCCCGCAGGACGGACCTTTGACCTTGTGATTGCGGGCCAGACTTGGCATTGGGTCGACCCCGTCCTCGGCGCATCGAAGGCCGCCGAGGTGCTCCGACCCGGTGGCCGGATCGCGCTGTTCTGGAACGTGATGTCGTTTCCGGCGGACTTCGGTGACCGGTTCTCCACCGTCTACCAGCGGGTCCTACCCGAGTTCCCGTTCTTCCAGAACGGGACACCTGGCGGCGTCGGCTCTTACAGCCCGATGTTG
>JAKBBA010000224.1 GCA_021808665.1 Actinomycetes bacterium
GGAGGACGCCTCGGTAGATCACGACTTCTTGGAGCGGATGTTCCACAAGCTCCTGTTGAACTTCACATGGTGGGTAAACCGTAAAGACGAAGCGGGAAACAACGTTTTCGAAGGCGGATTCCTCGGACTCGACAACATAGGGCTCTTCGACCGCTCCAAGCCGCTACCGGTGCCTGGCCGAACCGAGCAATCGGACGGGACCGCCTGGATGGCCGCCTTCTGCTTGAACATGCTGGAGATAGCACTGCGCCTCGCAGTCGACGACCCCGTCTATGAGGATGTTGCGACGAAGTTCTTCGAACATTTCACGTACATCGCACACGCAATGGAGACTCAGGGCCTGTGGGACGAACAGGACGGCTTCTATTACGACGTTCTTCGACTTGACAGCGGAGATGCCATCCCGGTCAGGGTCCGTTCGATGGTGGGCGTTGTGGCCTTGTTCGCGGTGACGGTGCTCGAGCCGAAACATCTGGTTACCCTCCCGTCTTTTAGCCGTCGCCTCAAATGGTTCCTCGACAACAAACCGGAGTTTGGTGAACACGTAAGCCGTCTTGCCGTCAAGGGCGACGGTGACCGACTGCTGCTGTCGGTGGTTGACCCTCGAAGTCTGGCCAGGGTGCTCAGCCGCGTCCTCGATCCGAACGAGATGCTGTCGGACTTCGGTGTGCGCTCGGTGTCGAAAGCGCACCTCGATCATCCTTTCGAGATCAGGATCGGCGGAACCGAGGCCACCGTCGACTACGAGCCAGGCGAGTCCACTACAGCGCTCTTCGGCGGCAACTCTAACTGGAGAGGCCCGATATGGTTCCCCCTCAACTACCTCCTGATCGAAGCCCTCGACCGTTACCATCACTACTTCGGTGACGCCTTCACCGTGGAGCACCCGACGGGGTCCGGCGCGCAGGCCTCGCTACACGACGTGGCGAACGACCTGTCTCGCCGGCTCGTCTCCATATTCTTGCCCGACGACCAGGGCAGGCGGCCGGTCTTCGGCGACTACGAGAAGCTCCAGATCGACTCGAACTGGAAGGACATGCTCATGTTCCACGAGTACTTCCACGGGGATTCGGCCGCAGGGCTTGGAGCCTCTCACCAGACAGGATGGACCGGGCTTGTTCTTGATCTTGTCGCCGATCGGAGGCTCGGCGGCCGGCGCTGAGGGCGACGCAGCCAACGATTATGCAGGATTCACATACAGTTCCATCGAGTTGAACCGCTAGCCTGTGACCCAGTGCGCAGGACAGACACGCTCGCTTCGCCCTCGAGCACCCTGAGTTCGCCGCCGAGCGGGCGCGTTCTGATCATCTCAGCGAGCATGGGAGCGGGTCACGACGGCGCCGCTCGCAACCTTGCTCAGCAACTCCGCGCGGAAGGCCACGACTCCGTCATCGAGGACTTCCTCGCCAGCGCGCCGCTCGGGATCGGCTCGGCACTTCGTTCCGGATACGAGTTCGAGCTTAGGCACGTGCCGTCGGCGTACGAAGCGTCCTACCGGCTCTGGTACCGGGTTCCCTGGCTGTCGAGGTTTCTCGCAGTGGTCGTGACGATGCTCACCCGGCGCAGGCTGCTCCGATGGGTGTCGAAGTTCGATCCGACGGTGGTCGTGTCGACCTATCCCTTGGCGACCATCTGCCTGGGGAGGTTACGCCGCCGAGGCCGCCTCGCCGTGCCGGTCGTCAACTTCATAACCGACTTCGGCGTGCACCCCCTCTGGGTGCACCCAGGCGTCGACGTCAATCTTGCAATTCACGAGGGTTCCGCCATCGAGGCGAACCGGCTTTCTAAGCGTCCAAGTATCGCGTGCGGCCCTGCCGTGCCGCTTCGATTCGAGCAGTCACAGCTTCCTGCCCGCAGCGTCGTACGGGAGCAACTCGGACTCGACGATGACCAGCGCGCCGTCCTGGTCGTGGCCGGCTCGTGGGGGGTCGGAAGCATCCTCGAAACGTGGGCCGAGATTTCCTCCGACGATCGTTTCGTACCCGTAGTGGTGTGCGGGCGTGACGAGAGGCTTCGAGAGCGCCTCCGCCGGCACGCCGAGCGAAAAGGCAGCCAGAGCAGGATCCTCGGCTGGACCGACGACATGCCTGCTCTCATGGCCGCCTGCGATGTCCTCGTCGAGAACGCCGGAGGCCTGACGTCCTTGGAGGCCTTGCGTGCAGGCCTACCCGTCGTCAGCTACCAGCCGATCGCTGGCCACGGTCGCCACAACACGCAGCGAATGCACGACGCTGGAGTCAGTCGGCTTGCTGCTGACCGTCAGTCGCTGCACCGCGCTCTCGAGGCGCTGTCGGCGGATGGCGTAGAGCGTCGAGAGCAGGTTCAGGCCGGTCGGGCAATCTTTCGCGATTCCCCGACCGATCTGATCCTTTCTGCAGGCCCGGCATACGTTTCGGCGCCTTCCGGTGCCCGTACCGCACGGCGGGCGGTGAGGGTGACGATGGGAGGCCTCCTGGCAGCCGCCCTCGGATGGGCGGGCCTTACGACTGGTGTCGCGATGGCGACGGAGGCCGGTGCGGGTGTGCTTCAGCCGCCGGCCGGCATTCAAACCGTCGCCTACTTCGGCGTGAGTCTGAGCACAGCCGAAGCCAGCGACCCGCGAATAGGCGGTGACCTGCTCGCTCTTGACGCGACCGCGGTGGTTGACGCGCCCACTGCATTCCAGGCGGCTGCCCAGCTACGCACGTTCGTGGCGGAGGGACTTACCATCGACGACGGCGGAGCGAGCAGTCTCGGAGCGTCGGGCCCGGTAGCACCGGCGACATTGGACAACGGTCCCCCGTGGCAGCAGGCCGCCTCCGACGCTAGGGCAGCGGGACAGATCTCGGCGGACCTCAGTGTCGTCGTCAGCCAAAGCGTGCCTGGGCGGCAGCTCAACGCGTGGGACCTGACGCAGTCTGACACCTACCACTTGAAGCTCGTCGTGCCGAATCACGTCCTGCACCCGGGGGCGGCAGCGATCAAGGTCGCCCCGAGGCAGGTTTACATGGTGGACGGCCTCGCATCCAACCCGAACGGCCTCAACGCCTACCTTCGAAGGCTGCTGGTAGCAACCCGCACTGAGGGAATTCTGCCTGCTCCGCTCAGCAGCCTTGGATGAGACTGTCAGCGCCAGAAACGAGCCGGGGGCCGAACCATCGCCGGTCGCTTGCTCCCACGGTTGCCGCTTGCTTCGGAGCGGCAACCGTGGTCGCCCACATAGCCCCAGCGGCGGTGGGATGGCGATCCGCCCGGTGCGCTCTGATACCTAGGCTCGCAGGCATCGGCCGAGCGGATCACATCGCCCTCACCTTCGACGACGGCCCCGACCCGACGTCGACGCCCCGGATTCTCGACGCCCTCGACGAGTTGGCTTGGCGAGCCACCTTCTTCTGCCTCGGATCGCAAGCCCGGCTCTACCCGCAGGTCGTCGCAGAAGTGGCGAACCGGGGCCACGAGCTTGCGGTGCACGGGGAGTCTCATAAAAGTCACCTCCTTCGCAGCGCTCCGGCGGTAGTCAAAGACGTTCTGACCGCCCGTGACCTTCTAGAAGGGCTTTCGGGGCGGCAGCTACGCTGGTTTCGTCCTCCCTATGGTGCCGTGGCTGCGCCGACCCTCGTTGCCGCTAGGCGGAGTGGCTTGACTCTCCTGCTTTGGAGCGCGTGGGGCAAGGACTGGCAGGCAGGCACGAGCGGGGCTCAGGTCGCTGACGAGGTCGAACGCACCTCTGTCGGTGGCGACACGGTCCTGCTCCATGACTCTGACGTGACCTCGGCGCCTGGAAGCTGGCGTGCGACCGTCGACAGCCTGCCATTACTCGCCGAACGCTGGAGCCGGCGTGCTCTGACGGTCGGTCCCCTGAGTGAGCACTTCTAAATCGCAAACCCCTCTGGTAGCGCCGGCCCTGCGGTCCCTGACCCGGTCCAAGCCGGCGCTCGCCTTCTCTGCGCTGATCGCCGCCTCCGCGACGCTAGGAGCGTGCTCCACGAGCCTGCCAAGCTCGGTCGGCCACGCGCCGGTGCTCTCAGTTGCTGCAGGAACGTTTCCAATTGCGCAGGCGGTAGGTCTGATCGGCGGCGCAAAAGTGAAGGTGATCAACGTCGTGCCGGCCGGCGACGATCCGTTGACCTACAAGTTGACGTCCAGCCGGCGCGCGACGCTTCGCGACGCAAGCCTGCTGGTGTCGCCCGGCGAAGGCCTGGTCCCGGCCGCGTCGTCGGTGGCGGGCGGGTCATCTCAAAGTTCGCTTTTGGTGGCTCCGGCGCTGGGCAGCAGCGACCCGTACTTTTGGTTGGACCCAACTCTCATGAACGAGTCGGTGAGCTTGATCGCGAAGGCGATGGAGAAGGCCGACCCGGCGGCAGCGCCGCTTTTCGTGCAGAACGCCATATCTTTGTCCGCCGAAGTTTCCTCTCTCGACGGCGACTTCGCGCGGACCTTGTCGGCGTGCCCCGGCAAGGTTCTGGTCAGCGCCGACGACGCGTTCAGCTCTATGGCCGCCCAATACGGTTTCGTGGCCAAGGCGGCCGGTCCGGACCCCAACAGGCCCCAGATAGACGCCCTTGTCCGCGCGGTTCGCGAATCCAACCCTGGCGCTGTCGTCACCGAGCCGTGGGTTTCCAACGCCGGAGCCCGCGCTGTCGCGACGGTCGCCCACGTAACTTTGCATTCGATCGACACCCTCGTCGGGCCGCCCCCGGGCGGCTGGCCGAAAGGCGCAACTTATTTCGCGCTGATGGAGCAGGACCTCGGCACCCTCAGCTCCGCTCTAGGTTGCAACAACAGCGAGCAG
>JAKBBA010000225.1 GCA_021808665.1 Actinomycetes bacterium
GCAGACGCGAAGGTCTCAAACACCTTTGGCCGTGAGGTCGTGCGGGTTCAAGTCCCGCTCCGGGCACAACCAACAGCACCTACCGCACTAATACCGATATTGGCCGGTCAGGGGGGTCAGGGCGCGGACATGCCGGCAGGGACGACCGGCTGGTCGCCCGTAACCTGAGGTGCGGGCGCGTCCCGGTCGGAAGTGTCGTCGACGTGAGGCTCTGCCTCGTCCTCGGCTACGGTCGGCAGCTCGATGTGGACGTGGGTGCCACCCTCGGGAGGCACCGAGATGGACACGGTTCCGCCGTGATCGGCGACGACCTGAGCGACTATTGCGAGCCCGAGCCCGGAGCCGGGCATGCTTCTTGCGGTAGCCGCACGGTAAAAGCGGTCGAAGACGTGGGGTATGTCCTCGGGAGCAATACCGGGCCCGTAGTCGTGGACATCCAACGTCCATACGCCGCCTCGTTGGAGCCACACCTCGACGGTTCCCCCGTCCGGACTCCATTTCGCAGCGTTGTCGAGGACGTTGAGGACAGCCCTTTCCAATAGAGCCGGCTGGGCACGTACCGATCCCGGTGTCAGGTGAAGGTCGAAGTGCAGCGCCGGCGCTCTTCGCTCTGCCCGTTCGACTGCGTGGGCCACGATGGAATCGAGGCGCACTTCGATCGGCTCCACGTGGCGTTCCTCTTGGCGCGCCAAGTCGACAAGATCGCCGATGAGGTTGGTGAGTTCCTGCATTTGGGCCTGGACGTCAGCGGTGAGCTCGGCCCGGTCGGCGCCCGACAGGCGCGGTGTCTTGATCAGAACCTCGATGTTGGTCCGAAGGCTGGTGAGCGGGGTACGAAGCTCGTGTCCGGCGTCGGAGATGAGCTGGGCCTGCTGCTGGCGTGACGAGGCGAGCGCGGCGAGCATCGAGTTGAAGGCGGTCGCAAGTCGTCCGAGCTCGTCGGCGGTCGTCACAGGGATCGTCGCTCCCAGGTCCTGGGTGTTGGCAACGTGTTCGGCTGCCTTGGTGAGCCGAGCGACCGGCCGGAGTGCGCCAAGCCCGACGATGTATCCGATTCCGAGTGCCAAAGCTATACCGCAGACAGTCACCAACCAGAGGATTACGCGCAGAGTAGACAGCGTGTGGTAGATCGAGCGGAGGGGCAGGGTGATCTGAACCGCTATGTGCAGCGTCGGGAAGAACGGGTCACGCGCGGCTGCGGTGACCACCCGATAGGGTGACCCCTGGTAGTTGACGGTGTCTATAAGTGTGCCGGTTCCCGCGCCGGCGACGGCCTTTTGATCCTTACCAGGCTGCAGCGGCGTCGCAAGCGGATTGGTTGCTACCTGACTGTTGTAGAGAACCTGGCCCGACGACGTTATGTACTGGACGAAGCCGCCGTCCGTGCGGCTGATCACGTCAAGCACCTTCTGGCTGTTGACGCCAGCCTGGGAAAACGTGAGGATCGACAGATCGCTTTGCAGCGATCTGTCAGCCTGGCTGAAAAGTTGATGTTTCGCCGTGTAGTACGAACCTAAGGTGGCCAGCGCCAAGGTCAGGCCGACAGCCAACGCTACTGCGGAGCCGAGGCGGGCTCGAAAGCTGAGCTTGCGGAACCGCAGGCCAAACCGTCCGGTTGGCTTCAGCGTGAACCGGCGCGAGGGCCCCGGCCGCCCATCGGCCAATGGCGAGGTGCTGTCTGGCCCATCGGAGAAGGGAACTTCGTCGGCGTCCTCGTCGTCTCTAAAACGGTCGGATGTCGACCCGGTCGGGTCGAGAAGTTCCGAGTAAGGGTTGACGGACCCGTCGCTCACGACTGAGAGGGCTCCCGCAGGACGTATCCGACGCCACGCACCGTGTGGATAAGGCGGGATTCGCCTTCGGCTTCTGTCTTGCGGCGAAGGTATCCGATGTAGACCTCCAACGAATTGGAATTTGCCCCGAAATCGTAGCCCCAGACCCTGTCGAAGATCAGCTCGCGCGTAAGGACCTGGCGGGCGTTACGCAAAAGCAACTCCAAAAGGAGGAACTCGGTACGCGTCAACTCGATAAGACGACCTGCTCGTCGGACCTCCCTGGTGCCCGAGTCGAGGGACAGGTCGCTGAACTGGAGAAGGTCCTCCTCGGCTGGAGCGCTCCTGCGCAGGAGCGCCCGAATGCGGGCGAGAAGCTCCTCCAAGGCGAACGGCTTCACCAGATAGTCGTCAGCACCAGCGTCGAGCCCTGCGACGCGATCGTTGACGGCGGCCCGGGCAGTCAACATCAGCACAGGCGTCGCGTCGCCAGCGGCGCGTAGGCGTCGACAGACTTCAAGCCCATCCATCCTCGGCATGGCGACGTCGAGGACGATCGCGTCGGCCGGGCGCTCTGCGTGCGCTGCGAGGGCGCCGGGACCGTCGTTGGCCAGTTCGGTCTTGTAGCCTTCAAAGCGCAGCGCGCGGTCGAGCGCTTGGCGGACAGCCGGTTCGTCGTCAACCACCAGGACATGCACGACCCCAGTCTGGCCGATCTAGCTGAGATCCGCATGAACGAGTCGGGTTTCCGCGCCGTGCGTTGCCGCGACGCCGCGCCGTGGGCGGCGCCGAAGCTGAGACGGCCTGCGGGAGGGACCTCTGCGAGACCTTGGAGTAGAGTTGACGGTACATGTCTAGGGTGCTCATCGAACGGAAGCTTTTCGACGTGGCACAGCGCCTCAAGCGCGCCCGGGAGGAGCTGGCCGTCATCGACGAGCAGCTGGCGGTGATGGCCGAGTCGGCTGACGAGGCGCGCATCCGCTCGATGGTGTCTGAGACACCCCTCGCATATCGCGAGTTCGCGGAGGCAGAGCGCCACGCGAAAGCTATGGCGAGAAGCCGGTCGGCTGTAGCCGCCGAAGTGGTCGAGTTGCAGGCCGCTCAGGACGATCTGCTCGACCGTCTGGTTGGACCGGACCAACCGGCTTCCTGACATCCAAGATTTCCGTTTCACGGCGACCCCAAGGAGTTCACGTGGCAGTAAAAGTCGTGCTTGCCGAAGACGAGGCGATAGTCCGCCTCGATCTGAAGGAGATAATGGAGGAGGAGCACTACGAGGTCGTGGCGGAGACGGGCCGAGGCGACGAGGTGGTGGAGCTCGTACGCAAACACCGACCCGACGTGGCAATACTCGACGTCAAGATGCCTGGAATGGACGGGCTGGAGGCCGCCCGCCAGATCAGCGCCGACCATCTATGCGCGGTCTTGATCCTGACGGCGTTCAGCCAGCGGGACCTGATCGAACGGGCGCGCGACGCCGGTGCGCTCGCCTACCTGGTGAAGCCATTTCAGAAAAGTGAGTTGCTGCCGGCGATCGAGATGGCGCTCGGGCGTTTTGCTGAGATGAAGGCTCTCGACGAGCAAGTAAAATCGCTGGAAGAGCAGGTTGTAGTTCGAAAGGCGGTAGATAGGGCCAAGGGCGCTCTCATGGACGACCTGGGCTGGAAGGAGCACGACGCTTTCTCTTGGATCCAGAAGACCGCCATGAAAGAGCGCGTCAAGATGCTCGAAATCGCGGAGCGGGTCAACCAGGGTTTCAGACCGTCGGCGGACCCGCCCCTGTCAGGCGGCGGTGACGAAGAGTTGTGACGCCAGCGTCGGCCCGAGTGCGATCGTCGCCGAGCCGAGATCCAAGGTGAGCGTGCCGTCGGGGGCCCGGGTCGCGACTGTAGCCTCCGTGCCTGGCAAGAAACCATGTGAGGACAGATAGCTAAGCATGCTTTCGTCGAGCTCGACGAGCTCGGTCACGCGGGCCAGCCGTATGCGTTCGCCCTGCCCCATCGATGAGAGAGCCACGCTCGGCGCAGGTTCTCCTCCCGCCCCGGGTATCGGGTTACCGTGCGGGCAGGTGGTCGGGAAACCGAGGAGTGCGACGATACGCTCCTCGACCTCGTCGGAGATGACGTGCTCCCAGCGTCCTGCCTCGACGTGCGCTTTCTCCCAGGGCAGGCCGATTATGTCGGTCAGAAGTCGCTCTGCGAGACGGTGCTTTCGCACGACGCTTTCCGCTACGGATCGCCCCGAGTCGGTGAGCACGAGCGCTCGGCCTCTCATCTCGACATAGCCGTCGGAGCGAAGCCGGCGTATCATCTCCGATATCGCAGGCGCCGAATGCCCGAGTCGCTCCGCGAGCCGGGCTTGGATGATGACCATGCCCTCCTCGCCGAGCTCGTGGATCGCTTCAAGGTATTCCTCGACAGGTGGATGAAAACCTTCGGGCACACTTCGAGAATAGCGCCGCCCCCGACCATGGCGGAACAGTCACTGCGGTCTCCTAGCATCTGTGGCGATGCCAACCTTGATGCTCTTAGACGGCAACTCTTTGCTGTACCGGGCGTTCTTCGCTCTCCCGACGGACATGGCGACGGCCTCCGGACAAGTCACCAACGCCGTCTACGGGTTCACGTCCATGCTGATCAACCTCGTCAAGGACCATCACCCTGATCAGTTGGTAGCGACCTTCGACCGTCCGGAACGAACCTTTCGCCACGACATGGTCGACGACTACAAGGCCGGGCGCGCCGAGACGCCCGACATCCTTCGCCAGCAGATGGGCCTGGCGCGCCAGCTCGTGGAAGTGCTGAAAATACCGATCCTCGACTATCCAGGCTTCGAAGCAGACGACGTGATCGCCACGCTTGCAACACTCGCAGCCGGCAACGGGGACGACGTGATCGTTGTGACAGGCGATCGTGACACATACCAGCTCGTCGAAGACCCCCACGTGAAGGTTCTCTACAACAGGCGGGGTGTCTCCGACTAAGAT
>JAKBBA010000226.1 GCA_021808665.1 Actinomycetes bacterium
ACGCTATCGTCGGGACGCTAAAACCGGGGGAGCGGACCCCGGTCTTCCTGCTCGGCACCGGATGGGACAGGCACTCGTGGTACCTCCGCTTGCCCGCAGCCAGCCGAGCACCCTGGGCTGGGGTGGTACGCATTGAGTGCAGCGCCGACATGCCCGCGTCTCAAGTGATTGCCCTCGCTAACGCCAGCCAGCTGGTTCTACCTCCGCTGGCGAGCAAAGAGTTCCGCGACCCCCGAGCTCCGCAGAACCTCATCCCAATCGGTGGACTCGAGCACGACCTTCGGCATCGTCTCGGCGACGCACGGCTGCTCCTACGATCGCTGCAAACCGCCAGCTCATAGCCCGTCGAGGTCCAAGTCACTGTCGGCCAACCGTTTTCGGCGTGCTGCATCGACTCGCCACCGATCTTCGGTCAGTTGTCGTGCTCTGTCGAGCCCACGGACCCGGCTCTGTCGATTGATCGCACACAGGATTGCCCCGGTAGGGTTATCCCGCAACGGGCTACTCCGCCAGGGTTGTGACAGCTGGCGTGGTTGCCCCAGCGTTGCCTCAGGGTTGCCCGATACGTTGCGGCCCAGGCCAGACGCCCGGCCCGGCTTCGCTAGGTAGCGAGGTGGCGATTCAAACGGCGGGAGGGGGTTTGTAGCGCACTCGCCGGTGGCGTCCGCCTCGGTGCGGCGGCGCAAAAGGGTTCGTTCGTCCTCGCTTCGCTCGGCCGGCTGGCGCACCGCCGGGCCGTCCTACGGCCGGCCGGGGGGTTTGCCCTCACAAGTCAGCTGGTAGAGCCCGCTGCGATCGTGACGCCAAGCCCGCACACCCTACACGAGCCGCACGATGATCAAACGCCGGAGCCGTCGCGAGCAAACACCGAAACCCGAGCACTCGAACCGGCAGGCAGCATCGACGGTGCCAGCAAGCCCGACAGCTGAACCGCCAAATCAAAACAGGCACACAGTGGCATCGGGCGATGCAACGTTGGCTCCCTCTGGAACCGTCAGCTTCAAAACGGAAAACGGTGAGGCAGTTGACGGTATCGCAAACGACGGCGGTTGCAGGCCCGACGCCGACGATCTAGGGGGAAGGGGTGCACGGTGTCGGCCTGACAAGGTTCTCTCGTGCGAGGTCGCTCAGCGCGATGATCGTCTCGCTGTGAGAGCCGTCGAGCCTACCTTCCTAGAGAACTGGTAGGCGGCGTCTCCCGAGGCTTTTCGCGTGATCATCAAAGATCACAGCCAAGCGGAGCGGGTGAGCCGCCTCGCCGCCAACATTCTTCGAAATTGGGCGACTTGATCGAAGCAACGCTAACGGATTGGGCGGTCGGCAAGTCGTTGAAGCTGATAAGAGGAAAGGGGGAAGAGGAGTAGGGCGCGCGAGGCGGGCTCTCGACCCAGTCGACGCCGCAGTGCATGAAGTGAACTTAGATCAGCCCTATTCCTGCCCGGGTTTTAGGCTTAACTCAAGTAACTGCGCCGAACCCAATCTGTCGATGGATATCCGCACAGTTGCCATGCCAATTACCTCCGCTTGTGTCGACGGATGAACCGATGGTCATAGCTATGGGAACTGGCCACTACCGGCCATAGCCGCGCGCTAAGCCACGATGTTGCTCGCGTCGGGGCGAGTTGTACTATCCGCCTTCAGGTTCGCTACGGGGCGGCTCTTGCACCAGTTCTGCACATTGTATCAAAGTTGATACCCCAAGCCGAGTGACTCAAGCTGCTGCCCCGGCACAGCACGAGCATCATCGCGAACCAATACGTAGACCCGTCTATACTCAGGACTCGATGATAGGTCCTGCGGCGTCGGCGAGATTCTACGAGGAGATAAGTATAGGACGAATGTTCGCGTACGCCTTCTCGCACCACCGTGCCGGGATATCCGCAGCTTCCAACATCCCGCGTGAATTAATGGTCGAGTATCTCTTGGATTACCTTCTCGCGATCCGAGAGCCTCGCGAACAGTTTACGACTGTCGTTCACCAGATAGGAGGTGTTAACCCTACCTGGCCGGTGACCTACGCTCGCCAGGAGCAAGTAACAGGGGGGCGGACAGACATCACCCTAACTTCGAGTAACAGTAAACGACTCATCCTCGAATTGAAGGTCGGACCGAATGAGAGCGTAACAAAAGATCAACAAAATAAATATCTCGCCTTAAATAAGGTGGTAGGACTCGTCTGCATCGTATCGGCATCCGCAAAGCAAAGCACGACGCCACGTGACAAAGCGAAAGTGAAGGTTGTTTCTTGGCATGAGTTGGGGGCACAGCTCGCCAAGAAGTACTTCGCAACCTCTTGGGCCCCATTCTGGACCGAACTAGTCAACTTCGCTGAAAAAGTGCCGACGGCGAGGCGCCCGATCGATCTCACTATGCTCGAACTCAAGGACGGATGGACGGCAGCCAAGATGGACCTTGTTTCGCTTCAACAAATAGGTGATACATGGAAAAGGTCGCCAGAAACGTTGCGCAGTGCTAGCAGCTACTTTATTTGGGCATCTAAAGGAGCAGTAACCAGCTCAAAAAGTGTATTCGACGGTGTAATTTGCGACCCTTCCTGCGTTGGACCTGATACCTACTCGTTCGGCTTCGGGAATGGTCACGATGGCCACTGGGGTCTTCGCAGCACTCTTGGAACTCTGCGTTTGGGGATTGCAGAGGTCGTTGCTAACCTTGAGAACACGCTGAAGGAATGGGAGACAAATGTACCGGTCGATAGCTGGAACGCCGAGTGGGATGCCTTCATCAATCGGGATCCATTGACTCTGGCGAACTTTTCGGCGATGCTCGCCGCCGCCGCCGCCACCACCACGAAACCCGCTGTCGGTCAGGACGATCCGAAGTCACCAGTCTGTCTTGAAATCCTCGTGAACGCGATTAACGATCTAGCCGTATTTGCGGCATCAAATGACTGGCAGACGAAAGCTATAGAAGATAAATGTTTCGGGATCAAATTTACAACGGGGAATCGATTGCTTGAGCTGTCGCTTGAGCTGAATTCGTCGAAGTCGCTCCCATTCGTAATCTCAGATGAACGCTTGGTGTGTAAGATTACGAACGCGTGGAATGCGAGCGATGATCAACCAGCCGCGCAGTTCGTCGACACGTTCATAGGAGAGGTGCAGAAGTGGCTGAAGTAGTTGCTGAAGATGACAATGCACCAAACGGTGACAATGAATCGCTGGCGAAGAAAAGGATTGATTTATACAAATGCCGTCTTTCACAAGCTTATAAGGACTGGCAAGAGGGGAGTCAGAACGGTAATAGTGGCAACCAAAAGCCCAGCTGACGCCCGGGTAGGGGGGTGATCCGCTGCCAGCAGCCGTCGAAGGGCCGAAAGCTGGGCGGGAAGACGTGTCAGTCCATCCTTTCCTCTTGCTCGGCGTATGCCAGCATGGCCTGCCGGGTGATCCGCTCCCCGCCGGTGAAGGCCAGAGACGGCAGTTCGAGCACGGCCCACGCTCGCTCGGGTCGGCCCATGTTGGCGGCGCTGTCGGCGTCGAGTCCTTCGACGCGGGTGGGTGGGGCGCTCATCGTTTCGCTGTAGCGGTGATGGAAGTGGCCATGGATAACAAGCTTTGCTCTTGTCGCCTTTCGGGCTGCTTCTACCAGTTGTCGGTTGTCCCTGCAGGCTTGGTCGGGAAAGAGGGGCCGGACATGGCGCTCGATAGCCCCGAGGGGGGCGTCGTGGGTGAGCAGCACGTCGAGGGGTTCTGACCCGAGGCGTTCGACGTCGGTTTCGTCGATGGCTTCTTCGGGCCACCACGTGTGCCCGGGGGTGCGGATGTGACGGTCGATCGACACTGCGCCGCCAAGCGCGCCGAAGCGCGTGGCGCACCATTTCCAGCGGGCGCCTCGCCGGGCCCAGTCGAGCACCCCGTCTCGGAGGGCCACTATCTGGTCTCGGGTCTTGTAAGAAGCGAGGACTCCGGGCGTGAAGTCGTGGTTGCCGTCGATTACCCGCATCCACAGCCGGTGCTCGGCGACGATTTCGGCAACGCTGCTGAGCCAGGTTTCGTCGAGGGTGATCGTGTGATGCTCGTAGGGGTCAGGCCAAAAGCCAAAGTCGCCGAGCTGGACGATGCCGCAACACCGCTGAGCGACCGCCTGCTTTGCCAGGTAGGCGACGAAGCTTCGGTTGCCGTGCGTGTCGCCGGCGATTAGGAGTCTGGTCCGGCTTCCGGTCGGGTCGGGGACGGGGCGGCCGCCCCGGGTTCGCCATGCGCCGTCGGTCACGTGGAGTTCTCTGTGCTGGGTGTTGAGGCGGGCCGTCGCGCTCCGGGTCGGGTGGAAGCCTTTTTGGTAGGCCTCGGCGAGGTGACGGTCACGCCTCTAGCTTCGCATGAGCGTGAGACAAGCGTTTCGTGCCCACCGACTCTTCTCGTCTCGGTCTCTCGTGCCGGCAGCGAAGGTACCGCGGTGGTCGCAAGCCAGATGGGCGTCCCCGTGTCGCAGCGGATCTGTGTTGTCCCATGCCTCGGCGAGTATCGCAGTCATGACAGGCGACGATCAACTCGAACCTATTGAAGACCCAAGTGACGTTGCGGCGCTCGACCAGCTCGGCGCAGCTGAGAGGCTCCGCCGTCTTGGGAGCGCAAGACCTTCGTTTCGGGTCCCTGAAGACATGGGCGGCGTCCGCCCAGTTCCCGGGGGCCACCCCGAGCGGCGGGCGTGGGCGGCCGGGCTCAGGCGGCGGGTCGGTTCGGGTTGGCTGGAGGTGCTCGGCGAGCTGAGCGACGCGCTCAACGAGGTCGATCCCC
>JAKBBA010000227.1 GCA_021808665.1 Actinomycetes bacterium
GGGCCCGGCGGGCGCGACTCTCGACGTGGTGGTCGTGGACGACTCTAGCCCCGACGGCACCGCCGACCGGGTGAAGCTCCTCGGCGAGGAGTACCGGCCGGGGATGGTCAACCTGGTGATGCGACCCCGGCCGACGGGCCTCGCCGCCGCTTACCGGGACGGCTTCGAGTGGGCTCTCGAGCGCGGCTACGACGCCGTCGTGCAAATGGACGCCGACGGCTCCCATCCGACGGCGGTAGTGCCTTCGCTCCTCGGCGCCCTCGATGCAGGTGCGGACCTGGCGCTCGGCGCACGCTACATACCGGGCGGGAGCACAGATGCGAACTGGGCATGGCACCGAAAGGCGCTCTCGGTCGCAGGAAACACGTACGCCCGGATCCTCCTCGGTTTGCCCTATCGGGATCTCACCGGTGGCTTCAAGGCGTGGCGGAGCGACCTTCTCGGCGCGATCTCCCCGGTCGGCGGCGACCTCTCCGGCTACGCCTTCCAGATACACACCACCTACGCCGCCCACCGCCTCGGCGCCCGAATCGTGGAGGTCCCTTTCCGGTTCAAAGAGCGGGTGCACGGCACATCCAAGATGCATGGGCGGATCGTCTCCGAAGGGGTTAGCGCCGTCGTGGCTATGCGGTTCAAGCCCCCGAACTCAGCTGAGTGGGATCCCGAGTCAAGGTAACCTCAACCGATGAGCGGGGCCGCAGTGATTCCCAAAGCCGAGTTGCACATCCATATCGAGGGCACGCTCGAAGCGGAAATGGTGTTCGACATGGCGTCACGCAATAGGGTGTCGCTGCCCTTCGCCGACGTCGAGGACCTGAGAGCCCGCTACGCGTTCTCCGATCTCGGATCTTTCCTGGAGCTGTACTACTCCTGCATGGCTGTACTTCGAAGGGAGGAGGATTTCGCCGACCTGGCAAACGCCTATTTGGCGCGCGCCTCAAGTGAGGGCGTGCGCCATGCGGAGATATTCTTCGACCCCCAGGCGCATATGGCCCGGGGGGTCCCGCTCGGTGTCGTCGTGGACGGGCTGAGCGCAGCGCTCGGCGCGAGCGCCAGCCGCTACGGCATGTCGTCCGGCCTGATCGCCTGCTTTCTTCGGGACCTGGGGCCCCAGGCGGCGATGGATACTTTCGACCAACTCCTCGCGCACCAAAGCCCGATAATCGGGATCGGGCTTGACTCGGCGGAGGTCGGGTACCCACCAGCTATGTTCACTGACGTATACGCAAGGGCAAGGGCCGTTGGGCTTCATTGCGTGGCCCACGCCGGCGAGGAGGGCCCACCGGAGTACGTCCGCCAAGCACTGGATGTCCTGCACGTCGAGCGGATCGACCACGGTGTTCGTTCGCTGGAGGATCCGGCTTTGGTTGCGAGGCTCGTCGACGAGCAGATTCCGCTCACCGTCTGTCCCCTCTCGAACGTCCGGCTGAAAGTCGTCGGGCGAATGGAGGATCATCCGATCGCGGGGATGCTCGACGCAGGTATCGCCGTCACGGTCAACTCCGACGACCCCGCATACTTCGGCGGCTACGTCGGGGAGAACTATTCGGCTGTCGCAGACGGGGTGGGATTCGACGGCGAGTCTCTGCGAAAGCTGGCTCGCAACTCCTTCGACGCGGCGTTCATCGACCACTCGCTCCGGCAGCGCTACGTAGATGAGTTGGACGGAGCCGTTGACTAAGGTTACCGCGCCCGCAAACGCCGGACGCGAACCGGAGAACACCGCACCCAGGGGGAGACTTCTTGACGATCGATCCGCACTCAGACGACTGGCATCGCTACGTCGGCTACCAGATATACCCGCGAAGCTTCGCCGACTCCAACGCGGACGGGATAGGGGACCTTCCGGGCGTGCTCCGCCACGTCGATCACCTCGAACGACTCGGGGTCGATTTCGTTTGGATGTCGCCCGTGTACCGCTCGCCTATGGACGACAACGGCTACGACATCAGCGACTACTACGACATCGACCCGAGTTTTGGCACTTTGAGTGACCTGGATGACCTTGTGGATGCGCTGCACTCGCGCGGCATACGGCTGATGATGGACCTCGTCGTCAATCACAGTTCCGACGAGCACCCGTGGTTCCTCGCCTCGCGGTCGTCGCGCGAGGATCCCAAACGCGACTGGTATTACTGGAGGGACCCCCGCGCCGGGTGCGTCGGCGGCCGCCCGGGATCGGAGCCGAACAACTGGGCATCGCGTTTCTCGGGATCGGCGTGGGAGTGGGACGAGACGACAGAGCAGTACTATCTGCATCTTTTTTCCAAAAAACAACCGGATCTCAACTGGGAAAAGCCCGAACTGCGAGCCGAGGTCTACTCGATGATGCGCTGGTGGCTCGACCGTGGCGTCGACGGGTTCCGCATGGACGTGATCAGCATGTTGAGCAAGCACCCCGACATGCCCGACGTGGCGCCTGCCCCAGGCTCGCCGTACGGGCCGGGGGACCGCTACTACCTGAGCCGGCCCCGCACGCACGAATTCATCCAGGAGATGAACCGCGAGGTGTTCGCCAGCAGGCCGGGGCATGTGCTGAGCGTCGGGGAAACTCCGAGGGTGACGGTCGAGGACGCGGCCCTTTTCTGCGATCCCGACCGTGGGGAACTGGACATGGTGTTCTCCTTCGAGCATGTGATGGTCGACTTCGTCGCACACCGCTACGACCGGATACCGCTGGAGCTTCCCCGTCTCAAATCCGTCATGGCTTCCTGGCAGGAAGGCTGCGGCGGCAAAGTGTGGAACTCGCTTTACCTCGGCAATCACGACCAGCCGCGCTCGCTGTCACGCTTCGGCGACGACGGCGCGCACCGCGCAGCTTCAGCCAAGACGCTGGCAACCGTCTTGCACCTTCACCGCGGCACGCCGTATATCTATCAGGGCGACGAGATTGGGATGGCAAACGCGCCGTTCTCTTCGATCGACGACTTCCGAGATGTCGAGGTCCTCAACTTCTACGCGATCGAAAAGGCAAAAGCCGACACCGACATGGCGGCGCTCGAAGCCGCGATGTTCGAGCGCAGCCGCGACCAGGGCCGCACGCCCATGCAGTGGGACAGCTCGCCCGCTGGCGGTTTCAGCACTGTGGAGCCTTGGATAATGGTCAACCCCGACTTCTCCGAAGTCAACGTGGCGGCGCAGTCGGAGGATCCGGACTCTGTCATGTCGCACTACATCCGCCTGATCGAGCTTCGCCACGCGGACCCGGTAGTCACCGACGGAGATTTCACGCTCTTGCTCGAGGAGCACCCGAACCTGTGGTGCTTCACCCGCACAAGCAGCGACGGGCAGCTTCTGGTCGCAGCCAACTTCTCCGCTGTCGTCGAGCACGCCGAGATTCCTGTCGACGACGGCTGGTCGAAGGCTACGGTAGTTATCTCGAATATGGCAGACCCGCCGCGAGGCGGACCGTCGGTGACGCTTCGTGCTTGGGAGTCGGTGGTCTGGCGTCGCTGAGCGGGCGCAGCGTGGCAGACTCTGGTGGCGATGCACAACGACCAGACGACGATCGTGGTGGTCGAGGACGACCCGAACATATCGGAGCTGATCTGCCTGTACCTGCGCAGGGACGGCCACCGCGTCGTCTCGGCGCCCGACGGGGAGCGGGGCCTTGCAGCGGTCAAGCGCGAACGACCGGGGCTGGTCGTCTTGGACGTCGGCCTTCCAGGAGGGATGGACGGCTTCGAGGTGTGCCGGCGCATCCGTGCGGAGGGGGCAGTTGCGGTCCTGCTGCTCACGGCGCGCGACGAGGAGATCGACCGGGTCCTAGGATTCGAGCTCGGAGCAGACGACTACGTGACGAAGCCGTTCTCGCCCCGGGAGCTGGCTGCCAGAGTGAAAGCGATCATAAGGCGCGCCGGCGCGGCAGGCCCGACCGGCACAGCCGTCCTCACCGTCGGCCCCATCACGGTGGACACGGGCAGGCGCGAGGCGCTGCTCGGTGGTGCCGCTGTTCCCCTTGCGACAAGGGAGTTCGACCTGCTCGCCTACCTCGCTACCAATCGGGGACTCGCGCTTTCCCGGCGGCAGCTCCTCGACGGGGTCTGGGGCCCGGACTGGTACGGCGACGACCGCACCGTCGACGTCCACATCGGCCAGCTTCGAAAGAAGTTCGGTGCGGATCTGGCTCTCAGCACCGTCTGGGGCGTCGGGTACCGGCTGGACTAGAGCGGGGCTTAGACGATGCGACGGCGCTTGACCGCAGCGATGGTGCTCATGGTCGTGGCGACCCTGCTCATTTCGGGTCTGGTGACCCTGTATCTAGTAGCGCGCTCGAACACGATCCAGACCAGAAACGAACTGGTGAGGGAGGGCGTCGGTCTAGCTGCAGGGGTACAGCAAGAAGCGCTTAACGCCAACAGCACAGACCCTGCAAGGGCCCTGCGCTCCCTTCTCATCGCACTTCGCTCGCCGTTTCGCCTCGACGGGTCCGCTGTGGTCGCCGTGCTTGCCGACGGGAAGGTTTTCGACCCGGTCACGCCCCGGGTGAAGGCGACTCTCCCGCCCGGGATAACCGTGTCGAGCCTGGACGCCCCGGCGCTCTACCAGCTTCGTACGGTCTCAGGAGAGACAGCAAGGGGAGTCGTGTTCGCGGCGGTGCCCTACAAGGCGTCGATCCTCATCCTCGGCCAGGTTCGCCAAGTGGTCCAGGTGGTGGTCCTTACCCGTACGCCGCCGAGCGCCTGGTCGACCGCGGGTGCCTGGTTCGTCGTCTCGTCGCTCGTGATCCTCGTGGTAGCCAGGCTCCCCGACTCCCG
>JAKBBA010000228.1 GCA_021808665.1 Actinomycetes bacterium
GGGCTAGTTGCGAGCTGTCGGGCTAGTTGCGAGCTGTCGGGCTAGTTGCGAGCTGTCGGGCTAGCGGAAATGCGACATTCCTAGTCCGGTGGCGAGACTGTGTCCGTAATTGCACCGGGAATGTGCAATTACGGTCACAGTCTTGCGTCCGGTGCGGCTGTCTGACTAGTTGGTGACTTGGAGGGAGACGTCACGCTCTCAGACGTAGAAGGTGCAAAGGAGTACGACCTGCGCCGGCTGCTCAACTCGATTGGGGTTCTCGGTAGATTAGGGGAATGAGCGAAGCGCTTCAACCTTCGGTGGGATGGGGAGTCCTGCACCTGTTCTGCAAGACCGGACCGTCTACGGACCCCTCTGCTGTCGTTACAGCCGTCAAGCAGACGGTCGAAGCCCAGGCCGGCGGCGTGGCGCACCAGGTGGTCCCCTTCTCCGTCCTCGGCCACAAGGCCGACATCGGGTTCCTTGCGCTGGGCCCCGACTGGGTCGTGCTACGTCGATTCCAGACGGCACTCCAGCGGGCGGGGTTGGTGGTTGCCGACTCTTACGTGTCGCTGACTGAGGTGTCCGAGTACGCGAAGGGCATGCCGGAGGAGCACCTGCGCAGCCGCCTACAGCCGACGTTGCCTCCCGAAGGCAAACGGGCTATCTGCTTCTATCCGATGTCCAAGCGTCGAGGCGAATCCGACAACTGGTACCGCCTCGACTTCGAAGACCGCAAACGGCTGATGATGGAGCATGGAGTCTCCGGCCGGCGTTTCGCTGGACGCGTCTTGCAGCTGGTGACCGGCTCGGCGGGTATCGACGACTACGAGTGGGGGGTGACCCTGTTCGGCGTGCACCCCGACGACCTCAAAGAGACGGTCTACGCGATGCGCTTCGACGAAGCATCCGCCCTATACGCCGACTTCGGACCCTTCTACGCCGGAATCGTCGGACCCATCGACGAGGTACTCGTCGAAGTCGGCCTCCTCTGAAGCCCCTACGTGCGGGCGCCAGGCGGCGGCCGGCCAGAAGCTAGAGCGGGCCGTTCGCGTGCTTGCGAGACGCCAGGCGCTCCCGCTTGGTCGACAGCAACTCGAACGCTGCCGCCACGGCTTTGCGCGTGTCGGCCGGGTCGATGACGCCGTCGACGAAACCTCGCTCCGCCGCGACATAGGGATTGAGGTAGGTCTCCTCGTAGTCGACCGCCAGGCGAGCCTGCGTGCCGGCGTCCTCCCGGCGATGCAGTATCTGCACAGCACCCGCCGCTCCCATCACCGCAACCTGAGCGGAGGGCCAGGCGAGGCAAAGGTCGTTGCCCATCCCCTTCGAGTCCATCACGATGTACGCGCCTCCGAACGCCTTGCGGATGATTAGACACACCCGCGGCACAGTGGCTTCGGCGTAGGAGAAGACGAGTTGAGCTCCGTGACGGATCATCCCTCGCCACTCGAGGTCCTTGCCGGGCATGAAACCAGGTGTGTCGACAAGGGTGAGAAGCGGAAGGTTGAACGAGTCGCAGAACGCCACGAAGCGTGCACCCTTCTGCGATGCGGCGATGTCGAGGGTGCCGGCCATCGACTGGGGCTGGTTCGCAACGACACCGACCGGTCGCCCGTCGACGCGGCAAAGTGCGGTAACCAGTTGTGGCGCCCACGCCGCGCGAAGCTCGAGCAGGTCCCCGTTGTCGGCCAGCGCCTCGATGACCCGACGGACGTCGTAGGAACCGGTCGGGCTAGCGGGGAGGAGGTCGCGCAGCTGCAGGGTGGCCCTGTCGGCTGGGTCGAAGTTGACGCCGCGCGGCGGCGGAGCGTCCGCATGGTCAGGCAGGTAATCGAGGACGGCTGCCACGGCATCCAAGGCGCTCTCGCTGTCGGCGGCGAGCATGGAGGCGACCCCAGACTGGCGTGCGTGGACTCCTTGACCACCGAGCTGCGCCGACGATACCTGCTGGCCCGTGAGCTGGGCAACCGCAGCGGGCCCCGACACGTAGGCGACCGCGTCGGCTGTCATGACAACGACGTCGGCGAGGCCGAGCAGTAGGGCCGGGCCCGACAGCGCGAGCCCGTAGGCGACCACCACGACAGGCACGATGCCCGAGCACGACGACATTGCCTTCGCCGCGCGCCCCCATCCGTCGAGGGCGGCGACTCCCTCGAACACGTCGGCTCCGGACGAGGCGATCATCACCACCAGCGGCAGGCGCTGCTGGAGGGCCATGCTGGCGGCAGCGGCCACCGTCTCGCTGTCGGAGTTGGACAGGGCGCCTCTTCGAACGTCTGGATCCACCCGTACCGAGATGACTTTTCGGCCGGAAGCCTCGAGAAACGAGAGCCCGCTGCGGGTGCCTCCAGGGACGCCCGCCCGCAGGGGCAGCAGCGTGCCCCCGGCTGCGGTGTCTAGAGCCACGACGTTTGAGACTCCGGATCCGTCCCCGCCGTTACGCCGGCCGGTCGCCCCAGGCGCGCAGCGGTCGGACCGGCCGTAGCGTCGGCGCCTGACGAGAGGCTCGATGAGAGAAGATCCACCCACGGCTGCACGCGAAAGTCGCCGCCGTCGATCTCGACCCAGCCTCCTGAGAGGTTCCCGACAGGTCGGCGCTCCAATCCGGCTTGGCGTATCAGCGATCTGATGATGCCGCCGTGGGTTACGACGAGCGCTTGGGAGCCGGCGCCGCCCGTTGCCAGCGCCTGCACCCGGTGCAGCGCTTCGCATGCCCGTTCGTCGAAGCGCTCGAGGGGTTCCCCGCTCGGCGGCGCATTGGATTCGTCGGAGGTGAAAGCTGCGTACTCGGCGGGCCAACCTTCACGAATTTCTGTCGTCGTCATCGCGCTCCAGTCACCGATGTCCCGTTCACGCAGAAGCGGCTCCAGGGTCGTTTCGACGGGCCGATCCCACGCGCCGGCTATCAACTCCCCGGTCTGGCGCGCCCGCAGGAGATCGGACGTGACGACAAGGTCGAAGTCCTCGTCTCGAAGCAGCGCCGCGGCCTGAGCGCACTGGGCCGTCCCGAGGTCGGACAGCGGCGGGTCGGCGTGGCCTTGCCATCGGCCCTCCGCGTTCCAGATCGTCTGGGCATGGCGCAGGAAGAGGAGGCGTGCCACCCGGCAAGGCTAGCGTCGCTCGCTTGACGATATGGCTAGCTTTGAGGGCGTGCAGCAATCGGGCCGGAGGCGACGAGGAAGATGATCCAGGGCCAACCTGTAGCTGTGAGTCTCCTGCTGTTCGCAGCGGCGCGCCAGCAAGCAGGGACTTCGCGGGCGACTTTGAGCGGTAGCACCGTGGCAGACGTCCTTGACATCGCCCGCGACCGCTTCGGCGCAGCCTTCGCCCTGGTGTTGGACGGCTCACGAATCTGGGTCAACGGCGAGCCCGCCACCTCGGAGACACTGTTGGTCGAAGGCGACGAAGTCGCCGTGCTGCCTCCCGTCTCGGGGGGATGAACTGACGGGATGAACTGACGGAGGGTGTAGCGATCAGCGCGTCGCCGCCTGTTTCGAGCTGCCAGGTGGTCGCACATTGAAAGTCGATCAGAGTCGGGTAGCCTTTGGTCTTGAGATGGCTGAGCTAACGGAAGTCACGGACCCTCGATTCCTCGAAGGAATCGAGCTGTGGACCATAGACGAGGTTCGAGCGACCCGAGATGATCTTGCGGCGATCGAAACCGGCCTGTCGTATTTGCGCCGGGTGGTGCAGTCTCGACTTGACATCGTTTTCGCTGAGCGGAGTCAGCGGGAGTCCGGCGAGTCTGCCGGCGCAGCGGGGCTGGTCGAGAAGCTCCCCGAGATTCTCGGCTCCAACCTGCGAAGCTCGGGAACCGGAAGGCTCAACACGTCTTTCATCCCGACTCGTGTACCAGAGGAGCTGGACCGTCGCTTGGAGGCGATCCTCCCAGCGTCGCGGGTCGGTGGTCTGTCGGATCTGAGCACCGACCAGCTATCCGACGCGGCGCGGTCGCTTGCGGATTTGGAGCTCCTCGTGTCATCCGAACGCCGTCAGGTTTTCGACGTGATCGACCGGCTGCAGGACGAGATCGTCCGGCGCTACAAGACTGGCGAGGCTACGGTCGAAACTCTCCTCGCGTGAGCTGTAGCGGCGTGGGATGTTGGGTACGGACGTTCGGCCTGGCGGAGCAGGGATAATGAAGGAGGATTCGGATCCCTGGGCGGAGTTGGGCGAGTTCATCCGAGAGCAGCGCGCCGTGGCGAGGCTGTCCATCCGGAGCCTGTCGGACCTGGCGGGCGTCTCCAATCCGTACTTGAGTCAAATCGAGAGAGGGCTCCGCAAACCTTCGGCGGAGATACTCCAGCAGATAGCGAAGGCGCTGCGGATCTCAGCGGAGACGCTGTACGTGCGAGCCGGGATCCTCGACCCGCCGGACGTCAGCGGCAGCCTCGGCAAGGCGATCCTCGCCGCTAGCGGATTGAGCGAGGAGCAGAAGCAGACCCTGCTGCGGGTGTACACGTCGTTTCTCCGTGAGAACACCCGTCGAGACGACGACAGCCAAGGATGAGCACCTCGCCTAGTGAGCCGTTCTCCGTCAGGACCGGCCGGGAAGCTCGCGGCGGGAGGCTGGCGATCCTTTCGATGCACACGTCGCCGCTGGCTCAAGCCGGCGCCGGTGACGGCGGCGGGATGAACGTCTACGTGCGTGAGCTGGCGTCATCGCTCGCCCGGATGGGAGTCGAGTGCGAGGTCTTCACGAGGGCTGAGAGCCCGGATCAGCCCGCTGCGGTGTCGGTCGAACCGGGTTTCACGTTGCACAATG
>JAKBBA010000050.1 GCA_021808665.1 Actinomycetes bacterium
TAATGGCGGCACAGAAGGTTCGTCACCTCCGCTCGCTCGACGTCCGACACCCGCATGGAGCCGGGAGCAACCGCGCTCACGACATCCTCCAGGAACCGACGAGGTCCTCGGCGATCGACGCGTCGTCGCCAGCGCTCGGCATCAGGACCCAGGCCGCCGCGTAGACGGGGACGCCGATGCCTCCGAAAAGGACCGCCGCCACAAGAGCGATCCGCACCGCGACGGGGTCCAAGTCGAAGTAGTCGGCTACGCCGGCCGCGACGCCGGCGATGATCCGGTTGTCTTCTCGCCGTCGCAGCGAGCGCTGCCCTGCGGGAGGATTTGGAGCAGGTGAAGTGGTCATGTATCCATCATGGGGCTGGAAACGTCGGCGCGCTATCGGGAATGACCCTGAGGAACCACTCAGGGTGATTCCCTATGGCAGTTCCAAGCTTGGGGCGCGATCATCGTTGCATCCGTCTCCCTCCGTCGCCCCCGTCTCGACCATTCGCTCCCCCGCCATGGGTTCGTCGGCACCGGCGCGGACGCGGACCCCTTCGCCGGAGAAACGACGACCGCTTCCTCGGCGGCATAGCCGGCGCTATCGCAGCGGCCACCGGATTCGAGATAACGATCGTGCGGGTCGGTTTGGTCATCTTCGGATTGGCGAGCGGGGTCGGAGTCGCCGCCTACGTGGTGGCGTGGGTACTCGTGCCGGCGCTCGACGAGGACCGAAGCATCGCCTCGAGGGCCTTGGCCGACGGGCGTGCACTCGTGACAGTGATCGCCTTCGCTCCGCCTCTCGTCATCGCTCTCCTCCTTGCGTCGGCTCTCCAAGCTCCATGGGCCGGCGGACTCGCATGGCCCGTCTTCATGAGCGCAGCAGGGCTCGTGCTCGTTTGGCGCGACGGCACAGACGTCGATCGGTCCCACCTGCGCCAAGCTGTCGGCCCGCTCGTGCAGATCGGCTCTTCGGGGCGAGGGTCGTGGCGAATTCTGGTGGGTCGCCTCGTCGCTGCGGCCGTCATGTCACTCGTCGGCCTCTTGGCGTTGACCCAAAGTCGTCGAGGCGCGGTCGTGGCACCCCTGGCGGGCGTCGCGCTTCTCCTCGCTGCGATCGTTATCGTATTCGGTCCGTGGTGGCTGCGCGCCGGGCGCGACCTGGTCCTCGAACGACAAGCACGCCTTCGAGCCGAGGAACGTGCTGACCTCGCGGCCCGGGTCCACGATTCGGTGCTCCAGACTCTCGCGCTCATCCAGCGCCATGCCGCCGATCCAGCTCGAGTCACTCAACTCGCCCGCAACCAGGAGCGCGAGCTGCGCTCGTGGCTGTGGGAGGGCCAGCGCCCCGGCTCGTTCGGCGGGACAGGCGAGGCGACCGTGACCTCGGGAATCGCCCGCATACAGTCCGACGTGGAAGCCGCCCACGAAGTCCGCGTCGAAGCAGTCGTGGTCGGCGACGCAGCTCTCACCGAGCCCCTCGAGGCTCTACTGGCCGCCGGTAGGGAAGCTACCGTCAACGCCGCGAAATGGTCAGGTGCAGACGTCGTGTCGATCTTCGCCGAGGTCGAGCAGGACTGCGTGACCTTGTATGTCCGCGACCGGGGCCGCGGATTCGACCGCGGCGAAGTCGGCTCCGACAGACGGGGACTAGCCGAATCTATAGAGGGTCGAATGTCGCGCGCCGGGGGCAGCGCCATGGTGCGAAGTGAAGTCGGAGGCGGCACCGAGGTGGCGCTGCGGCTTCCCCTCCCCGAGCGTCGAAAGTGAGCGCCACGGCGGACGTCGACCGACCGACGGTCCTGCTCGTAGACGACCACCATCTGTTTCGCTCCGGTGTACGCGCTGAGCTCGGTGACGCAGTAGAGGTCGTCGGCGAAGCCGACGATGTCGGACCCGCCGTAGAACTCATTATCGAGCGACGTCCCGACGTGGTTTTGCTTGACGTCCATCTCCCTTCGGGTGGCGGTCAGAACGTGGTATCCCAGGTCGCGGCGCTCGACGCGAGTGCTCCTTACCCCAGGAGCGTCGTCCGATTCTTGGCCCTGTCAGTCTCCGACGCTCCAGAAGACGTGATAGCAGTCATCCGGGCCGGCGCTAGGGGCTATGTGACTAAGGCCATCTCCGGGCCGGAGTTGGTGGAGGCAGTACGGCGAGTTGCAAGCGGCGACGCTGTGTTCTCGCCCCGACTCGCCGGCTTCGTCCTCGACGCGTTCGCCTCGAGCCAAGGAGCGCAATCAACTCCACCGACAGACCCCGAGCTAGAGCAACTGACCACACGCGAACGGGACGTACTACGCCTGATCGCCCGTGGATACACCTACAAGGAGGTTGCGGTCGAACTTGCTATCGCCTCGAAGACAGTCGAAAGCCATGTCTCCGCCGTCCTGCGCAAGCTGCAGCTCTCCACCCGCCACCAGCTGGCCCACTGGGCCAGCGAGCGCCGAATCGTCTGACGGTTGGAATTCTCAAATTCTCGCTCGGCCGGCAGCTATGCGGCGCGCAGACTCAGCCGGCTGATCTCGGCGCTTAGAAGACATGAAAAATCTCCGATCGCTGCGGAACGGCCGTGGGGCTTCAGGTCATCGAGCAACGGATCGTCGTCATTCCACTGGCGCACGGGCCGGGAACGTGACAACCACGAGTCATAGGGTGTCGCCGTGAACGTCCGGGCGGTTTTCTCGCACCTTGTCGACAGGCGCTGCAGAGTTTCGAAAGCAGCCTGAAGCTCCCTGAACGCCTCCGCACTTCCTTCCGGAGCGTCGGGGTGCGTCGAGCGGGCGCGACGGAAAAAGGCTCGCTTGACTTCGCTGTAGAGGGCGCCCTCGGTCACGCCGAGCACGTCCCACGGGGTCCGACCCGCTTGCTGCATCGCACATCCTTGTGTTGTTGTTTGGCATCCATGCCAGGAGCGGGTCCTTCCGCTCGACGGAATCTTCGACCGCCAAGCACATTTCTTGAGGAAAATCGGGTAAGGCGAACTTTCCTTCCCCAAGTCCCCGGTGGGGCACCGGCTTCAGTACGGCCGGGTGCCGGTGTAAACAGCGCTGGGCCGTACCAGAGAGAGTAGTTCGACTCCTCCGCATACTGCGCCAGCGAGCACTCGCCCAAGCCCATCCGCCCGCTAGCCGCGGCAGGGGTCCGCCGTGGTGATCCGGTCAGCCTGGTAATCAAAGCGGATCTAGGGATTGGTGTCGCCGCGGGTGGCGATGCGTGGTCCTTTGCCGACGCCGGAGCTAGCCCGGCGACGCCACTGCTGTCGGCAGTCGCCTCGGCCGAGACCTCGCTTCACCCCCGATGGGTGTTGTGGTCGGGCGATACCTCGCTGATCCTCACCCGGTGCGGAATCCGGGTGGGACTTGCCTGGGACCTCGCCGCGGTTCATCGCCTTCTATTCGGCGGTTGGCGCGCGGACCCGGGCCTGGTGTGGGCTGCAGCGCATGGTCTCCCTTTCCACGAAATACCTTCGGCCGGACCCGTTGACCTGTTCGACTCGCTGGACAACATGGGAGGCGACCCTGTGCAGCCCGTCCGGCCGGACGGTTACCTGCGCGCCGACTGGGCGACGGGCGCCTGGGGAGACAACGTGGAGAACCTCAGAAGTTGGGCGGCGCTCGGAGTGGACGTCGCAGCCCGCCAGTCGGCCCTTCTTGCTGGTATCACCGACCGGCCGGCAGCTACTGCCACTGCGAGAGCGGAGTCCGGTGCCGAGCTTCTCTGCGCGGAGATGACCATAGACGGTCTACCGATGGATCGGGCAACCGCTGCATCGATCATCGCCGGATTCGTCGGCCCCCGGCCTCTGAACGACACGGAAGCGGACATGCTGCGCTCGGAGCGCGACGCCGACGTCCTCCGCCATGTCGCCGCTGGCGTCGAAGTCGACCTGCGCTCCAACGCCCAGGTCAAAGTACTGCTCGGCCGGCTCGGCATCGACGTCGCCGACACCCGCGCCCACCACCTTCGCGAAGTCGCGGACCGCCACCCGATCGTGGGAGCCCTTCTCGCCTGGCGCAAAGCGGAGCGAATAGCCACCACCTACGGGTACCGCTGGCTCGACGATCATCTCGGAGCCGACGGCCGCCTCCGAGGTGAGTGGTCCGTCGCCGACGGCGCTGCGGGAAGGATGACCGCCTCAGCCGGCCTGCACAGCATGCCAGCGGAGTTGCGGCCCGCCGTCGCGGCAGAGACCGGAATGACGTTCGTACGAGCTGACCTAGGCCAGATCGAACCCCGGGTCCTAGCTGTCGTTTCAGGCGATCCGGCGCTCGCCGCGGCGGCCGGGCAGGAGGACATGTACGCACCGGTCGCTCAGCAACTCCACGTCGATCGGGCCACAGCCAAGACCGCAATGCTCGGCGCGATGTACGGCGCTACCACCGGTCGAAGCGCACAAGCCTTGCACCGCCTACGCGCCACATACCCGTCCGCCATGGCCTACCTCGATCGTGCTGCCCGCGAGGCCGCCTCCGGACACGACCTACGCACCTACGGCGGCCGCCTCATCCCGATGTCCAGAGACCGAGCTGCCGCGGCGCAGCCCGAAACACCCGGGGCGGCTGCCGCGCGAGGGCGATACGGGCGGAACGCAGTCATCCAAGGGGCCGCCGCAGAACTGTTCAAAATGTGGGCCGTCACCGTACGAGCCCGCATCACCGGCTTGGACGCACACATCGTGCTGTGCCTGCACGACGAACTCATCGTCCAAACGCCGAAACCGCACGCCGCTTCTGTCGCCGAAGCGGTAGCCCGAGCGTTAGAGGAGGCAGTGTGGCGCTGGGCGCAGGGAACGCCCGTGCGATTCCCCGCCGACATCTCGATCGTCAACCGTTGGTCAGACGCCAAGATCCAGCCGTAGCGCGCGCTAGTAGCTGGTTCCTTCTCCAGGAGTATTTGACGTCGGGAGCGCGCACTTCGTCGCCTATCCCGTCGGTCCATTCCGAGGGCACACGCACATGGTGCAATCCCTATGCAACTGTGGCTCATTGCGCGACTTTGCGCTATGTCCGGCCGTTGACCGCCGCGTAAGCTAATCCAAAGGCCACTTCGCCGCTAGCGTCGACGGGTGGCTTCCTCTGCGGCTGCCTCCGAGACGGGTGTCTGCTCTAGCGCCGTCCAAGTTCCGGTACAGCGCCGGTAGGGCTCGCTCGCGACGACGTACGGCGACTTCGAAGCGTTCCAGTCCGGGTCTGGTTCCCGCCATGACGGCCCATAGAGGTACTCGAGCTCGAGCGGAATATCGCTTGAACACGGCCAGCCCCGGCCCCATGCCGGAACCGGGCGCAACTGTTGACGCGGTATACGACCGGTTTGCTCCCATACCGACCCGTCTTTGGTAACCAATTCCTTGAACTCGACCATCTCCGTGCCGGAAGTACCTATCACGCGCTCGGCGATGAAGAAGTCATATATGAAGCCGTGACGGAGCAGGTGCACGCCTATCAGCCGCCCGTCGTTGCCCACGAAGTTCTCGAAGGGGAGAAATCCGCTGCATCGAAGGGTCTCGATCGTCGATACGAGGGCGTCGAAGTGCTCCCGCGACACCAGCACGTCGATGTCGCGATCCCACTTCAAGATGTCTCCAGACCTCTCGAGGCCGAGAACCACACCCGCCCAGAGTTGCCAGCGCCCGGCGAGCGGGCCGCTGTCGAGCACGTCGTGGAACCGACGCAGGTCTCGCCCGCGCCGGGCAGCCGCCCACCTCCGATACACACGGCGCAAAGGCCCGACCTTGCCCAGCGAAGTCCTGACAACCAGCATGACACTGTCCGTTGTCGAATTCACCTGGCGCCTTTCGTCACCCGCGCCAAGGAGCGCGGTAGCTTCGCCGTTATACGACAACAAAGACGGGCCGCCCTTCGCGTTACCACCCAGACCGTAGGGTGCTCGAGCTCGTCACGGTTGCGCTCGGCCCACGCGAACGCCTCGAGCAAGTCGACAACGACCGGATCGTATCGCTCCTCAGGGGCAACCAGGCATTCCCCGCCGGACGCCATCTTCGACACAGACCGGCGTAGAGGCCGCCCGCCTTCCACGAGCGAGACGGCGCCGGGAATGCTCCTCCACTTCGGCGACGCCGCCGCCGCCTCTGCTCCCCGCTGCATCTTGGCAACCCCGTCGAGGAGTGCGCGAACCGATGGGCTCAGCTGCTCAGGGCCGATGCGCGGCAGCTCGTGCAGGCGTGGGATCGGTCGGGTGGGCGTCATGAAGTCAGGTCCGTAGCGGTAGGCGGCGAGGAATTCCCGAACCGGGGAAGGAGCCGCGAACGGCCTCCCGTACAAGCTGACGTGCTCTGGGTGGTCGAGGAAGTGAGCTGGGAAAGACTCCTGGTCGCCGGCTCCCGGCCAGTGCAGTCCTGACTGGGGGTCCATCCGCATCACCCCGGCGCTCTCCGTCCAAAAGTACAGGTCCACGTGCTGGTCGTTGTGGGCGCTCAGGTTGACCCTCAGCACGGATGGGTCCGACAGATCCAGGTAGTGGCCGGCGCTGGCGACTTCGTCTCGCAGTGCGACCACCTTGTCGTAGTCGGAGCGCAGGCAACCAAAGTCCACGTCTGAGTCCCACGCGATGAGTTGGCCTTCCCTGACCGCGCCGAGGAGGCTTCCGTAGTCCAACCAGTGCGTGATTCCGTGCCGGCTCAAAAGCGTGTCGGCGAAGAAAGCCACCTCGCGCAGATGGTTGGTGCAGCACTCCGGGCGGACGTAGTCCTCGCCCCAGGTCCAGTACTCACAGCGGGTGCTGGCCGCCGTGCAAGCATGAGCAGTCGTCGCGTAAATAGGTCCCTTGCGCGCTGCGATCGTCACGTCAAGCCGCCGGCGAGATGCGCCAGAGCTTCGCAGAGACGCTTGTTGTCCACTGCACCGCGCACCGCCAAGCGGAAGTATCCCCTTCCGTCGCCTACCTTGGCCGAAGCGTCTTTCACGTGAATTGCGGAAACCTCCATGAGGTGGTCTGCCAACGATCCCGCCGAACGGGCGTCGACAGTGAGCTTGGCGAGAACGAAGTTGGCGCCGCTCGGAACGACATGGTCGACGACGTCAAGCGCGTACAGGCTGGCTGCCAGATCCTCCCGGTCGGCGACGACACGAGCGAAGGAGCTTTCGAGCGAGTCGCGATGCTTGAGGACCAGCTCGACGAAGTGCTCCGCAATCGAGTTGACATTCCAGATCGGGATGGCCACGCGAAAAGCGTCGTGGACTTCTGCGCGAAGTGTATGGAGGTAGCCGAGGCGCACGCCTGGCACACCCCAGCACTTGCTCAAGCTCTTGAGGACGATCACGTTCCCAAGACCGCACTCTTCGACTGCCGGTACTATCGAGGCCTCGCCGGAGAAGTCCACGAAGGACTCGTCGACAATGAAAATTCGATCAGGGTGGTCGACGATCAGTTCGAGAAGCCCAGACGTGGGCAATGTCGTGCCAGTCGGGTTGTTAGGGTTCACGGCAACTACGACCCGAGCCGACGATATCGACTCCGCCAGGCCGCCACTGAAAGCCTTTCCGCCGTTACCGGCCAGTCCGGCGTCGCGATAGGTGAGCGCATCGGGGAAGGTCCTCGGGTACTCCCCGAAGGTTGGATCCGGGATCAAAGCCCGTTCGCTGCCGTATAGGTGACGAAGCACCGGGTATGCCTGGGAGGCACCGTTGAGCAAGATCAGGTTAGCCGGGTCACAACCCTCGAAATATGAGAGCTTGCGATTGAGTACCTCCTGAGACGATCCGTAGTTGAACGAAACCAGGTCCAGGCTCGAGCGCATCTCCGCAAGCATCGCCTCGTTCGGGAAATAGCTGTTGCGGATAAAGCAGAAGTCGAGATACGGGAGGTTCCACGAGCCGCCCCACGATGCCTCCACAGTGGAGCGCCGCGCCGGCGGGTCGAAGACGAACTCGGCCACCGCCAAGTCGTTGGGGTCGTCCACCTCGGCCCACGGGAACGCGACCTTCTCGGCGTGGATCGTGGCCGCGCGCATATAGATCAGCACCCCGAGCAACAGCTCGTAGTAGCAACCAGAGTCGATCGAGCGGGCATAGAAGCTAAGCATCTCTCGCAGCGTTGCCTTGGCGAAGTCACGGCTGAAACGGTAGATGTTGAGAGTCTTGTACTTATCGGAAAAGTCGAACCTTTCGCCTTGCAGATATGAGGGGTGCACCGCTGCGACGACATCTCCTAGTCCTAGGCTCACGACGGTCCCGTCCATGCCGACCCGGTAGTTGTCGACCAGCGCGACGTTGTCGTGGTCGCTCGCGACGATCTGCTCCATCACCCTGTGGTCCACTATCAGATCCGACTCGATCAGCAATATGTCGTCGTCTATCTCGATGCTCTCGAGGGCGAGGGCCATGGAGAACACGTTGTTGGTGGTCTCGTATCTGTCGTTGTGGACGTAGCGGACGTCGAGGTCCCCGAAGCGTTCCTCGACCGCCGCCTTGATGTCGTCGGCCCTGTAGCCCGTAACGATCCACACTTCGCTCACACCGCACGATCGGAGGCTTGCGAGCAGGCGGTCGAGGATAGTGGTACCGGCGATGGGCAGCAGGGTCTTGTGAGTGGACTCGGTAAGGGGGCGCATTCTCCTCCCCAGTCCAGCCGCGAGGATCAGCGCTTTCATCGCAAACGCTTCGGAGATAGAGTCATTCGTCGCTGCAGATCATGAGCTGCCATTCCGTCCCGAGCTGCCATGCGGTCCCGAGCTGCCATTCCGTCCCGAGCAGACGCGCGGGGGCTACCGAGGCATCGGTCTGAACGGAGCAGGTCTTGAGGCAAATCCTGCCTTCGCCAACACCTCGCAGCGGCCCCCTTGCGCAATCCGCGGAGCCTCTAAGACGCTGGGCGGCGCTTCGATGAACAGGCCGAGAGGGGATGTATCGCGCAGCCCGATCCGACAATTGGGCTTGCGCTATCCTCATCGGCTGACGATACGAATAGGCCTAGTCGGCAAAGAGGCAAATTCCGCGAAGGGGGAACGTGGCCGATGTCGGAGCTCTTCAGAGGATTTCGGGACCGTAGCGACGCGCCGGCTGTCATCGACGACGACGGTGAGACGTCGTGGCGGGACTTCGATGAGCGGGTGAACGCGCTGATCCACGTTGTCCGCTCGCACGGAGTGCAGGCGGGTGAGCGAATCTCCCTGCTCTCGGACAACAGACGAGAAATCTTCGAGGTCTACGCGGCCGTATCCCAATGCGGCGTCTTCGTAGTCCCGATCAACTGGCATTTCGCAACAGAAGAGGTCGCCTACGTCGTTGAGAACTCAGGCTCACGGCTCGTGATCGTCGATCCATCGCACCTCGAAGCGCTCGGCGACACGGGGATTCCCACGTTGATCTTTGGCTCCACCTACGAGGAGGCCCTTGCCGCGGCCGGCGCGGGGGAGCCTTTGAGTCAGATGATGGGCGGTGTGATGTTCTACACGTCGGGCACCACGGGACGACCGAAAGGCGTTACCAGCTCGTCATTTTCAGTCGGGACTCCGACGAGTGTGTACTCGCAGATGGCTGCGGGCCTCGCAGCGCTCGGCATACCGCCGCAGGGGCGGACCCTTCTGTGCGGTCCCGGTTACCATTCTGCGCAGTGGGCGCTCAGTTTCTTCCCGCTCGTGGGCGGTTCGACGGTCGTCGTACAGCGGAAATTTGATCCGGCGGACACCTTGCGGCTCATCGACCGACACCAGGTCACCAACTTGCATCTGGTCCCAACCCAGTTCATACGCCTACTCCGCCTGCCCGAAGATCACCGCGCCAGCTTCTCCGGTGGCTCGCTGGCAGCCGTCGTTCACGGCGCTGCGCCATGCCCCCCGGAGATCAAGAGGCAGATGATCGACTGGTGGGGTCCGAGAATAACCGAGTACTACGGCGCCACCGAAGGAGGGTTCGTCTCGCTCATAGGGGCGTCGGATTGGCTCGAGCACCCTGGTTCGGTTGGTCGGCCGCTGCCGACAATGGAAGTGCGCATCGTGGCAGACGACGGCACGCAGGCCGCCGTAGGCGAACCGGGTGTGATCCACGTGCGCAACCTGAGCGGTGTCGACTTCGAGTACCTGGACGAGCCCGACAAGACTGCGCAAGCCCACTCGGTCGCTGGGTACTTCACCCTGGGCGACATTGGCTATCTGGATGACCAGGGATTTCTTTATCTTTCGGACCGGCGTATCGACATGATCATCTCCGGAGGCGTCAACATCTACCCGGCCGAGATCGAAGGCGTCCTAGCTTCACATCCATCGGTGGTCGACGTGGCTGTCTTCGGGATACCCGACGAGGAGTACGGCGAGCGGGTGCACGCAACGGTGCAGCTCATCCCCGGCGTCGACCTTGACGACGGACAGCGCATCGACCTCGAGTCGTTCCTCCGCGCGAAGCTCGCCAGCTACAAAGTGCCGAAGGACTGGTCGAGCGTCGACCAGATGCCTCGAAGCGAAGCCGGCAAACTTCTCAAAGCGAGCCTGCGGGCCCCCTACTGGCAGCACACTGGACGATACATCTAGACGCGCGAGGCGCTGGACCTGACAACAAGATTCGTCGCGACTTCGATCCTGTTCGGAACCTTCTCACCCGCGAGAAGCTTCATAAGAATCTCACCGGCGAGGCGACCTTGTTCGCGCACAGGTTGGCGGACTGTCGTAAGGTCCGTTATCGCCGCTTGGGGATGGTCGTCGATGCCGACGATCGATATGTCCTCAGGGATCCGCAGACCGGCCCGACGAATGCTGCGCATCGCCCCGAGCGCGAGTTCGTCGGAATGAGCGTAGACCGCGGTTGGCGGTTCGCGCAGGCTTAGAAGTTGGTTCATCGCATCAGCTCCGTGCTCCGCGCTCCAACTGACGCTCGCAACGAGCCGATTGTCAACCGGGATCGAAGCGTCAGCGAGCGCTGTGAAGTACGCCTCGGAACGTCCACAAGGCTGGACCGGTTGGTCCGGGTCGGTTGCTTCGATCATCGCAATGCGGCGGTGACCAAGCATTATCAAGTGGTCAACCGCGCGTCGTCCCGCCGCCACGTCATCTATGTAGACGTGCGGGTAGGGGGCGTCCTGCCCACCTGCGGCAACAATGTCGGCTCCCATAAGTTGCAGTCGGCGACGCTCGTCTTCGTCAACCGGGAACGCCAGGACGACTACTGCGTCAACTTTACGCCTGGCAGGTAGACGTTCGAAGAAGTCGCGGCGGTCGTCGATGCCGTCCACGTGGTAGAGGATCATGTCGAGGTCAGCGCCCGACGTGACGGCTATGAGTCCCTCGAGTAGCTCGCCGAAGAACCATCTCGACAGGTGAGGAACTACCACGGCGACCCGCCCGGTTCGTCCGCCGGCAAGGCGAATCGCGAACGCAATTTGGCTCTCGCCTTGGTTCCCGTCGCCATGGCGCGACGGTGGTTACGACGTCTGTGACTACTACGGCGTGCAACCACGCTTTGGGGCGCTCAGCGACCTCGACGAAATGATCGAAGAGGCCCACCGACACAACCTCGCGGTCATTGCCGATTTGGTCGTCAACCACACGTCGAACGAGCACCCGTGGTTCACAACCGCTTTGGAGTCGTCACCGGGCTCACCTGCACGGGAGTTCTACCATTTCGCCGACGGCTGCGGTCCTGGGCAAAGCCAACCCCCCAACGACTGGATCAGCGCCTTCGGAGGACCCTCATGGACGAGGATTCGAGACTCCGAGGGCGGACGAGGGCAGTGGTATCTGCATCTCTTTTCCGCATCACAACCCGACCTCAACTGGTCCAACCCGAAGGTCCAGCGCGAGATCCACCAGGTCGTGCGCTTCTGGCTCGACCGCGGGATAGACGGCTTTCGTGTCGATGCCGCCTCCGCCCTCGCCAAGAAGCCCGGCCTGCCCGACGCGGGCTTCGCTCCAAACGACAGCTTCGATCCCGAGTCATGGACAGCCTCACCGCTTTGGGACTTCGACCAGGTCCACGACGTCCTCAAGGGCCTGCGAAAGGTCTGCGACGAGTCCGGGAGGCATGTCTTCCTATTAGGGGAAGTCACGACATCCACACATGCGCGATTCGCAAGCTACCTCCGACCAGGCGAGCTCGACAGCGCGTTTGATCGCAAATTTCTGCAGGCCCGTTGGGCAAGCAAGGACTTCAGGGAGGCGATCGATTCGCACCAGCGTCACTACCCGAACGCTTGCTGGACCCTGGAAAGCCACGACGAGGTCCGGTCTGCGACACGCCTCGCAGACGAACCATCCGGTCACTCGGGCAGCAGAACAGCCTCCGCCAGACCTCCGGCCATCCAAAACCCGGGCAATGGCGGCACGGAGCCGATCGGCACTCGACGGGCCCGCGCAGCCGCGCTGCTGATGCTCGCACTGCCGGGTCCTGTCTGCATATATCAGGGCCAGGAGCTGGGGCTACCCCAGGTTCTGACCGCAGATCCGACCGCTGACACCGTCATCTTGTCTGACCCCGCCGAAGGGCGCCTCGGATGCCGCGTCCCGATACCGTGGGACGGCGACACTCCGCCCTTCGGTTTCACATCCGGTCCGGCGAGCCCGTGGCTCGCGCAGCCCGACGACTGGTCCACGCTCGGCGTCGCCCTCCAAGCGTTTGAATCCTCCTCTACACTCGAAGTCTTCCGGCACGCAATCAAACTCCGACGCTCCCTGGCTGATTTGGACCTCACTCACCTCGAGTTTTTCGATCTCAGCGAACCCGACGTTCTAGCCTTCGGGCGCTCCGAACGCTTCCGCTGCGTTACCAACTTCTCGCCGCAGCCTGTCAAGCTTGGCTGGACCGGTGAAGTCCTGGCAACCTCTAATCTCGCTCGCAACCACGGCTTGATCGAACCAAACGACGTGACGCCTCTTGTCGTAGTCGAGCCCGACACCACCATATGGGTCTACTTGAGAACAGGTCTCAGCGATTCCTAGAAGCCGGCACCGGGCGTCGCAACACGATGCCAAAAGTAGTGGGCTCGATTAGATCTGCTAGGCGGTAGGCAACCGGACGCAGGAACGAGATCGCAACGACGGTTGCCGATGCCAGCAAGTACCCTGCGACCACATCGCCCGGATAGTGGGCGCCAACGTACAACCGATCGAAGCACAGAAACAGGCCGAGGACGAGGTTTACGGCAGCAAACGATCGGACGGCTGTTCGGCTCGTGACACGCCCGGTGTGTGCTTCTGTCAGCTTGGGGGCAGCGTGCTGTCCGCGCCGCTCCCAGAGAGCACCGCCTAGCGCGAGAAGGAGCGAGACAGTCAAACCGCCCGCCACAACTGAGTGGTCCGACGGGAACGAGTAGTCACTGGTCTTGCCGACGAGGACGAGGGCTAGCGGATGGGTCGCATACGGGCGCAGCTCTTTGGTGGCATGGCCAATTAACTGATTAAAGCCGACTGCGACCAAGGTGCCAAGCCCCCCGAGTGCGAGTAAGGACGCAGCGCGGTTGGCTCCCCGCCACCACGCCATCGAGTAGACGGCGAAGAAGACTGCCGCCAAGACGACAGGTCCAATCCACACCGCATACGCCGCCATAAAACCGTGAGCCCACGCGGTTTGCTGGGAGAAGTGGTTGATATCGAGATAGACCGAGTTGTTGAGCCCCTTGGGCGCCAGCACCTGCACGTCCGAGAGGATCGCTGCGTGGTACGTCACTGTGAGGTCGGCGGACATTCTCTGTAGCGTAACAAGAAGTAATCTCACTAATGTAGCATTCGTTACATGCCGTGGCGCCTCCTCACGTACCGCTTGTCAGGAGACCAGTCCCGTCACCGGGTAGCAGTGTGGCGCGAACTGCGCCGAGTGGGAGCGGTAGCGCTGCAGTCTGCGACCTGGGCGATACCCGCAGGTGATCGCTTCGACGAAGGCTTGCAACGCGCTGTCTCGCTCGTGCGGCGTTCGGGCGGCCAGGCGCTTTGCTTCTACGTGAGCGCCTCGGATGAAGCGATCGCCGCCGTGGAGGGTCTTTACACGGCGGAGCGCGAGGCGGAATGGGCGGAGTTTGTCAGTGAGTGCGACAAGGCCGAGGCGGAGCTGCGGCGGGAGATCGAGACCGAAAAGTTCACCCTCGCCGAACTCGACGAGGAGGAGCAGAACGTCGAGCGCCTCCGCCGCTGGTACCGGGACCTACGATCCAAGGACCTCTTCGGCGCCCCCACTGCAGCTCGCGGCGAGCGGTGCCTTAAAGATTGCACGGAGCTTTTGGAGGACTTTGCCGAGCGCGTCTACGACGCCTCGCGAGACCCCCTGACGGGATAGGTGTCACAGGCGGCCCGTAGTATCAGGGTCGTGGCCACACGGTACGACCTGACGAGCGTGGCGCCCCAGGGCGGATGCAGTGCAAGGTACTGCCCGGGACGGGCGCAACTCGACGTGCTGAGTCCCACGGAGCCGCTTGCGGCCTCGCCGGCAGTCGAGCGCAGGATGGTTCGTGAAAACCGTGAATGCAGAACGCCGAGCGGCCCTAGCTGCTGGCCCACAGGTCTGTAACGTCGCCGAGGCCTGGCAGCAGCACCCGATAAGCGAACTCAGCCCGGCCAAGGTCGCCGCAAATCTCGGCCTGACCGAACACGACGTCGAAGCGGCCTTGGCCTACTGGGTATCTCGATGCCGTCTGAGCGGCCGACGATCCGCTACTTCTTAGACGAGCACTACCCCGGCTGGCTAGCTGACGCTCTCACTTCAGAAACGCGACGTCGAAGGACGTCGAACTGATGGCTAAAGTCGTGGAGGAAGCTGTGCGTGCCGGGGCTCTCGGTTTTTTCCCACATCCTGGACTTTCGGCCACCGGTCGTCGTGGGGAACTACAGTGCCGGGAACGTTCGCGCCCGCCGCGGAGCTGGTGGCAATCGCAGCTGCTGCTCCAGCCGGTCCGCGGTTACTTGGCAACGTTCCGTAAACGGTATGCAGACCAGGGAGCGCGACGCCGACGCCGGGGCACGCCCCGGGCGTCTCGAAAGTGGCCGCTGATACCGGCCACTTATTGGGACTGGACGGCTCGCCTGGCGACTCAACGGTGACGAAGCGACGGCAACCCCACTTGATCCTGCGTTTCAGGCATCTGTCAGCGGGATTTGGCAGCGTCGTCGTATCCCACTTGCGAGTGCGACGGTGAGTGAGGATGCTAGTGCTGTCGCGCGCAAATGCCGCGCGCGTTCACGCGGCCACCTTGAGGGGCTGACCTGAGTAGGTCCAATCGAAGGGCTTGGCGGTCTCGTTGTATGAGACGACATAGCGCATGAGCTTGGAGACCAAGTCGTCGCGCGAAGAGAAGTTGCCTCGTTTGAGCACTTTACGGGTAATGATCGAGAAGAACAGCTCGACCATGTTGACCCAGCTGGCATGCTTTGGCGTGTAATGCGCCACAAACCTCGGATGGGCAGCCAGCCACGCCTTGGTCTGCTTAGAGGTGTGCGAAGGGCCATTGTCCATGACCAGGTGAATGTCCAAGCTGGGCGCCACGTTGCAGTCAATCTGCTCCAAGAACTCGATGAACGTGACCGAGTCGTTACGGGCGATGTCGGTGGCCAGTACCTCTCCCGAGTGCACCTCCATGGCCGCCAACAGGCTGGCCGTGCCGTGCCGGCGGTACTCGAACTCGTAGCGCCCGGGCCGTCCCGGCGCCGCAGGCGTCGTGGTCACGATCCTTTCCCTGGCTTGGATAGCGGTCTTCTCGTCCACACTCACAACGATCGCGTTCTCGGGACCGTTCAGATACAACCCGCACACATCTTGAACCCGGTCCCAAAACTCAGGATCGTCCCGCCGATTCAACCAACCCCTCACCTTGTGAGGCTTAAGGTCCATGCCGTCAAGGATCCGCCACAACTGCGACTCCGACACCGCAATACCCTGCCGGTGACATTCCTCCGCCAGCTCCTTGTAGGTCCATGTCGCTACCGGATCATCCGGGTCCCGCTGCAGGCAAGCCAAAGCAGCCATCTTGATGCGGTCATCATGCCCATAGGTGACGGGACGTCCCGGCCGATCGGCGTCACCCAGCCCGTCGACACCGTCGGCCAAGAACCGTTGCCGCCACATCGCCACATGCGACTCGTGCATCCCCACCTCCGCCGAGATCCGCCGAGACGAGACACCCTCAGCGGCCAGCAGGATGATCCGAGCCCGCTTCGCCTCCCGCTGCGGGCACGTCCCAGCCCGCACCCTCCGCTCCAGCTCGGCCCGAGCCTCGTCGCTCAGCGTGATCGGTGCAGCCTTGTACGCCATCGTGGGTCTCCCTCCCTGAGGTCCTCCACGACAAACTACACGCGTGTTGTTTGGGCAGTCCAGCACTAGTGGCATGCTTCTCCGTCCGGCCGCGCAAGGTGACGAGAGTGAAGTCGCCCAGGTCCACGTCCGATCCTGGCAAGTCGCCTACCGGGGGCTGCTGCCCGACGAATACCTCGATACGCTGGACCCGGGGGATCGCGCTGCTCGCTACACCTTCGCCGAAGGGGATCCGGACCGGCCGCACACGACGGTGGCGGTCGACGACCGACAGATATGCGGCTTCGCAACGATCGGGCCCTGCCGGGATCTCGACAAACCCGGTGTCGGTGAGCTCTACGCTATCTACGTTCATCCCGACTGGTGGGGACGCGGGGCTGGGCGTATGCTGATCGACGAAGCGAGGCGGCATTTGATCGACCGGGGGTTCGACGAGGCCGTCCTGTGGGTCCTCGCCGGCAACGCCCGAGCCGAACGCTTTTACAAGATTGACGGTTGGCTGTTCGACGGCGCGCGTAAGTCGGAGGAGGTGCACGGAATCCGCGTCGATGAGGTCCGCTACACGCGGTACCTCAGCTGAGCGCCACTTTGCCAGGTGAGCGCCGGTTGGCGAACTCTCTACGCGAGACAGAGGTCCATCGGGCTCCCAATTACGCGCAGCTCGGAGTCCGGCCCGAACCGATGACGGAAAGTAAAAGACACGGTTGAAGGCCCGTGCGCCCTCAAATGGTCGAGACGAGTGATCGCCTCGGCCACGGTCGGGATCGTCCCAGACGGAATCCACCATAAGCACACGATTGCCGACGCCGGCGCCTCGAAAAACTCGCGCCGGCGCCGAAGGAGCTCGACATGACCTGAACGGTAGGTGAAATCGGCCAAGGCCTCGATCGACTCCCACACCGAGAAGTTGACGATCTCGAGCTCGTCGCCGAACGGCTTGATAGTCAACCCGAGCTGATCTCGAGGCTACGGCAGCAATCCCGTCCGCGGGTCTCGACTGGTGACGCAGTAAGGAAGGCCGGATGGATCCGCCATTGCCGTCCAATGCTGGAATATCTCGACGACGGTGGCACCCATCGCCTGATGGTCTACGACCAACTGCTCGACGTCGTCGCTGGCGATGTCGAGATGCGCCCGGGCTGGGCCGTCATTGTCGTCTCGGCGCTGTAGGAGCAATCGCAGGGGAATCGTCGACGGGCGAACCAGGTACATAAACTCGGTCCTCACAGACGAGGCTTGCAACTCCCAGCCGGTGAGAGCCGACCAGAACTGGCACTCCGGGACGAAACATTGAGACGGGATATCGATGCAGAGCTGATCGACCGAGTGGAGCACTCCCCCGGCAGAGCGATGCGGCGGAGGCCGGCGGGACTCGCCGTGATCGCTGACGACACAAGCCACCATCCCGCCTGGTGATCGAAGGATCACCGGGTCAGCATCGGGCTGTTTCACATCGGCGCCGGCGGAAAGCGCACGCCCGACGAATGCCTCGATGTCGTCTACGTGCAGATCCAGATGTGAACCCCCACCGGCATCCACCCGTTGGACACGCAAGTACGCGTTGCCGTCGAAGGGTACCAGCGTGGCGAACTCGCCGTGGTCGCCTCTGGGCGTCGATAGAGTCGATCGCGCAACGGCCAGCCAGAAGCGCACCGCCTCGTCGAAGGTATGGCTATCCCGGTCGACGAAGGCGGTTAGCCATTTGATCGCCACGCCCTTGACTCTAGGCTAGGCACCAAGCACAGGCCGGGCAGTGAGCCGGAATCGTAGGACGTCCACTGGTTGGGGGTGGAGAGGTTCTGGCGGTGAGTGTCCTCTCGACGGGACATTCGTGCTGGTCGACCGGTAGCCGGTAGCCGGTAGCCGGTAGCCGTCAAAAATGGACAGGATCTTCAATCCGGAAAAGTTCGGTACCAAAAAGTGCGTTTTCTTAGCGAGGGCTGGTACCAAACTTTTTCAGAGCAAGGATCGGGTACCAAAAAGTTCGAAAAAACGCACCGAATGGTCAGGATCGTCGAGGCGACCGAAGATCCTGACCAATTCGAACACTTCCGAGCACGTTCGACGCGCCCGGCAGGTACTGCCTCCCCTAACCTCCCGAGGCCAGCAGGGTCGCAAGCTACCAGAACCTGCTCGTCGCTACCGCAGGAGAGCAAAAGCGACGAGGCCGGAGGCATCCCGATCGACACTTTCGGGGATTGATCCAACATGTACGTCGAGTCGAGCATGGATCGTGACTGTCCCACGGTGCAAATATCGTGCCGTGGGAGAAACAGTCTCGCTTGCAGCAGCGAACAACGCCGCCTGGTGTGACGTCGTCTGCCAGGGGCACGGGTTGGACGGCTCGTTCTACCGGGACTATTGGATTCAAGACGAGCTTGTCGTCCCGCTGTACCCGAATTTCATCACTCTGACTGCGGGAGGCGTCGACACGCAGCTCGCCGCAATCGAGGCAGCATTGAACACCGGCCGCCCGTCACGCTGGTTCGTGAAGGACAGTTTCAACCAGCTCCCACTTCAGGAGTTGGGCTTTTCGGTCCTGTTTGACGCTGAATGGTTCGTTCTGGCGCCACCGGATGTGAACACTTCACGTGAAGTTCTGACTCATCGCGCCCAAACAGACGACGAACTACGCCAGTGGGAATCGGCTTGGGGCCAGACGCCAGCGGACTGGCCCTACGGAGACCGAGTCTTCGCACCAGCGCTACTCTCGGACCCTCGGGTGGCGTTTCTGTTCGAGAAACATCACGACAAGATCGTCGCTGGACTAATCGCAAACGAGGCGTCCGGCGTCATCGGCATATCAAACTGGTTTACGCGAACTGATGCCCGACATGACGTTCTTGCTTACCTCACCCCCGCTTTGACCCGGTGGCCGTCCATGCCGATCGTCGGCTACACCGGACGACCGGAACTGGGCTCACTGACGACGGCCGGCGCTCAACCGTGCGGCCCGTGCCGCGTCTGGACTCTTAGCGGCGCCGGATTCCGCTGAGATAAGAATGCTCACCGGTCGAATCTCGACGGCGGTCGAAGGGTTGGTGTTCTACGACGCTTGGGAACTGGCAGAGAGCGGAACGCCCGGCTACACCTGGTCCAACCTGAACCCTCCGGCGGCGATCGGCCTCTGCCCTGACCGGCGCTTCGACGAAATCTGTTCCGCCTGGGCCACGACCAGGCAGAGTAGGCAACCCGTCGCTTCTCCCTCCTCGCGTACGCCCCGCCGACCAACTGCCGCAGTCCGACGGGTCGTGCCGATAGTCATGGATGTCCTTCCGGCCGTAGGGCGACCGCAGCGCCTGTGGCCGGCGCCGCCGCGGGGAACACCTCCGGTTGAGGGACGCCCAAAGGTCGCAACAGGGTGACGATGCCGCCGGCCAACAATGCCATGGCCGCCGAGAAGATCCAGAGGTGGCGGAAGTGCTGGAGCCCTGAAGCTGCAGTAGTCGTGGTGGCGAGTATGGCTACGAGGATGGCCACCCCCAAGGCGCCGCCGACCTGGCGCGATGTCTGGTTGACCGCGCTACCGACGGCGAAACGTGAGGTGTGAAGGCTGGAAACGGCCGCAGCGCTGAGGACCGGGAACGTCAGCCCGATCCCGAGCCCGGTGATAAGCGTGGCCGGCAGCCATCGGGCGATGTAGTGCGGCTGTATACCGACGAACGTCGCGTACCAGACGAGGCCTGCTGCGAAGACGGCGAAGCCGACTACCAGCACCGGGCGGAAGCCGTGCCTTGCCGACAGCCGGCCGGCGGGGCCGGAAACGGCCGCTACGACCAGAGGGCCGGGAGTGACGGACAGGCCGGCCCGTAGGATCGAGTAGTGCCACACGCCCGTCAGGAACAAGATATTGCCGAGCAGCATTGCGAAGAAGCCCATGGCGTAGACGAAGGTGGCTGCGTTCGCAACGCTGAATGAACGGTCACGGAACAGCGACAGGTCTAACACCGGCTCGGCGTGGCGCGAGCACCGCCGCAGAAAGACGGCTCCAAGCACGAACGCGCCGACGGCGCCGCCGATAACTCGCGGGTCGCTCCATCCCCACTCCGGCCCCTCGGAGACGGCCAGTACGAGCCCCACCAACGATGCGGTGATCAGCAGGATCCCGGGGAAGTCGGATTGCACTCGCCTCCCGACCACCCCGTTGCAGGCAGGCAGGACCCGCCGGCCGATAACCAAAGCGATCCCACCCACCGGAAGATTCACGAAGAACGCCGAGCGCCACCCGGCCGAACTGATAAGGGCTGCGCCCAACGAGGGGCCGGTCGCCACCGCCAAAGCACCCACACCGCCCCAGAGCGCTACCGCCTGGGATCGTGACTCGCCCGGGAACGCCTCGAGCAGCAAGCCGAGGGAGGCCGGGAGGAGGAGGGCCGCCCCGGCGCCCTGGCCCACCCGTCCGACGACCAGCAGCGGCAGGGTCGGGGCAAGCCCGCACAGGACAGAACCGGTGGTAAAGATCCCAAGGCCGATAAAGAAAACCCGTCGTCGCCCAAGCTGGTCAGCAGCGCGACCGGCCGTCACCAATAGCGAGGCGAAAACGATGGAATAGGCGGTGATCACCCACGCCAGCCCGGCGCGGTTAGCGGTGGGGAACGAGCGGGCCAGCGCCGGAAAGGCGACATTGACGATCGACAGGTCGAGCGACGCCATGAAGGCGCCCAGAGCAGTCACTGCGAACACCGCCCGGCGCACCGAAGAAGGGCGAAGCTCCGGGGTCAGTTTTGTCATAGAACGAAGTTTACCTGCTGCGTTCTATGACGCAACCCCTATTCTTGGTGGAGTGGAACGGAAAAGCTTCGCCGAGATGCACTGCTCGGTCGCCCAGTGCCTAGAGGTCGTCGGGGAATGGTGGTCCATGCTCATCGTGCGCGACGCCTTTCTCGGGGTGAGGCGCTTCGACCAGTTCCAAGAACGGCTCGGCATTTCGCGCAACGTGCTCAACCAGCGGCTCAACCATCTGATCGAAGCGGACGTATTCGAGAAGGTGCCCTACTCCGAGCACCCGCCCCGCTACGAGTACCGGCTCACGTCCAAAGGCCGCGATCTATGGCCGGTACTAACCGCCATGCGCCAGTGGGGGGACAAGTACGCCGCCCCCGACGGCCCTCCCATCCGCTTCGTACACAACGGGTGCGGCGAGGAATCCAACGCCATCCTCACCTGCACCGCCTGCGGGGGCGCCCTGTCGGCCCGCGACGTCACTCCAGTGCAGGGCCCGGGTGACCGCGACTCGCTTCTCGAACTAGCACCCCGTGACGTGGCGAGCTGACCAACCCGGTGGAGCGGTGAATCAGGACCTGAACGCTCCCCCGACGGTCTTGCGCGACGCGGACGGGTCAGCTTCACGCTCGCAGCAATTTGAAAAATAGGAGCCCTACCTCCGCGTGGTCAGCTTCGGAGCTGGGCGGACCATGTGTCAATGTCAATGTCAATAGCGATTGCCTCCGCAGCGGCCGCCGTGACTGCCAGCAGCGGCGCATACCCCGACGCGTTTGGTCCCGACCATCTCTCCAAACTTCGGGAGGACTGGCAAGCATGATTCCCCTGTACGCTAGCGTCCTGATCGCCCACCTCAGCGCCGCTGATTCCCACTACGCGGTGGCCACCGCCATCCTGCTCGACGCCACCCCCGGCTCAATGCTCGTCCACACCGTTACGATGGCAGAGGTTCTAGTCGGCGGCTTCAGGGTCGGCCGCGGTGCGGCCATGCGCGACGGCCTTCGAGCAGCCGGTGTTGGTATAGCACCGCACGACCCCGACGAACCGTTACGCCTGGCCGAACTGCGAGCAGCTACCGGCCTGAAGCTGCCCAACTGCTGCGTATTGGACGTCGCCGTCCACCATCAGGCCTCTCTCGCGACATTCGATGTTGATCTCGGCGCTGGCGCGCGGCACCGTGGCGTAGCCGTCCTCCCCGTGATCTAGCATTGCCCCTGCGTTTAGCCCGCCTAGGCCTTCGTTGGGCCGCCGCGGGCGCGGTGACGCCGTCGACACAATCCGTCGGCCGAAATGTCGGGCTGCGGCGCGACGAGCCGAGCGGCGCGGCTATCCCCGCGATTGACAGAGACCCAGCCGTTGGGACGTTCCAGCTGGTCGCGGCAAGGTCGCCGCGGTGGCGCTCGTGCTCCGATACCGTGCTATCGGCGCCTGCGGCGTACCCCACCGTTAACAACCCTCACCGGGAGAAAGGTCTTGGGAGCATCGATGAACGAAGCTGTGATCTCGACCGGCGAATGGCAGGCCGCCTCGGAGCTTGTGGCGCCCTTCGCGTACGACGACGAGCATCTCGGCTCGGGCTACGTGCATCTCGTCGCATCCGACGGCCGGGCCGTGTGGTCGGCCAGAGGCGGCACGCGCTTCGCCCGGCTCACGACCATCGGCTCCGCCGGTGACGTCGACGCTTTGCTGGCGCCGCGCACGATCACCGCAGCTAGCGCCCTAAGCCAGGCGGGCGGGCCACTAACGGTACGGACCGGTCCAGCCGGGCGAGTCAGTGTCAGCGACGGAACTATCAGCTACCACCTGAACCTCCCGGCGCTGCAGCCCCCCAACGTCGACGAGCTTCTCCGCGACTGCGAGGGGCAGCAGTCAGTGACCACCGTCGTAGCGCTAGGAGCGCTCCGCCACGTCGTGAGCACCGCCACCCGTGTAGCGCAATGCAATCAACGCCGCGAGAAGGAATACCCGACGTTATGGCTCGAGCTCGAAGCAGGCCACCTGCAACTCCAAGTCGAATGGGCCGGGATCGGCCCCGCCTTCTACCAGCTCGACGCCGCCGGCGACGGACACGCCCGGATAGCCATCGACCCGGCTGACCTCCGCGAGTTCTGCAACGCTCTCGACACCGACGAAGTACGCCTCGACATCCCAACCGACGAAGGCGGCATGCTGGTCATCCACGCCGGGACATGGACCGGCGGCACCGTAGCGCACCGCTCCAGCGCCGAGTCCTACCGGCCCCAAATAGAGCAGACCCTAGGCGCAGTGTTCCCCGGCTGGTCGCTTCGTAGAGATCCCGACGGCGACTACGTCCTACCCCGCTCGTCCACTCCCAGCTACGCCCGCCTAGCCGACGGGCCGCCCAGACTGCAAATCTTCGCAGTCGCGCTCCACAACATCGAAGCGGGCCCCGAACTGCTAAGCGAACTCAACATAATCAACGCCCAGATCAGCCTCGCCCGCGTCTTTACTGTCGGCACCCAGGTACTCGTCGAAGGCGAGATCCTCGCCGACACCATCGACCCCGCCACCGTCGCCGCCGTCCACCAGTCCGTCGACCGGATCGCCTCAGAGACCGCCCCGCTGCTCGCAGCCATGTTCGGGGGCACCGCCGGCCCCGACGCCCCCCTCGGACGCGAATGGACCTGGCAGCGCTACCTCGAAACAGTAATCTCCGTCGAAACAACCCCCGGCGACTGGACCGACCTCAACGGCCCGCACGGCGCCGACCACCTACCGCTCCCCGAACCGATCCATATCCTGACCGCCAGCAACCCAGGCGGCCAGAACGCCGACCAAGACGACAACCTCACCGCGAACGCCCGCCTCGCCGGAGAGCTGTGGAACGCCGGTCTCACCATGGCCCGCGCTGTAGGACGCAGCCCCGACGGCGCTCACAGCGAGGCGAGCGTCGCGGTTAGCGGCCTCACACGCCAACAAGCAAGAGAAGTCGGACAGCAGTACGGCCAAGAAGCAATCTACGAGATCACCGCCGACACAGTCCTGCTCATATCCTGTAACACCGACCGCACAGCCACCGCCAGCCGCATACCCCCAAACAGCAGCGGCCACAACGGCGGGGCCGGCCCCTTCTAAACTGACGACCCGGACGCCAGTCAACGTTGCATCGCCCGATGCCACTGTGTGCCTGTTTTGATTTGGCGGTTCAGCTGTCGGGCTTGCTGGCACCGTCGATGCTGCCTGCCGGTTCGGGTGCTCGGGTTTCGGTGTTTGCTCGCGACGGCTTCGGCGTTTGATCATCGTGCGGCTGGTGTGGGGGTGTGCGGGCTTGGCGTCACGATC
>JAKBBA010000229.1 GCA_021808665.1 Actinomycetes bacterium
CGTACGTGGCGACCGTTGCCACCCGCTTGGCGATCAACGAGGCGCGCTCCGCTCGTGCCCGGCGCGAGCGCTATGTCGGCGAGTGGCTGCCAGAGCCGATCATCACCGACGGCCATGATGATCCGGCCCGGCGCGCCGAGACCGCCGACTCGCTGTCGCTGGCGATGCTGGTGCTGCTCGAGGCCCTCTCCCCTGAGCAGCGTGCAGCGCTGCTGCTCCACGACGTGTTCGGCTACGGGTACCCCGAGATCGCGGAGATCATCGACAAGAGCGAGGACAACGTGCGCCAGCTCGCCGCCCGCGCCAGGCGCCGCGTCGTGGCGCGCCGGCCGCGCTTCGCCGCCTCTCGTGTCCAGCGCGACGAGCTGGCCCGACGGTTCTTCGCGGCGGCTGAGCAGGGCGACCTCGCCGGGCTCGAAGCGTTGCTCGCCGACGACGTGCAGCTCACCGCGGACGGCGGCGGGAAGGCTCCTGCCCTGGCCCGGTCGCTCAAGGGCCGAGACCGCGTCTCGCGTGCGCTCGTCGCATGGGTCCGCCGGGTCTCTCGCCTGCCGGGCGTGTCGTGGCGGTCTGCGCAGCTCAACGAGAACCCGGGAGCGGTCCTTCTCGACGCGACGGGTCGGGTGATCGGCCTGTCCGCTTTGGACATCGTCGACGGGCGGATCGCAGCCGTCTACGGGATCGTGAACCCCGACAAGCTGACTCATCTCGGACCGGCCGGCAATCTCGGATCACTCTTCGGGTGACCTCTGTGCCGCTGAGCGATGGTCGCAGCTCTGGACGCCAGCCATTGCTTCGGGCGCGAGGGGTACCAGTGCCAGGGCCCGAAGGTTCAAGTACATGAGCGCGCCCTTCGGGGCTGCCTGCAGTGTCGCGTCATCGGGGCGTCTCCGGTGGTCCTGGTTGGTTGTCGGAGCAGGCGGTAAGGAGCTGGAGGGCGCTGTTGGCGAACCATGTGCCGAAGCGTTGAGGGGTCCATCCGCGATCGGTAATGAGCCGGTCGAACACGGCGGGTTCCATCAGCAGCCAGACGACGTCGATGGCGCCAGCGCGGTCGACCCCCGTGCGCAGCGGGACGCGGCCGGACAGCCCGTCGACGATCCAGGCGGCGGTGACCGCCCGCTGGGTCTTGAGCTGGTCGGCGATCGGAGCGAGACGTTCGTCGCTGCGGGCGGCCTCGAAGGCAGCCAGGACGAGGGCATCGGAACGCTCGGCTGCGGCGACCAGGGTCTCGGCGACGACGCCAAGGAACTCCTCGGCGGTCGCGGCTGCGTGCGCCCGGGCGGCCCAGGGACGTTCGAGCACCGGGACCGGCTCGTCGTCACCGGCGATCGCGACGTCGATCGCCGCTTTGAGCAACGCCGCTTTGGTCCCGAAGGCGAGCTCGACCGCGGGGACAGAGACGCCCGCCGCGCCCGCGACGCCAGCCATGGTGGTGCCGGCGTAGCCGCCGGCGCGAAACAACTCACTGGCAGCCGCCAGGATCCGCCCTCGCGTCCGACGGGCTTGGGCCTGGCGATTCGGTGACCGGTAGGAGCGGGGTCGCAGCGACGACACTTCACGCCTTGCGTCCGAGACCATATTCACTATGCTAGAACCATATCTAACCTCTAGCGGAACGAGAGCGATGGACGATGGTGGCGCATGAGGACGGCGATCGGAGGTTCTGCCCGCACCTGGACGACCGGGACCGGGCCGTCACGGTGGAGCGGGCCGGCCGGATTCTCGGGCTCGCCGAGCGGATGTGCTTCGGCCGTCGGGACGATTTCACCGCGCCCTTCGAAAGCCCCGACGGCGCGACGGTGATGGTCTCGGGCCCCGTCGAGTCCAAGGGTTGGATGCATGCCCGCGCAGCGCGCTCCGAGGCGGTGAACGGACCGAGTTGGCCGCTGCCGACCCACGCCGTCACGGTCGGCACCGACCAGGCGGAGGCCCGTCACCGGCGGGCTGAGCGCGAGCGCGGCGTCCTCCTGAGCGTTCCGGCCTACCAGCCATGGGGCCTGCGCAGCTCCGCCGCCCTCGCCCCGGAGGGCCACCAGTGGGAGTTCGCCACGATCGCCACGATCACCTCGGACCGGAGAAATGGAGGCCGTGCCGTCAGCGCGATAGAGCGCCGCAGTCCTTGGGAGGTGCCTGGTGGCTGTGCCTGAGTCAGCTCCTCCCGGGGTCCAGGTCCAGCTGTCGGTGCGGCGCGGCCGGGAAGCGGTCGCGTTCTACGAGCAGGCGTTCGGGGCGGAGCAGGTCTTTCGCGTCGGCGGCGACGCGGAGAACGAGGAAGTTGTCGCCCAGCTTGCCGTCGGCGACACCCGGTTCTGGGTAGAGGACGAGTCGCCCGAGCACCACAACTTCAGCCCCGAGACCCTCGGCGGGTCGACCATGCGGATGCTGCTCGTGGTCGACGACCCGGCGGCGTTCGTGCGGCGTGCCATGGCAGCGGGAGCCGAGGAGATCTATCCCGTCGACGAAGCCCACGGGTGGCTGCTCGGCCGACTGGTCGACCCGTTCGGTCATCACTGGGAGATCGGAAAGCCGATATCGACGTGGCCGCCGCCGACCACCCCAGACGGCAGTCTGCGATGAGGCGCAACCGGTCCGTCCCGCCCGCTACCCGGTTGGCCTCGTTGCTGCGCCCGGGTGCCAAGGTGGAGGTCGCAGGCGGCAGCACGGTCGCGGTGCGACGAGGCCCGCTCAGGCGTTGCGTGGCGGTACTGCATCAGACGCCTGACGGCGCCGCCATCGAGGTTCGCAGTGACGCGGGCGGTGTCCCCCTGCCGCTCGCCGCGGCGGTACTGCGATGGATCGGCGAGCGGACCGTCGCCACGGAGGTGGCCGCAGCCTTGCAGGCCAGCCACGCCGACCCCGAGGGCGACCGGGACCGGGCTGCGCAGCCGTGAACGCCCTCGACTACATCCTCGACGCCGTGCTGGTGGCGACGGTGTTCGTCCAGTTCCGGGGTCGGCGCCTCACCCCGAGGAACCTGGGTCTGCCGGTCGCGATCGTGGTCTACTTCCTCTTCGCGTACCTCAAGGGAGTCCCGACCGCCGGCAACGACTTGTACCTGGTCGGTGGCGGAGTCGTCCTCGGCCTCGTGTTCGGGGTCGGCGCCGGCAGCTTCACCCGGGTCTACCCGACCGAGAAAGGGATCTACGCGAAGGCCGGCGCTCTCGCTGCGGTGTTCTGGACGACCGGGGTGGTCCTGCGCACGGCGTTCAGCCTGTATGCCGCCGACGGCGGCCCGAGCGCGGACCGCAACATCGGCCACCTGATGCGCTCGCTCGACATCACGGCATCGAGCGCGATCGTGGCCTGCCTGCTGCTCATGGTCCTCGTCGAGGTCGGATCCCGCCAGCTCATCGTCGCCGCCCGCTACCTGCGCCTGCGCAACCAGGGGGCACCGGCCCCGCCAGGACCCCGCGTTCCTTTACCTTTACCCGACGACCGATAGGGGGTTGGTCATCGACAACGAGGGGGCGGGAGAGGTGACGGAGCGTGACCGCGGTATCCGCGTTCTGCGGGACCCGTACGGTGTTCGGTCTGGTGTCCGCTGACCACCTACCGGAGCCTCGAGTAATCCTGGCCACGCCCGAGGTGCGGGCGAAACGGACGCGCTGGTGGGACCGAGATGCGCCGCCGACATCCCGCTTCGAGGATCGACTAACTGGTCCGTGCCCACTCGGCGGTTTGATGCGGCCTGGGTATCCCGGAGGCTTCATACCTTGGAAGTGAGGATGGAGCATGGCATCGGAGAAGCCAACCCAGAGGCGGTACCCGTCGGAGTTGAAGGAGCGGGCTGTTCGCATGGTCGTCGACTTGCAGCGCCAGGATCCCAATGATCACGCCGTGGTCGGGCGGGTCGCCCGTCAGCTCGGTGTGGGTGTCGAGTCGTTGCGCACCTGGGTCAAGCAGGCCGAGGTCGACGGCGGACGACGGCCGGGTGCGACGACCGCCGAGCACGACGAGCTGATCGAGCTGCGCAAGGAGGTGAAGGAACTTCGCCGGGCGAATGACATCTTGCAGGCCGCGGCGAGTTTCTTCGGGGCGGAGCTCGACCGCCGACGCAGCAAGTAGTCGCTTTCATCGACACCCACCGCGACCGCAAGTCCGGTGGGTGTCGATGGGGGGTCGAGTCGATCTGTGCTCAGCTGCAGGTCGCCCCTTCTACCTACTACGAGGCCAAGGCCCGCACGCCGTCTGCGCGGGCGCGCCGTGACGCGGTCGTCGTCCCGCTGCTGGTCGCGCTGTGGGTGCACAACTATTCGGTCTACGGGCGGCGCAAGCTGTGGAAGGCGGCCCGGCGGGCCGGTATCGACGCCGGCCGGGACCAGGTGGCCCGGCTCATGGCCGCAGAGGGCCTGCGTGGGGCGAGCCGGGCGAAGAAGCGATTCACCACCAAGGCCGACCCTGCTCATGTGCGCGCCCCAGACCTCGTTGGTCGCAACTTCGTCGCCGAGCGCCCCGACGCCTTGTGGGTCGCCGACATATAATGCCGACGTCGGCATTAGAAATCCTATGCCGACATGTGAACTATGCCGAGGTTTGTCGCGTTAGTGCAGGTTGCGGGCGTACTTAGGTCCGAAAGATCGGCATAGTGCCAGTTTCGTGACCACGCTTCAGACACATCGATTGTCTGGAGGTGAGGTTCGTGACGAAGAGATCGCTGACGGCCCGGCCGTATCCGGTTCGGGTCCCGCGAA
>JAKBBA010000230.1 GCA_021808665.1 Actinomycetes bacterium
CTCAACCTGTCGTCCTCGCCGGCCGCAGCGTCATCGAGCGTCGCATCCACTTCGCCTTCCTCGACGACGGCCCAGTCGACGACGGCCCAGTCGACGACTTCAAGTTCGACGACTTCAAGTTCGACGACTTCAAGTTCGACGCCATCCCGCTCGACGATAACTGCCGGCGCCGCCGTGCCCGTGACGTCAAGGGCCGCCAGCCAGATCCCTTCGTCAACACCGCACCCCTCTGCGCCCACGGGCACCAGTACAAAGACCCAGCCCGCGGGGAGTACCCAGCCCCCGCCCGAAGTGGTGCAGCCGACTGAGGCCGTCGTGGAGGTCGCTCCTGCGAGCAGCCCCCCGACCACGGCCGCAACTTCCGATGCTGCGGCTCCATCGACCACCACTGGGGCCGCAGCGAAATCCTCCTCAAGCGATGCTGCGTCCAAATCCCAGGAATCCTCATCCACGACTACCACACTCTCGACATCATCGGGCGACAACTGACATCCTCACGGCGTCGACTCCCCCGGATGGGGACCGTAGGCAAACTCGCCGGCTTCCACGCACTCGTTGTCGCCTCGGTGCTTGCGATAGTAGCTCTGCAACTCACATTGGAGTTCTCTAATCGCTACAGGGCGACGATCACACGGGACCTCTCCGAAAACGTCGTACTTTTCGACCGGGCCGCTTCAATCAGGCCGGCGTCGCAGAGCCTTCCCGCCTTCGCTCGCGACTTTCTGGCGTCGCACGGCGAGACAGGCGGAGATCAACTAGCAATCGCGCTGCCTACATTTCACACAACTCTGGGATCTCCAGGGGTGGCGAGACTTATGGCGGTTCCTAAGGTTCGGTCACTCAGTACGGCGCCGCCTCTCAAGTCCACGATCGAGACGGTCACGGTAGCCGGCATCCCGACGCTTGTCCTGGCCGTACCGATCATGGCTCAGGGCAAGCCGGTAGGGACTTTCATCACTACGGGAAGTCTAAGCAACTTTGAAGCTGTGCAGCGTCGGGTGGTGGACCTCACCGTGGCGGAAGGGATAATCACTGTTATTGCAGCCTTCGTCAGCGTCTACCTGCTGCTGCGTCGCCTACTCGGGACCGTCCGCAGGCTCACCCGCACGGCGGCCAGTATCGGCCTCGAAGGAGACTTGGGGATGCGTTTGGACGCCCCGAACACTAGGGATGAGGTCGGGGAGATGGCTGCGACATTCAACGCCATGATCGACAAGATCGAATCGACGATGACCTCCCAGAGGCAAATGATGGCAAACGTGTCACACCAACTGCGGACACCACTCACCGCCGCTCGGGGACACTTGGAGGTGATGAGCAGCGACGACCTTGCCGACCCTACGTCGCGCAAAGAGATCGTCGCCACGGTCATAGACGAACTCGACCACATGCGCCGGATGGTCGAAAGACTTCTGCTGCTTGGCCGTTCAATCGAAGGCGACCTCAAAGACGCGTGCCCCGTCGACGTGCGCTCGCTTGTCCTCGACGTCGATCATGTAGCGAGGGCAATCGCACCGCGTAGGTGGGTAGTAGGGGAAGTCCCCGACGTCGTGATCAACGCAGACCTGGATAAGCTCAGAAGCGCTTTCTTCAACCTTGTAGACAACGCTGCGAAAGCGACCGAGGAGACGGACACCATCAGATTGTCGGCCTGCTTGGCGACGCGCAACGAGGATCGCTACATCGAGTTGGTAGTGGACGACTCGGGCCCCGGAGTACCGGCGGACATCCGCCAGACGATCCTTGACCGCTTCGGCAGGACAGCACAGAGTCCGCCTGGCGGCTCCGGTCTCGGGTTGGCGATCGTCTCGGCTGTCGCCCGAGCGCACCGCGGCTACGTTGACATCTGTGACTCCCCGTTAGGCGGATGCCGCGCCATTATCGCGGTTCCGCTATCGGATTATTCTTGGTCGCCGATGCCCCGTCGCGTTGAAGGAACCTGACTTGCAGATCCTCGTCGTAGAAGACGACGAACGTATTGCATCCTTCCTCGAGAAGGGCCTTCGCGCAGAAGGCCATGCGATCACAGTTGCGCCTACCAAATCAGAAGGAGCCGGATGGCTCGCGGCGTCCGATATGGGCTTCGATCTCATCCTTTTGGACCTGCGCCTTCCAGACGGTGATGGCCTCGACCTGTTGCGTCAGGCTCGCAAAGATGGATTCGTCGCCCCAGTGATCGTCTTGACAGCCCGCGACGAACTGGACGACAAGATTAGGGGCCTAGACTCCGGCGCAAACGACTACATGACCAAACCGTTCGCGTTCGACGAGCTACTTGCGCGAATACGGGCTGTCTGCCGCAGGCCGGGCGAATCGTCCGCCACGGACTTGCGGGTAGGAGACCTAAGCCTGGACCTGCTGACCAAGGTCGCTAACCGCTGCGGCCGCCGCATCGAACTCGCACCACGGGAATGGGTGCTCTTGGAGTTGTTCATGAGGCACCCCGGTCAGGTACTGTCGAGATCGCAGATCCTCAACAACGTGTGGAGCTACAGCTTCGAACCCGGCTCCAACGTAGTCGACGTGTACGTCGGGTATCTTCGACGAAAAATCGACCTGCCTGGGATGGATCCGCTGATCCAAACTGTGCGCGGCGCCGGCTACCGCCTTGTCACCTCCGCTTCATAAGTAGCCCTCGGCATTATGGACCGTCGGGGCGCTACGAAGGCTGGCGCGACGAGGCCCGCGTGCAGGCTTTCCTGCTCAGCCAGCTTGGACTGGCGACGTGACATCACCGCGCAGGTCTACGACGGTCGCGTTGTGCCTTCGATCCGCGTCCGCCAGCACAGCATCAATCTCCGGTCCGATCAGCTCCTCGCGCTCCACCAGGGCGTCGCGCAGAGCTTCGACGAGATAGCGGTGCTCGGACAGGATCGCCCTGACGTCGCTGCGGGCCGACTCCAAGACCGCCTCTAGGCTCGCCCGGGCGGCGTCGTCGCTCAAGACTTTCGCCACGACGTTCGCACCACCCGGGCCGTGAGCGGCGTCGATCGAAATCAACGAACCGGTCATCCCGAAACTGCCGACCATCTGAGCTGCCATCTCCGTCGCAACCTGCAGGTCGCCCGCTACCCCGCTGCTCGTATCGGAGAAGAAGAGCTCCTCCGCGACGAGTCCGCCCATCGCTATTCGGATCAGCCCTTCTATGTCCGACCTGGTCCTAGTCCAGCGCTCCTCGGGTTCGGAATGGGCGAGCAGGCCGAGCGCGCTGCTGCGCTTGATGATCGAAAGCACTTCGAGCGTCCGGTCCGGCGCGACAAGCCACGCTGTCGTCGCATGACCCGCCTCGTGGGTTGCGATCGCGTCGCGCTCACGGGCGCTGTAGGCGACAGGCTGCGCCAACCCCAGTTCTGCCGTCATCTTCGCCCGCTGCAGGTCCTCCCAGTTGAGCCGGTCGTCGCCTCGCCGCAACGCCCACACGAGGGCCTCGTCGAGTAGGTGTTCGAGCATCACCGGTGAATAGCCGAAAGTCGTACCCGCAAGCGTGTCCCGGTAGACCGGGTCGTCGAGGATCGAGTCGTGGCTTTTACGGCCGAGGTAGAAGTCGATGATCTCCCGGCGGCCTTGACGGCTCGGCACGTCGACTGTGATGGTGCGGTCGAAGCGTCCGGGGCGAAGCAGCGCCGGGTCCAGGTCCGCGGCCCGGTTCGTGGCGCCGATCACGAGAATGTTCGCCGGGGCGGACGCCCGCTTCTTGATCAGGTGCCCTGCCGGCAGCCAGCGGTTCATTGCATCGATAAAAGCTCCCCGCCAACGCTCTGAGAGGGGCGGCGTGTCGAAGGATTGGAGCTGGATGAGCAGTTCGTTGACGACACCGCTGATCCCCTCGCGGCCTCCCCCGCCACCGAGGCCTGCCCGAGTAGCGCCGATCGCGTCGATCTCCTCGATAAAGCCGATCGCGCCGCCCTCACGCCGCGCGTAGTTGCGAAGCGCCCGAAAATAGGAACGGATCTTGCGGTTCGTCTGGCCGTAGTACATCGACTGGAACGCCGACGACGACACGAACAGAAAAGGCACGCCAGCCTCCGCCGCCATCGCCTTGGCGATATACGTCTTGCCCGTCCCCGGCGGCCCCTCGAACAGGACCGCGCGCCTTGGCGTGCCACCCATGCGCTCCTTGAAGGTCTTGTGAGCGAGGAACAAGTTGAGAGTCTTTACGACCTCCTCGACTACGACGTCGTTACCTTTAACGTCGCCGAGCCCCACCCCGATCTCTTCAGGCCGGTAGAGGATGTGCGGGGACCGCCCCGCACCCACAAGCGGGACCGCCATCACGACCACGAGAAGCGCGATCAAGGCGAGCGAAGGCCCGTACAGCCCTACGTTTCCCGGCAAGTGTGGGCTGTGCAGCCGCACGATGGACAGGTCGCTTGCCACAAGTACGCAGAGCAGCACCGCGAGAAGGGCCGCCAAGCGTCTGAAGCGGCGTTGGCGGTTGCGCTCGCGGGTCTCGGTTACGTCAGCTGACCGGATTACATCGGGATGAGAGAGAACGAGGCTTTCCATAGGGGCTCCATGTGGTCGATTCGCTGGCGCACAGAGAAGGTTCTCCTAGCCCGCCGCTCCAACCGTATTGGCATGCGAGGGCCAAGTCGATGGGTTGCGCTCCTCTTTCCCCGATTTCGTCACAACGAA
>JAKBBA010000231.1 GCA_021808665.1 Actinomycetes bacterium
CGATGGCTTCGCTTCGCTGTCAGATGGCCCCGCAGCGTGGTGTCTCTCACTCGTCTCGCCCGCAAACTCGACGCCGACGTCATCCACAGCAACTCCCTGCACTGCTGGTATGGCTGGGCGGCCGCGATCCTGACAGGGCGCCGTCACGTCTGGCATGCAAGGGAAGTCGTCTTCCAATCTTCTACCGCCTTGAAGTTGGAGCGATTCCTCGCCCGCCACTTTGCGCGCACGGTCATAGCGATATCCGACGCCGTCGCGACTCAACTCGACCAGGCGAACGTCCTGGTCGTGAGAGACGAGGTGGACCCAGAAGTATTCAACCCGCAAAACGCGGGTCGGTTTCGCGAGCGCGTCGGCATCGCCGACGATGTGGCGCTGGTCGGGTCTGTCGGGAGGCTCGACACCTGGAAAGGCTTCGACACGCTTCTTCAAGCCTTTCCCGCTATGAGACAGGCCCGACCAGACGTGGAGTTGGTCGTCGCGGGACCGGCCGTCAAAGGCAAGGAGCGCTACGCGGCGGAGCTCGAAGCCACCGCCCGGTCGTTGGCAGGCGTCCACTGGCTCGGACCCCGCGACGATGTGGCAGAACTGATGGCCGACTGCGACGTGTTCGTCGCCGTATCGTCCGAGCCCGAACCGTACGGCCTCGTCATCGTCGAAGCGCTCGCCTGCGGGATACCGGTCGTTGCCGGCGATGCCGGGGGACCTGTGGAGATCCTGGGTGGCGAGGCCACGCCGGCCGCCGGCCGCCTGGTTCGCCCCTCGGACCCCGCCGCCCTGGCCGCTGCGGTCGTCGACCTCCTCCCCGAGTCGAAGTCGAGTACGCAGGCCCGCCGCCAGCGCACGGCACTTCGAAGCGGCGGCGGGGTCGATTTCGAAACAGTCTTCGCGCAGGTGCGCAGCCGCGACGGCCGGCGTGTGCGCCTCCGACACGGCCGACAGTAGCCTTGGAAGGTGATTGTTGCGCTCGCTGGCGGTGTAGGAGCTGCCCGGATGCTCACCGGGCTGGCAGCCGCTGTCGACCCAGCGCAGATCACCGCCGTCGTCAACACGGGGGACGACACTGTCGTACACGGCCTGCACGTCTGCCCGGATCTTGACACGGTGACCTACACGCTGGCTGGCGCCATCAACTCCGGAACTGGGTGGGGCCTCCAAGATGAGACCTGGGAGGCGATGTCCGAGCTTCGAGCTCTGAGCGGCGGGCGTCTCGGCTGGTTCAACCTCGGCGATCGCGACCTGGGCACGCACCTCTACCGGACGAGCCGTTTGGCGGAGGGGGCGACGTACAGCGAGGTGGCCGCCGAGATCGCAGCGCGCTGGTCGGTCAAAGTACGGCTCCTGCCCATGTCGGACCAGCCGGTCCGAACGAAGATCCTGATCGACGACGGCTCGCCGGCCGGTACTGAAGTCGACTTCCAGGAGTACTTCGTGAAGCAGCACCACGAGGTGGCGGTCAGGGGGGTGAGACTGAGCGGCATAGAGGACGCGGCAGCAGCCCCTGGCGTGATCGATGCCATCGAAGCGTCGGAGACTGTCGTGATCTGCCCGTCGAACCCGGTCGTGTCGATCGGGCCGGTGCTTGCGACGGGGGGTATAGGCGACGCAGTCGCCGCCAGACGCGAGTCGACCGTTGCAGTATCGCCGATCGTGGCGGGCCGAGCTCTCAAGGGACCGGCCGACCGGATGCTCCGCGAGCTCGGTTGCGAGCCGTCAGCCGCCGGCGTGGCCCGACTTTGGGCGCCGTACGCAGCAACACTTGTAATCGACGACTCGGACGCTTCGCTCGCAGGGAAAGTCGAGGAAGAGGGCATGAAGGCCGTCGTATACCCAACTGTGATGGCCGGGCGCACCGAGGCCGCTAATCTTGCCCGGGAGGTCCTGCGTCACTCAGCTGGGCGAACGACAGGGATCAGTGAAGCAGACCGCTTCGATGCAGCTTCGGCGCCGACGAGCACTTCCGTGTCGCTCGGCAGCTTCGACGGGTCGTGGCCGCGGTGACGGTCACTCTCCTTCCCGTCGGCGGGATAGGCGAGATCCGCCCCGGCGACGATCTCGCAGAAGCCATCCTTGCGGCCACCGAGCTCGTCGACGGCGACGTGGTCGTCGTCACGCAAAAGGTGGTGTCCAAGGCAGAAGGCCGGCTGGTCGCTGTCGACCCGACCGATCCGCTATCGCACAAGATCCACGTGGAAGCCGAGGCCGTCCGGGTACTCCGCCGCAGAGGAGACCTTGTCATGACCGAGACGCGTCATGGGTTCATCTGCGCCAACTCGGGTGTCGACCTGTCGAACGTGGAGGAGGGATGGGCGGCGCTCCTTCCCGTCGACCCCGACCGCTCGGCCCGCTGGATCAGGAACGCGCTGGTTGCGCGAACCGGCCTGCGCCTTGCCGTGATCGTCTCCGACACCTTCGGACGTACATGGAGGAGGGGGGTAACCGACGTGGCTATCGGGTCGGCGGGGGTCGCGGCCGTCGTCGATCTGCGCGGCACCCGTGACGCACTCGGACGAGAGCTCGCCGTCACCGAAGTGTGCGTCGCCGACGAGATCGCCGGAGCGGCCGAGCTGGTCATGGGCAAGTCGAGAGGGATACCCGTTGCTGTCGTCAGGGGGATAGACCCGGCGTGGCTTCGAGAGTCCTCAGTTCGCGACGAGATCGTCCGGCCGCACCAGGAGGACCTGTTCAGGTGACCGGAACCTGACGCGATCGCGAAGCCTGCGAAGTCCGAGTCATCGCGCCGCCAGGGCGGCCGTTCGACTACGGGCAGGCGGGTAGCCGGACGCCCGAGATGGCCAGTCCGGCTTCGACGGTGTGTCCGGCTCCAATCACGCACAGAGCCTCAAGGCGTGCGCCGTCGCCGATCCTCGCCCTCGGGCCTACTATCGAATCGATCACACGAGCGCCTGCTCCTACGACGACGCCCTCCATGAGCACCGAGCCTTCTATCAAGGATCCCTCGTGGAGCTCGACATTGGCCCCGATCGCGCTTCGACGCACGGTCGCTTGTGGCGTTCCTTTGACCGCCCAGGGTCGAGCGTACCCGTCGAGTGTTACGCCCGCTCCGTGCGCCGCGTAGACGAGGTTCGCTTCGAGGAAAGTTGCCGGGGTTCCGGCGTCTAGCCACGCCGCGTCTGACCCGAGAGCGAAGAGGCGTCCTTCCCGGACCAACTCAGGGAACGTCTCGCGTTCGATCGAGACTTTCCTGCCACGCGGGATGCGGTGGAGCACCGATGGCTCCAGCACGTAGGTGCCGGCATTGATCAGGTTGGTCGGCGCTTCAGCTTTGGTCGGCTTTTCTATGAACGCCTCGACTCGACCGGTGCGGTCGGTGGGCACGACCCCGAACGAGGAAGGATCCTCCACGGGCGTAAGAGCTATCGTCGCTTCCGCCTCATGCTCCCGGTGGAAGGCCACTAGTCGACTGACATCGAGGTCTGTTAGGACGTCGCCGTTGACGACTACGAACGTCTCGTCGACCTGGGCGTTCTCGGCGGCGAATCGTATCGCTCCGGCCGTGTCGAGCGGCGACGGTTCGACTGCGTAGCGAAGCCTGACCCCGCAGCTCTCGCCGTACGGGTATGCGTCGATGAATGCGTCCGGCCGATATCCGAGCGACAGGACGACCTCGCTTATACCGTGAAGCGAGAGCCACTCGAGAACCCGCTCGATCATCGGCCTTCCGCCGATCGGCAGCATCTGCTTGGGTGCGCTCAACGTCAGGGGTCGGAGGCGGGTGCCCTCGCCGCCCACGAGGACGACTGCTTTCACGTCAACCCTTGGACGTGGTGTTCGGCGTCGACGTCGCCGGAGTCTTCGAGGCTGCGGGGGCTGTCGTAGAGGCCGTCTTCGAAGGTGCGGTAGTCACCGCGGATTTCGACGGCACTGTCGTAGCAGTCGAAGCTGCGGGGGTAGTCGTGGACGTGCTCGTCGAAGACGCCGCCGCCTGAAGAGCCGTGAGGGCCTTGCCCACCGATGCCGGCGGGGCAGGGATCGACGACGCCTTGCCTGACGGGACGAACGCGATCGTTATAAGCACGCCGTTGCTCAACGGGACAGCGGCCGGATCGAGCTTGGGCAGTTGGTTCTTTGCGCCGTTGTACAGCTCTCCGACCGTGTCACCGACGTAGGCGAACTGCTTGACGTACACGTGGCCCGGCTTGCCCTCACACGTGTTGCCGTCCAGATAGAGGTGACCGCCCGGAAGCTGAACTTCCGCTGCGTTTAGCTTCATGCCGACCGCCGAGGCGAACTTGCCGAGAGTGGCGTTCTTGCCAGCGGCCGCCTTCACCTTTGGGGCGATCGTGATGATGTCGGTCTGGGCGGTGCTGATTCCCTGGGGATTGGGCGACGGAGCCTTGACAGGCGGAAGGAACTTCCCGCACGCGTACACCGAGTACCCCTCGTACCACGTGGTTCCGACGGTGGGTGCGGTACCGCCGGCGTTGTTGATCTGCGCTATCAGGCGGTTGCGGCTTGTCACCGTTCCGACGAGGCCGAGCACGACGATGATCGCTATAGCCGCGAAGTAACCCCACGGGGTCTGGCGTCGCCGTCCTTTCCCGCTACCGATTCCGGCGGCTCGGGCCACCTTTTTGCTAGACGAAGCCTTGCCCATGTCGGCGG
>JAKBBA010000232.1 GCA_021808665.1 Actinomycetes bacterium
CACAACCCGCAAAGCCACGAAGTCCTTGCTCAACGCGCCCCGTCACAAGACGTCACTCGAGGATCAGTCCCGCTTCATCGCTGCACGCCATTTTGCGACAGCCTGTTTGGTCAGGATTTTCGTTCCCAAAAAATCCTGTACCAGCCCTCGCTCAGAAAACGCACTCCTTGGTACAAACGTTTTCTGGACTCGAAATCCTGACCATTCTGAACGCTTTTCCGCGGCCTCGTAACGCGTGGCCTCCGCTGCCCGCTGCCACCCTTTCATTCGGACGCAGCTCAAGCAACGTATCCTAACTTTGCCCCCACAGATGGTTCTTATCCCAAGTCAGCAATTTCGACGGCCGGTCGGTGCAAACTGGTGCGAGCCTAAATCGTCCATCTGGCATTATGAGGCCAGGGCCGAGCCGCGACGCCGCTGATGGACTCCATCGTGATGACCGTCTGACCAGCAACCTGAATGACCACCAAAGCCTATGTCTCGGGCGATGTCCCACGCGGTCCTGTCATCCGTGCACGCCCCGAGGATCAAGCGCCGCAGACGGCCATATGGGACCTCATTGTCTTTGACCTCACCGTCGGAAGGTTGGAAGCGGGTCGCGTTAGAAATCTAGTCGAACCCTTGACATCGTCGTACAGCACGAACATAATAAATATTGCAATCCTGGAGGGTTTTCGGACAAGCATGATGTGGGAAACGACACAAATCGTGAAGAGATTCCGGAATGTCAAGCTCGCCGCTGGATTCTTAGCAGCGACAGTGGTAGCTGGCGTACTCCTTCCAACAGCAAGTGCGACGGCGTCGAACCCAGAAACGCTCGTGTACCAACAAGGATTCGATACCTGCCGAAACGTTGAATGATACGCAACTTGCGAACTGGTGGTATGGTACGCCGAATTATAGTGTTGGTCTTTACTTAGCGGGTGGCGAAGACGGAAACGCCGTAGGTTGCTCTGGATTGTCACCGAGCGTGTGGGATTACGCGTGGGGCCTCGGCTATAGCATTGAGGCATTCTGGTACGGGGCTCAGATGCCGCCCTCCTGCGGTGGGATTGGCGGCCGGCCGGCTTACATCACAGTCGGAAACGCTGGTGCGGCTTACACAGAGGGCCAGAATGAGGCCACATCCGCAATGAATGGGGACATCCCAGCATATGGCCTTGCTTCCGGTCAGATCGTGTATCTCGATCTCGAAGGGTTTGCCAATAACAGCGGGTGTCTCCAAGGAGCGGAATACTATGTCGAAGGCTGGGATCAGACTGTCGAACAGTATGGCCTACAACCAGGCCTCTATGGTTCATCCTGCGCATCGTATCTGCAGGATATGTCCACTATATATCCCGTACCTATGGCTATTGCGCCGTCAGATCCGGGCAATGCTACAACTGGAGTGTACGGGCTGACTTGCCTGTCTGATGGGGTATGGAATAGTAATCAGAGAATCCATCAGACTGAAAGTACCGAATATCGAACATTCAATGGAACGAGTCTCTATGTTGATCAGGATTGTGCTGACGGACCGGTTATGGCAAACATTGCTCAGCCTGCAGGTACCGCCTGCGGGGCTCCTTACTAGAAGAATCGCCGTTGGAGAGAAGGCCTCGTGAAGGCGCCGTGTTCGAAGTTCTGTAGAATGGCGAGTATTTTGGCGTCCTCTCTTGTCGTTGCGTCATGCGCGTCATCGAACAAACAGGTAGCTCTCCAGGCGCCAAATAGCAGCAGCCCTTCGACTGCTGCGACTAGTCTTGCGGCGGCTGGATTCAACGGCCCGCTCGGATGGCGGGTTACTTCCAGCCAGGAAATCCAAGTCACCGATAACGGCGGATCTAGCTGGCAGAACGACATCGCGCCCGCGGGCGTTAATCCTAGCGACCTCGCATCGATCTCCCGTAGCGCAAGCGGCGCTGTTTTGGCTGCATCGGTAACCACGGCGGGCCTCGTGGTGTATAGGCAGAAGGGGCCTGGCCAGGCGTGGACGTCTCAAGCTCTGACCCCGCGTTGGCCTCCTGGATTTCAGATATCCAGCACGCCGGACTCCATATTGTTCGCATCGAGCCCCGCAGGCGTATCCGATGTCGTCGTCGAGAAAAGCATTGGCATGACGACAGATCTTGTCGCAACATTCGAGGCGAGCGGAGGCGGCGACCCATATGTGCAGACCATGTCGCGGTCGGACTACGCCTGGCATTCGGTTGCTTTCGATACCGCGCTTGATGGTGTCGCGGTGGCCGGACCCGTCGGATCGATACTGTATTCGACGACGGACGGCGGCAAAACTTGGAGCGCTGCGAAATTGCCGGCAGCCGTGGCCAGTTCACACTTTTCCCCTGCAATGCTTGACGGTGGTGCGTTTGAGATTGTTGCGTACACCACGGAGCCGAGCGGTGCAGAGAAGGCGGTCCTTTTGCACAGCTCGGACGGCGCGTCGTTTACTGTCCAAGGAGTGCCAGTCGTAGTGCCGAGTCAAAACGCCCCGGGTGAACTTACGACGGCCACTTTTGGATCTGATGTCTGGATCTTCGCTGACCATGGGGTGTTCTACACTTCGCGTAGCGCAGGAGGTTCGTGGGCTCAGCGGACGAGTTCCAGCTTGCCGAATGGGATCACGGCGGCCAGCCTTTTGTCAGCGACTAACGCGACGGTGGTATGGCAGCAGGAGAGTTGCGGTGCTTCAAAGAGCAACTGTGTAGCATCGACCGAGGTCCGTGAGTCGAGCGACGGGGGAGTCTCGTGGACGTCGCAGTGAGTGACCTGCCTAAGGGGTGTCGCTAGAGATTCATCCCGGTTGCCGACTTTGCTGATCGCTCGCCAGGAAGCGACAGGTAACCCGTTCCCATGAAAGCCGCTATCTACTCAGTGGAAGGCATCGGTCTACCCTAGCCGCCTCGTAATGCCTTGCACCTCCCGCCAGGCCCACCACTACATGACTCAACTAGCATCCCAACCACGCCCAAGGCCATCGACACCACGGGAGGGTCAATGTCCGAATTGTCCTACGCACACGGCACGTCAGACACCGCACTGCTGGGCGAGACGATCGGCGCGAACCTCGAGAATACCGCCGCCCGTGTCGGGAACTCCGAGGCGCTGGTGGAGTGCGCCACGGGAAGGCGCTGGGACTACAACGAGCTCGTCGACTGGGCCCGCAAGATCGCTCGTTCCCTCCTCGCTTCGGGCATAGAGAAGGGTGAAAGGGTCGGCGTGTGGTCGCCGAACTGCGCCGAGTGGGTGGCGCTGCAGTACGGTACGGCGCTCGTAGGCGCCATCCTCGTCAACATAAATCCCGCCTACCGGACATCGGAGCTGGAGTTCGTGCTTCGCCAGTCGGGGACACGGCTGCTCTTCTCCGCGACCCAGGTAAAGACAAGCGACTACCGCTCCATGGTCGAGCAGGTGCGACCGTCGCTTCAGACCCTCGAAGAGGTCGTCTACATAGAAGACCAGAGCTGGGACCGCTTCGAAGCAATGGCGGCGGCCTCCGTGTCGGCGTCGTCGTCCGCGTCGGCGTCCGCGAACGGCGCCGATCGACTCGCCGAAGCGCAAGCACGCCTCTCCTTCGATGACCCGATCAACATCCAGTACACCTCCGGCACCACCGGCTTCCCCAAAGGTGCGACCCTCACACACCACAACATCTTGAACAACGGGTTCTTCGTAGGCGACCTTCTCGGCTACGGCGAAGCCGACCGGGTCTGCCTTCCCGTGCCGTTCTACCACTGCTTCGGGATGGTCATGGGCAACCTGGGGGCGACGACGCACGGCTCGGCGATCGTCATTCCGGCCCCGCTGTTCGATCCGGCCGCGACTCTCGCGGCCGTGGAGCAGGAACGCGCCACATCGCTTTACGGGGTGCCAACGATGTTCATCGCCGAGCTCGGAGTGGAGGGATTCTCAAACTACGACCTGTCGTCGCTTCGCACAGGGCTGATGGCCGGATCTCCATGCCCGGTCGAGGTGATGAAACGGGTCCAGACCGAGATGCACATGGAAGAGGTTGGGATCGCCTACGGGATGACCGAGACGTCGCCTGTCTCGACCCAGACCCGCTTCGACGACGACCTCGAGCACCGGACCTCAACGGTAGGGCGGGCGATGCCGCACATCGAGATCAAGGTGGTCGACCCGGTCAGCGGGCTCACTGTCGAGCGGGGGGAGACCGGCGAGTTCTGCACCCGCGGCTACTCGGTGATGCTCGGATACTGGGAGCAGCCCGACAAGACCGCAGAAGCGATCGACGCGGCCGGGTGGATGCGAACGGGCGACCTTGCGGTTATGCGAAGCGACGGCTACGTCAACATCGTCGGACGAATCAAGGACATGGTCATCAGGGGCGGGGAAAATATCTACCCCCGCGAAATAGAAGAGTTCCTCTACACCCACCCCGACATCGACGACGTGGCGGTCATCGGAGTCCCCGACGCCAAGTACGGCGAGGAGCTGGTCGCATGGATCCAGATGAGGCCCGGAGCACCCTCGATCGACGCCGAGAGCCTCGCTGAGTTCTGCAGGGGCCGGATCGCCCACCAGAAGATCCCGAAATTTGTCCGGATCTGCCACGCCTTCCCTATGACAGTGACAGGCAAGGTGCGCAAGGTCGAGATGCGTGAAGTGAG
>JAKBBA010000233.1 GCA_021808665.1 Actinomycetes bacterium
AGCCGGTGACCAGCGCGTCTGAGTGGTATCCCCCGTTTGTCCTGCGCGACTATGCCCTGATCGCTGACGGGGAGAGAGGGGCGCTGGTAGGTCCGCGTGGCGACATCGCCTGGTTGTGCGCTCCGGCGTGGGATTCGGACGCCGTCTTCTCCAATCTCATCGGAGGCGAGGGGCACTATGCAGTAACTCCCCTCGGACGCTTCACTTGGGGCGGCCATTATGATGCGCGGTCCCTGGTGTGGAACAGCCGTTGGGTGACGAGCGACGGGGTCGTCGAATGCCGCGAAGCGTTAGCCCGGCCGGCTGAACCGGATACTGTCGTGATCCTTCGCCATATCCGTGTGCTTCGAGGTGAGGTACGTATTAGGGCATTGCTTGACATACGAGCCGGCTTCGGCGTCGAGCGAATGACCGGCATCCGTAAAGACGACCGTGGAGTCTGGACTGGTCGGTCGGGACCGATGTCGTTTAGATGGTCGGGAGCGCCAAACGCCCGCCGTCACGGGTCGAACCCGTTGGAGACCGAGCTCGCATTGCGCGCCGGTGATGTGCACGACCTAGTACTCGAGCTCACGACGGGGGTACTCGACAGCGCCATCGTCTCGCCGTCGGTTGCGTGGGACGCCACCGGGGATGCGTGGCAGTCGTCGGTACCTGACCTTGCCGAGACGGTCATCGGTCGGCGCGACGCAGAGCAGGCGATCGCGGTCCTGACTGGTCTCACCAGCACAGCCGGTGGCATGTCAGCGGCTGCGACGATGAGCCTGCCGGAGCGGTCATGGACTGGACGGAACTACGACTACCGCTACGCTTGGATACGCGACCAATGCTACGGAGGGCGTGCTGCAGCGCTGCACGGCTGCAATCGACTCCTCGACTCGGCGGTAGAATTCGTATCTCAGCGACTCCTAGACGACGGACCAAACCTCAAACCGGCCTATACCGTTCGAGGCAATCAAGTGCCATCCGAACGCTCCCTTCCCATGCTGAGCGGTTATCCCGGCGGTGCAGACAAGCTCGGCAATCACGTAAACGAGCAGTTCCAGCTCGACACTTTCGGTGAAAGTCTCGAGCTGTTGGCGGCAGCTGGCAACGCTGACCGGATGGACTCTCACCACTGGAAGGCCGCCGAGACAGCGGTAGCCGCTATCGAAGAGCGCTGGGGGGAAGCCGACGCCGGAATCTGGGAGCTCGACGATCAGCACTGGACTCATTCCCGCCTCACTTGCGTGTCGGGTCTCCGCGCTATCTCTGCTATCGGTGGGCCAGATCGTGCCGCCGGATGGAGCGCCCTGGCTGATGCAATCCTCGCCGACGTTTCGAGTACCTGCATGCATCCTGGCGGACGCTGGCAGCGCTCGCCGACCGACGCTCGCGTCGATGCAGCCCTCTTGATCCCAGCCGTTCGAGGCGCGTTACCCCCGAACGATCCTCGCACCGTCGCCACCCTCAACGCGGTGGAAGCGGAGTTAGCCCAAGAGGACTACGTCTACCGCTTTCAGCACGGCGACCGACCTCTCGCTGAAGCCGAGGGCGCCTTCGTTCTGTGCGGCTTCTTCCTGGCGCTAGCGAAGAAGCAGCAGGGCGACCATATGGCTGCGCGCGTAATATTTGAACGGAATCGGAGCGCCTGCTCCACTACGGGGCTATTTTCCGAAGAATACGACGTCAGCCAACGGCAACTTCGCGGGAACTACCCGCAAGCCTTCGTACATGCACTACTGCTCGAATGCAGCGCAATCCTCACTGACGGGTACTCCGGCTAGGCCGCCTTCATCGGGCGAAGGAGTCGACTCTCGCCCAGAAGCGTAGCGGTTTGCACAGGTCGAAGAAACGCCCAACGTCATCGGGCCCCGCGATCGCAACCAAACCGTCATCCGCGTCGACGGCGACTCCCACCGATTCTAGGAGGGCCGATGCCCCGGCGGTGTATCCAATGAACTTTGCGTGCGCGTAGGCGTCTGCGACGAAGTCTTTCGCCGGGGGCTTTCGTGCCAGGTCGGATGCTCCCTCCGCACTTGGTGCCACGATGACAGCGTCATAGAGGACGGAGGGAGCACCGTCGACCTGTTGATCGGCTTCGATGACGGATCCGTCGTCCAGCGTGACGGCTCCGACTTTGGGCGAGACGATCTCGACAACGACTTTCCTCTCAGACGCCGCCTCGCGAAGGGCCATGACAAGTGCGCTGCTGGCGCCGTCGCTGACCAGAATGCCGATCTTGCGTCCAGCGAGGTCCGATGGCCCGTTTGCCAACAGGCTAAGAGCAGGTGACGGTTTGAGGTCATCCCGAGGTGCCCGCGCTGGCGGAATGGCAGATGGAACCGATATACCGAGGCCGTCTGCAATATATGCGGCCAGATCCTCGTCGACGTTACGCAAGCTGGCGACCATTCGACTGCGAATGGCGGTCTGCCGGCATTTGGAGAGTTCGAACGTGAACGCGTCGCCTATGTGGCGCTTCTCCACTGGCGTCTGGCTCAGGTAGAACTGTCTCGCCTGGCTGTAGTGATCGGCGAAGGACTCTGGTCTTGTGCGACGCTTCGCACCGGTGCCTTCCTCGGGATAGCTGAGGTAGCCGTCAGCCGGATCCTCGCGGGGACCGCCCACGCCCGGCCCCCAGGAGTTCGGCTCGTAGTTGGCGCGCGTCACGGGGTTGATTATCGCCATATGGCCATCCTGCTGGAACGTTGCAAACGGGCACTTCGGGGCGTTGATTGGAAGGAAGGTGAAGTTGGGACTGCCGAGACGCTTCAACTGGGTGTCAAGATACGAGAAGTTCCTGCCCTGAAGAAGGGGGTCGTTCGTGAAGTCAATACCGCGGACGACGTTCTGGGTGCAAAAAGCCGCCTGCTCGGTCTCGGCGAAGAAGTTGTCGACGACTCGGTCGAGAACAAGCCTGCCGATCCGGCGCACCGGCACGTCCTCCTCGGGAATCAACTTGGTCGCGTCTAGGACGTCGAAGGCAAACCGGTCGGCGAATTCGTCGTCGAAGAGCTGGACCCCCAACTCCCATTCGGGGTACGCCCCACTTGTGATGGCGTCCCAGAGGTCGCGCCGGTGAAAGTCCGGATCCGCGCCGTTGATCTTGAGAGCCTCGTTCCACATGACCGACTGCAAACCCTGCTTCGGTTTCCAGTGAAACTTTACGTACGTCGACTTGCCTTCCGTGTTGACAAAGCGGAAGGTGTGCACCCCGAATCCCTCCATGAAACGGAACGACCGAGGGATCGCCCGGTCAGACATGATCCACAGGAGCATGTGGGTCGACTCCGGCATTAGCGAGGCGAAGTCCCAGAAGTTGTCGTGAGCTGTCTGGGCCTGCGGGAAGTCGGTATCGGGTTCGGCTTTCGCGGCGTGGATCAGGTCCGGGAATTTGATCGCGTCCTGGATAAAAAAGACGGGCATATTGTTGCCAACGAGATCCCAGTTGCCAGCCTTCGTGTAGAACTTCACGGCGAAGCCGCGGACGTCGCGGGCGAGGTCGCTCGAGCCCTTGTTGCCCGCCACGGTGGAGAAGCGCACAAATGTGGGAGTTCGCTCGCCGGGGCGCGCAAACAGATCGGCTTCAGTGATGTCGCCGAGCGACTCGTAGTTCTCGAAGAACCCGTGAGCCCCGTAACCTCGAGCGTGGACCACCCGCTCCGGGATGCGCTCGTGGTCAAAGTGAAAGATCTTCTCGCGGAAGTGGAAGTCCTCCAGTGCTGCTGGACCCCTGAAGCCGATTCGCAAAGTGTTCTGGTCGTCGGCAACCACGGTCCCTTGCTGGGTCGTCAGCTTGGCGACGTCGCCTTTTGCGACCTGGTGAGTCTCCGCGCCATCGCCAACTTCCACCGGCTCGTCGCCGAGAGACATCGTTTTTCTGCCTTCATTTTTCGCCGCCACGCCGTCCTCCAACACCTTGTCGTGGCGGGAAGCTACCCCTCGGCCGATGGCGCCAAACGTCGAGCCAAACCCCTAGGATCGAGCAGATACCCGGAGATCTCCGAATCGATCACGACGAAGGGCTGCTTGTTGTGAACAACGGCTTCGAGCCGATACCCCCTACCGCATCGGCACGTTGGGCCCTCGCACATGCGCGAGCCGAGGGATCGATTCCTGCCGATTACGACTACTCGACCGAAGGCGCCGAGACCGTAATCCGGTGGCGCAACCCAGTCCTGCCGGGCGGCTACGACGAGGTTGAGATCGTCGGCGACGGTCGAACTTTTTATCGCCTCGACGGAAAGCTGCACCGCCTCGACGGGCCCGCCGTCGTGCACGTCACGCGCCGTAGCTGGTTCATTCTCGGACGCAAGTACCCCGACCGGGCCAGTTGGTTCACTGCTGCGGTCTTGACGATAATGGGCATGCCGTACTTGGACGACTACCTCGACGCCGCCGTCCACACCGACGTGACGCCAAGCGATGCTGCGGTCGGATACCGCCACGGCATACCTGTCGGAGAGCTCAGCGCCGAAGTCGTTCGGTTTGGACGGGATCATGACTTCTGAGGCGTCGAGTATCGTCATACATTGGTAGATGTCGATAGGTTGTTCACTTGGAGGTCCGCACGACGTGCCCTACAAAGCAGATGAGATCGCGGTTGGCGCAAGCACGGTCGACTT
>JAKBBA010000014.1 GCA_021808665.1 Actinomycetes bacterium
GTCCCCTTTCGTCCATCCGGGCAAGCTGTGGTCTTACCTGACGAGCGGTGGGCGGCCCTACTACCTGTGGCAGATGGGAGCCTCGTTCGGCTGGGTGTTCCTCGCCTCCCCGGAGGTCGCAGCGGTCGCGTCGCTAAACGTCGCCGAGAACGTCGTCTCCAACTTCCCGTACATGCACCAGATCCCCTACCACTATTCGCTGGACGCCGTTCCCGTCCTTGCGATGGGGACGGTCTTCGCCATATCGCGCCTAGCAGGCCCGGCGAAACGTTCCGTGGCATGCTGCGCTGTGGTGGCGTTCGCCGTGATCTCGTGCTACCTGTGGGGTCTGGCACCTTTCTCGCTCAACCCGACCTACCCACATCTCGCCCCCGCAAGCCACGCCGTCGCTGCCAGAAACCGCGCTCTGTCTGCGATACCAGCCGACGCGGTCGTCTCCGCCGACGACTTTTACGTCAGCCACCTGGACCACCGCAAGTACATCTACCAGTGGCCGACACCTTTCTACGCACAGTACTGGGGCCTCTACAACCAGGAGGGCAGCCGCCTACCTTTCGCTTCCAAGGTCCAGTACTTGGCCGTTCCGAGCGTCATGACAGGCACCGACGAGGCGGTGTTCGAGTCGATCGCCTCGAATTTCCGCCTCGTTGCCTCCGGCGGCGGCCTCAGCGTTTACCGCCGGGTCCCCCCAAAAGCAACCGGTGGCTGACCTCAGCGGCTGACCTGGTCTTTGACCCCACACCCGCCCGGCTTTCCCGGGACCCCAGCGGCCCCTAACGAAAATCGGGACTTACATCTAAATCGCACCATGATCAGCGACGGACCCTCCCGTTTCACCCTGCGGTGACGCATGAGTGAACCGGATTGATGCGCCGCCTTACGTGGGTCGTTTCGCCTGCGACTGGCATCGACTTTCAACCACAGACCCGCTGAGGTCCACCTCAGCGTAGCTCTCCGCTGCAGGCAGCGACCCCAAGGATCGGCCGGCTTGCTAGGCGACCCCGGCCAGGGCCTCTTTGAGCTGTCCCAATACTGGCACCGGCCCCGGGTCGACGCCGATGTCGGCAGCGAGCCAAAGCGACATGTAGTCGCCTACCAGGATCAGGTCTAGAAGCTGCGCAAGGTCCCCTTCCCCTTCGGCAGCCACGTGCACCACGTCCGCGACGACCTCACCCATGATCTCTCCGACGAGGTCGAAACGCCGGCCGATCTGAGGGTGCTCCCCATCGTGACGCAAGGCTATCGCGGTTATCAACTGGCGGGTGACGTCGCCGTTCTGGCCCCAACCGCAGATCTCGTTGTGGCAGAGCTCCGGTTGCGCCGCCCACCAGGCGGCGGTCTTGGCGTTCTCGTTCACCTGGGTCTTCCACCTCTGCGCCGCTGCCGCGCCGACCAGGCCGCCGCCGTGGATCAGGGGTACGGTACGTCCCACCTTCCTGGCGATCGACGCGGGAAGACTGCTCTGAGCTCCGGCTTCGATCTCGTCACGCCGCCTGCAGAGCTGCTCGACCGCCAAGTCGATCCACGTCGCGCCGCCCCGGTAGAGACCTAGGTGCTCCAAGGCGACCAGAGCGGGAACGAGCATGGCTCCAAGAGCCGCACGCGGTTGGGGGATGTCGGCGGGCACCGAGAAGACCGCTGCCCCGGCAGAACGGGCCATCTGGGCGAGCTGACCTCCTCCGGTCACGGCGACCAGCCGGCCCCCGGCGTCGAGGGCGTCGGTGGCCACCTGCAGTGTCTCTTCGGTGTTACCCGACGCGGACACAGCGACCACCAATGTTTCTGGACCGACAAAAGCCGGGCATTCGTACGACTTGCAGACTACGACTGGTACAGACATCAAGGGAGAGGTTGCGGCCACGACGATATCCCCGGTGATCCCGCTCCCGCCCATACCGGCGATGAGGACGGCGTCTGGCTCGAACGGCTCCAACTGGTCCGCCTCCTGCGACGCGCGGATAGCAGCATCGGCGACCTGCTCAGGGAAACCAGCAGCCAGAGCGAACATCCCGACAGTGTCGACGGCGTCCGCCGGTGCGCTCAACTGGCAGCCTGCCAGTTCGGGGAGATGCCCTCCGAAGCGGCCTTCGTCTCCAAGCGCGCCGCTTCGGCATCGTCGACGACCTCTGCTTCGTCTATAAGCATGACAGGTATGCCATCTTTGATCTTGTAGAGCATCCGCAGCCGCGGGTTGTACAAGGTCTCTTCGCCGGCGAAGTACAACAGGGGTCCCTTGTCCTTGGGACAAGCGAGTATCTCCAGCAGCCTCGGGTCGAGCGTCATGGGGTTATTTTCCTTCCCTTCCGGCGTTCCCGGACACTTCCTTAATCACAGCTAGGACCTGAGCGGTCCGCTCGTCGCAGCTTTGACGGTCGGCGGCCTCCAAGTTGAGGCGCAACAATGGCTCGGTGTTAGACGGCCTGAGGTTCATCCACCAGTCGGCCCCCTCGACGGTGAGACCGTCCAGGCGGTCCTGGGAGAGCGCCGAGAAATGCTCGGCTACGGCTTCGATGACACCGTGAGGGTCCGACACTTCGGTGTTGATCTCGCCGGAGTCGGCATAACGCTCGAAGTCCCGTCGGAGGTCCGACAGCGGACGGTCTGTCTTGCTTAGAACTTCGAGTACAACCAACGCCGCGATCGACCCCGAATCAGCCCTGAAATTGTCCCTGAAGTAGTAGTGGCCCGAATGCTCGCCTCCGAACAGAGCGTTCGTCTCCGCCATGACAGCCTTGATGTAGGAGTGTCCTACCCGCGTTCGGATAGCGGTCCCCCCCCGCTCCGCGATTATTTGGGGTACGGCTTTCGAGCAGATCAGGTTGTAGAGGATCGTCGACCCCGGATGCTTTTCGAGCATCGCTGCCGCGACCAAAGCCGTCGTCGTCGACCCCGAAAGCGGCACTCCTTGATCGTCGACCAAAAAGCAACGATCTGCGTCACCGTCGAAGGCCAATCCCACGTCGGCGCCGCTGGAGCGGATGCGCGCCTGGAGGTCGACGAGGTTCGCCGGCTGGATCGGATCGGCCGGGTGGTTGGGGAAGTTACCGTCGAGCTCGCCGTAGAGGATTTCCAGTCGCATCGGCAGACCCTCGAACACCGCCGGCACTACCAGACCGCCCATCCCGTTGGCAGTGTCAGCCACGACCTTCAGAGGCCGCAGAGCCTCACGGTCCACGAACGAACGAACCTTGGCTGCGTACTCTCCCAGTACGTCAGCGCGGACGATCTTGCCCGTCGAGCCAGACGCGGTCTGGTCCCGGCTCTCGGCGAGGCCAGCGGAAAGGATCGAGGCAACCTCCGCCTTGATGTCGGTTAGGCCGGACTCGACGCCGATGGGCCTCGCTCCGGACCTGCACAGCTTGATCCCGTTGTAGCGGGCCGGGTTGTGAGACGCAGTGAACATCGCTCCGGGCGCGTCCATCAGACCCGAGGCGAAGTACATCTCGTCGGTGGAGCAGAGGCCTATGTCCACCACGTCCACACCGGCGGCGGTCACTCCCGCGCTGAACGCCTTGACAAGCTCGGGACCGGAGGGTCTCATGTCCATGCCTACGACTATTCGCGTCGACCCTGCGAAGTGAGCGAACGCCGTGCCGAGTGCTTGAGCTAGGCTTGCATTGATCTGCGCTGGGAACACGCCTCGGATGTCGTAGGCCTTGAAGATGTCGTCCAAGCGGGAAGATTCCTGTGCAGTCATTTCAGATGAGACCTTAGTGGGCGTAGACGTGCCGTCGGGTGAAAGCGCCACCCGCTCCAGTAGGGTCGGGGATGACACTTCGAGCTCGGCTTCACCAGGTTCACGCTCGGCTTCACCAGGTTCGTCTGGGCCTCCAGCCTCGTCCCGGTCAGCGACCGCCGCCGAGGGAAGCGCCGTAGCATCAGGAGACGATGACAATCGGGTGCCAGCGGCGTCCGGGCGCCACCGGCGCTTCCGGCCGGTCCTGTAGGCCACAGGCCCTACCCGCCATACGACTATCAAGGCGCCAAATCCGATGAGCGTCAGGATCTCGCCGAGCCAGTCGACCGCTGTCTTGGTGTACGACAGGGTGACGTGGGTGGCGGTGGGCACGACGACCATCAAGTTGGGAGTAACCCTGTAGACACCTTTAGCCCCCGAGACGTGCCAGTTCGGAAAGTACGACTCGTGGACGAGCACCGGGACGCCCGTCCGGTCCACGTTGAACGAGATGGTCTGCGTACCTTGCACGATGTCGGTGATCGAGACGGGCGGGAGTGCCTTAGCGGGAACGTCGGTTTGGGTGGGGCTCACACGCTCCCACGTGGAAGGTCCGGTCGCCGTCTCGTACACGTCCCAGCGAGACGGGTCCAGGTACCAGGACTCTGCCGCGTTCAGCCATAACGCCGGGTTGCGTGTGTCGACTCCGGTCATCACGACCGGCTGGTTCTGCAGAGGGGTGACCAGGGTCGAGCCGAGGATCTCGTATATGTCCCACGTGCGCTGCTTTACTGTCGACGTCGACCCAGTCGTGTAGGTCACCGGGTACGGTCCGACCGTGGCTATAAGTTTGAGCTTGGGATCCGCGTTGGCAGCCGCCTCGATCGTCGGGGTCTCCGCCATGAAGTAGCGGTCCCCGTTCATGATCAGATGGTCGATGCCCTCTGACACATCGGGGGACGCCGGGTAGTCGAGGCCTCTGACCGGGTTCGCAGGTTGCACCGAAAGTTCGGCGGCATTGAGGAAGTGGAACGGAGTGGTAGCCGAGGACTCGTAGTAGAGCCCTTCCTCGGAGCCGATACAACCGTTCGTCCAGTACGGAAGGAGCATCAACGCGTCGGGGGTTCCCATGTCGTTGAGCTCTGGCTCGTACTGCCACATCGCCTGGCCACACCCGTATTCCTGGCCGATCTTCGCCATCTCGGCGACGAGGGCGAAATACTCGCTACGCCGAGACTTACCCGGGTTCTGGTAACCCGAGTAGTTCCAGTAGACCCAGTCCGGGATGAAAGAGCTGTCCGTGCTAGTGATACCCAGCCAGTCGTAAGCACCGCTCGACGTCGTATGGCCGAATGGCAGGTCGTGGAGAGGGTACAGAACCCAGCCGAAAGACGCCACGGCGACGACGACAGCCACGGCGAGGGCGCCGAGGCCGCCAGGACCTGTAGCTCCCGACTTGAGGTGCCTTCCCTCCAGGCTGGCAATCGATGCCCGGGATTCGCCAGTGGCAGCGTTGGCTCGGCGGTTCCTGACCGCCTCCACGACGAGCATGCCGCCTTCTGCGACGGCCAGCCCGGCTAGTAGGTACAAGCACAAGAACCAAAACGGCAAGGCCCGGGCGTTCCAAAGACGGTTTTGGGGTGAGAAGCGGAACACCAAGGCGCTGACAGCCGCCATGATTCCCCAGAACAGACCGAGCCGGTTGAGCCGCAGGCCCGAGAACACCAGCCCGAGGGCTGCGAGCGCGATGAGCCAGAGGTCCTTACCCGGGAACAGGGAGGCGACATAGTTCGTCAGGTTCTGATAGCCCATGTTGGTCGCGTAGGGCAGGTCCCAGTAGAAGGGCAACGCCCAGAAAGCCAGGAGCAGGACAACTATCACGCCCGTCGGTACCGCCCAACGAACAAGACGGCTCCAGTCGCGCGTGGATACCAGGCTCATGGCGACCAGCACGACGGCTCCGACAGCAGCGAAGATCAACGGTAGGACGTGGCACAGTCCGCAGCATGCCAGGATGACCGCCGCAGAAGCTCGGTGCTTGCCGTTGTCCAATCCTCGGGCGACCAAGCCGAGGAACAGGATCGCGAACGTCAACGAGATCGAAAAGGAGAACTCGCCCGCCATCGTCGAGGCGATGTTCCCGCCGTAAATGGTGAACTGCCTTGTGAAGATGAAAGGCAACGTTGCGACGGCTAGAGCGGCCGGCACGGGGAACGCCGCTTTAGCTAGACGGCCCATCACCCAGGCTGCTATGGGCAACGTGACAAGGCCGATCACCGTGACCAGCTTGAAGGCGATGTTGTACGGGATCACGTAGGAGGCGAGAGCTATCAGCCATATCGGCAGGGGGAAGAAATACGTGAGAGCAGGGAAGCCGTCGTACCAGTCGGGGGCCCAGCCGTTGAGTTGGAGGTGGGGGAACAGCGCTCTCTTCACGAAGGCCGGCAGCCACACGTGTGCTCCCATGTCCCCGCCTGTGGGCGTGGTGTTGGCAAAAAGCTGAGAGGGCTGCAGCTCCTTGAAGACGAAGACCACGGCCGATGCCACTATTAAGAAAGTGACGACCGCTTGCGGGTTGAACCTCTCCCGCAACTTGTCGAGCTTGGGCTGGGCAGAGTCGGGAGGCCAGATGAAGTGCTCGTACCCTGACAGTGGCGACTTATCGGAGGGAGCGTCAGTCGCTGTCATCTGTTCCCATGTTGCCTTGTATCGCGCTCCTGCACCGCTCGCCCGGCACCGGACAAGCCCGGACCGACTCCGGGTGAATGTGTCGAGGTATGAGCTACAGGGCACGCCCCGGCTGGCAGCCAGAGTCCTAGAAGAGACCCCTGGGCTAAGTGTCGGCGGCTATTCCCAAGACCGCGTCGAGGGTGAGAGACCCCTCCAGGCCCTGCCACCATCGTCGATCGCAGTTGGAGCAACTCAGCATAGTGACCGGCTCCCCTTTGATCTGGATGTCGATCACCACCAGGTTCTTGGTTCGACACGCCGGACACTTCACGGATAGAAATATCGGCACGGCTGACTATTGACTTTAGGACGCTACGACTGGCGGAGCGGATCATTTCAGGTGAGCGACGGCCAGGACGGCCGCAGCGTTGAAGGCTGCGTGAGCGGCGAAGGAGATAGCAAGTCGGCCCGTCGCCCAGGCGAGGAAGCCTAGGACAACCCCGAAAGCTGCGAGCCCGACGAACTGGGCGGCCTCGAAGTGCGCTAGGGCGAACAGGACAGCGCTTAGCAGGATCGCCCACGGTGCGCCGATCCGTGCCACTAATGAGCGCATCAGAAGACCCCTAAAGAACAGTTCCTCCACGAACGGGCCTCCCAGCGCCAAAAGCAACATCAAAACGCTGAGCGCAGCAACCGAGTGCACCGACCCGGTATAGCTTCGAGCCGGACCGGAAAGTTGGTTGGACAGGTGACGGTCCAACGCTTCTAGAGGGTAGTAGACGACTGGGATGAGACCGTACTGGCACATCAGGCCTATCACAGCTCCGATAGGGAGGTCCCACCACTTAATTCTCGCTAGACCGAAGTCGGCCACGACCCGGCCGGTTCCCCGCGCTCTGCTGAACACGACGACCGCCCCGACCAGAGCAACCCACAAGCCGGCGAGGTCTGCTGCGGTGACCACAAGCGGCACGGCTCGCGACGACCCGACCCTATAACCGCTGGCAGAGGCGGCGATCGCGGTCGTCGCGGTTGCCACGAGGATCCCGGCGGCGAAGCCGAACACTGCGAACCAAGCGCCGCCCGGCGAGACGAGCAATCCTTCGCCCGAAGGCTGAGAACTCAAGACGCCGCCGGCGACACCGCTTCGCCGGTCTGGTCGGGCGGCCGGTCCGGGCTCGGCGTACGGCGGTCGACCCTGGCCCATCCGACGGGAGCCGACAGGCGATCCGCGTGCCCCGAGCACAGCCCCCACTGGTCGCCGCCGTCGATGGGAGCGGCGTCGAGCCAGATGCGCCGGCCGGAGTAGTCGTAGGTCAACCATGCGACCGTAGCTCCCCGGCAGCCAGGCTTCGCGCAGAGCATGGCTTCTCTCACAGCTGAAGTTTATCTACGCTGTCCCACCAAAACGGGGTACCCCGGCCTAGCATGGTGGTATGAGCAGGCAACCCGGAGATATGCGCGACATGAGGCCGGGCGGAGGCCCAGGAACCCCCGGGACCGGACAGCCGTCAGGTGCCAACTGGCGGTGGATAGCCGTTGTCCTCGCCGTGGTCGTGGTCCTAGCTATCGCCCTGTCGTCGGTGACCAAGTCCTCCAGCCCGCCCTCGCAGAGCTACGGAGCTTTCGTTTCTGCACTGAACTCTGGGCAGGTAGCAGCCGCGACCGTGAACAACGACACAGGCCATATCACCTACACGGACAAGTCAGGCAACCAGTACTCGGTGCAGGGCCCTCCCCTCGTGGGCAACGGCACTACCCTGGCGCTGTACCAAAAAGACATCAAAGACCTCACGCTGACCAATTCGACGACCAGTGCGCTCGCCACCTGGCTTCCGTGGATCATCTACGGCCTGCTGTTCGTAGGGCTGCTCGTGTGGATCTCCAGGCGCGCCCAAGGTCAGATGAGCGGGATCATGTCAATCGGGAGATCCAAAGCGAAGGTCTACACGACCGAAAGGCCGCGCACGACTTTCGCCGACGTCGCCGGCTACGACGGAGTGAAGCTGGAGATAAGGGAGGTCGTAGACTTTTTACGCTCGTCGAACCGGTTCAAGGAGATCGGGGCGAAGATTCCGAAAGGGGTTCTCCTGGTCGGACCTCCCGGTACAGGCAAGACTTTGCTTGCTAGGGCGGTGGCCGGGGAGGCGGGGGTGCCGTTCCTTTCGGTGACCGGCTCCGACTTTATGGAGATGTTCGTGGGTGTCGGCGCTTCGCGCGTCCGCGACCTGTTCCAGACCGCCCGCAAACAAGCTCCGGCGATCATCTTCATAGACGAGATCGACTCGATCGGACGCAAGCGGGGAGCCGGCCTCGGGGGAGGTCACGACGAACGGGAGCAGACGCTCAACCAGATGCTCGCCGAGATGGACGGCTTCGAAACGACCGAGGGGGTCGTGATGATGGCCGCTACGAACCGACCGGACATTCTCGACCCGGCGCTTCTACGCCCGGGGCGTTTCGACCGTCAGATCGTCGTGCCCCTGCCCGACCTGGAAGAGCGCCTGCCCATCCTGGCGGTTCACTGCAAGGACAAGCGCGTGGACCCAGATGTAGACCTGACGGTGGTCGCCCGCGGCACGCCGGGTATGAGCGGGGCCGACCTTGCCAACCTGGTCAACGAGGCTGCACTGCACGCTGTTCGCCGCGGGGCGACCGCCATCGCCATGCGCGACTTCGAGGCGGCACGTGACAGGGTCCTCATGGGCCAACGTCGAGAGTCGACCGTCCTGTCGGACAAGGAGAAGGAGGCCACCGCCTACCACGAGGGAGGTCACGCCGTCCTCGCCTATGTGCTTCCCGACGCAGACCCCGTGCACAAGGTCACAATCCTGCCCACGGGAATGGCCCTCGGCGTTACGCAGCAACTGCCGATAGAGGAGCGCCACACCTACTGGCGGGAGTACATAGAGGACGCAATGTGCGTGATGATGGGCGGTCGTTGCGCCGAGCAACTCATCTTGGGAAGCCTGTCGACCGGCGCTTCGAACGACCTGCAGAGGGCGACTGAGATGGCCCGCAAGATGGTACGGGAGTTCGGCATGAGCGACCGCATCGGGCCGATGGCGTGGGGACAGGAGGCGCAGGTCTTCCTCGGCGAGGACCTGATGCACAACGCTCGCGACTACAGCGACGTGACCTCGCGTGTGATCGACGAGGAGGTGGAGCGGATCCTTAGGGAGCAAGAAGCCCGGGCGACCCGCCTGCTCTCCGAGCACCGTCGAGGCCTCGCGGCGGTCGCCTCGGCGCTTCTCGAAAAGGAGACCATCGACGGCGCCGAGGTTGGCCGGCTGGTAGACGAAGCGTACGGCAGCCCGGTTCATGACGGCGCGCCGATTGTGCCGCGTTTCGCCGAGATAACCGGTGACTCGCTCGACTTGTAATAGGACCGCTAGCAATCCGACGTGCCTTCGATCCCCTCGACACGGCAGGGAGGGCGATCTATTACTGTTCGGTCAGTTGCTGTTCAACGGGACTGCTGGGCTGAGCCCAACTCCACCGGCGCCGCCAACCCCGTAGATGTCGTACTCGACGAAAACCGACGAGCTGGCCTTCACTTCCAAGGGTCCAGTCGACGGCGAGGTCACAGCGAAGCTGTCCTGCTCACCGGGCGCTACTGTCAACGCCCCTCCGTTTGGCAAGGCCAGCCCGGAGCCTGCCGATAGCGATGCCACCCGGGCGGCGACGGTCGTCGCCCCCGGGTTGTAGACGACGACCACGCCGACGTGGTGGGAGTCTACGCCAGTGGCGTCGACAAGCCACGCTGCGGCGCTCGCTGTCTCGCCGAGAATCTGGCCATTTCCGTTGATGGTCCCGGCTACCCCTGAGAGAGGGATCGTGGCCCCGGATGCGGTAAGGGTACGTTCGGCCACGACGGGGACGCCGTTCGTGCTCACCAGCGTCGCCGTGTGGGCAACTCCCGCCGGGATTCTTGCCTGTTGCTCTGACACGACCGGGACCGCCTGCCCGGGGCCGACGCTGAAATCGAACGGTTCGGCCGCAGCTCCGGCCATTCCTATCGACAATCTGACCTTCGCCTCGACCGATCCCGGGTTGAATACGACGTACTGTTCCTGCAGGTTATTGCCGGCGAGACCGTCAGGCCACGACCAGGCCAGGGCTGCCCCGGGAGAGCCGAGGGTGACCGTTACCCCGGCTGTAGGCCATGCAGGATCCGCCAGGGGCTTGCTCGCAGCGACGCTGCCGACGAGCGGAGCACCCGAAGGGGGCGGGGTGACAATCTCGGTCTCCCAGGCCACGACGCTCCCGGTACGGGCTTTGACAGTCGTGTCTATCGTGCTGCGACGGCTCAGGTAGCTGCCAAGGTCGACGGTCACCAGCCCGTCCGCAGGGACGTCGATCCCTTGGAAATCCTGGGGCTGCTCGACACCTTGGTTGGTGACGAATCCGAGGTCGACGATCGTCGACGTAGGGTACGGGTTCAAAAGCGAGATGTACTCGTCGGCGTTCACTCTTGTCTGGCCGCCTGGAAGGTACCACGTAGGGGATCCGGAAGTCGCGCACGGGCTGACCGACGCCCCTAGAGGCCCTCCGACCGACTGGTAGACGACGACCTGCCCGGCGTCGGCTTCGACTATCGCACCGGACCATCCTCCGGTCCCAGCGGCGACCTCAGGGACCGTTACCGATCCCCTTGCTGGAACGTCCACCGTCTTTGGGATAGGGACGCCGGCCGTACCGACTACGGACACGGTGGCCGTGACTTCGAGCGCTCCTGCGTTGACTATGACCACCTGACCCGAGGCGTCACCTGCGGGGTTCACCGACGACGTCGGGGCGGACGGGGTGGCAGCCGGAGTTTTCGCGGTCGTCGAGGCCGTCACGGTTGTGGTCGTGGTGGTGCTGCTCGCAGGCACTGAGTTTTCAGCCGTCGAGGTGGCGCCGGCACAGAACCACGACGACGAGAGAGCTGCGGCCGGGGCAGCTGCTGGCGCTATCGGAGCCGCTCCTATTTGAGGTGACTGCTTCACGGACCCCGAAGCGGAGTGGTCGACGAGCCCGACCACCACCACTACGCCTAATACGAACGACACGACCCTCGTACGGCGAAGTCCGTCGGAGGTCCCCCACCTGCGGCCGCCCCCGGGTAGGCGGCCGTCACCTATATCCGCTGCGACCTCACCAGGAGCTCCGTCTTGGCGTTCGGGAGTGTCTTCACTCATCGACCCAGCTCCCGTCGGCTCCCCACTTATCATTTGCGCCAACGACGCCGGCGGTCTGCGGCGCAGACCGTCTGCGCCGCGCAGCCTCCGACTGGGTACGCCTAGCCGGTGGGTGCGCCGGCTCGAACCATTCTCTAGGAGCGACGCGCTCCTCTACGCCGACCCCGTTGTAACGGCGCCGGGAGATAACGACTGCCGCTACGGCCAGTGCTACCACTATGAGCTGCCCCACCTGGAGTAATCGCAGGCCCCAAGGGGTGGTGTAGCGAAGGGAGACGGCTGGCGTGGTCGGACTGATTTTTGGCACTTCGAAGGCCATCGCCCACCCGAAAGCCCGCCTCGGCGCCACCTTCGCTCCTCTCAGGTCCAAGGACCAGCCCTTCGAGAATGTGTACCCTACGTAGGCTACGCTCCCGGACTTCAGCGTCCCATCCGCAGCTGCGGACCCGCCGCCGAGAACCCCAGTGGACCCGCCCAGTTCGGTCTGCTGCAACGGACGCTCCGCCTGATAGGCGCCGCTCCCCGACGAGCCCGGACCTTCTGACAAGGCGACGCCGATCGCGGCAGGGGGAAGCGTGGAGCGCACCGGAGACCACACCGAGTTCTCGTACACCTGGTAGTGGCTGTCGCCGACGTCAAGGGGAGCTAGGTCGGTCTGAGTTTCGAGGCCTGCGAGCAAGGCGTCCGGGACCGGAACGGATCTGGATCCGGAACCGGTTGGCCCGGTGTGGTTAGCTACGACAATGTATCGGACCCCGGCCGGGGCGAGAAGGTGTCCCAAACGGGTGGTCAGCTTGTCCTGGGCAGCGATGAGGTCGCCGGCTAGAACCGGCGAGGCTCCTGGCGATCCGGTCGGGAACTCGTCGGTCAGAGTGGGGTCTATCCCGAATGTGGTCGCGTAGCCAAACCCCGGCTCGAGACGCCGACTCGCAAGCGGCAGAGCGCCGGGAACGCCAACCCACAAGACTCGATACCCTCCCGCTGACGGGCTCGCCAGCAAGGACAGAGCGCTCGAAGGGCTCGCAGACGGCATGTCCCAGCGTCCGCCGCTGGACGCAGCGACGAACGGAACCGCCGCCAGCGCCAGGCATACAGCTCCTGCGGCGGCGGCACCCTGACGCCAACCGAAGCGGTATCCAGGCAGGTCGATCTCGAACGACGCTGCCCCGAGAGCCACCGCACTCGCTAAGGCGGCCGCCGCTGGAGCCAGCACCACGTCGGCAGGCAGGTGGGGTAGCACTCCCCTGGTGGCCGCCCAGGCGACTCCAAAGCACACAAGCGCCACCGCCCACATGCGTGACGCCCAGGCCAGCCTCCAACCCCGACCCAAAACCAATGCGAGCGCGGCGGCTACTAAGACGAGCCACTCCCAAGCTCCCGAACCGTAGGGGCCGGTGTGAAAGCGCAGCACCGACGACCACCCCAGTCGATCCTCAGCCGACAGGGACGGCCCCCCTATGGCTGTGGGGCTGAAGATTACCGTCGCCGACCAAGGCAGGCTGAGGACGAAACCGACCACCACCGAAGTCACCGTTACCGCCCCGAAACGAGCGACGGTCGCTGTGTCCCCGGCGACGAAGGAACCGACTATGAGACCGATCCCGACGACGACAGCCACGTAGAAGAATGACGGTGCGCTTGTGGCCGTTGCCCCTATGAGCGCCCCTAGGACGAGAACCTTCGCTGCGAGGGCCGCTGAAGCTCCGCGAGGGACAGGTATCGCAGTGGAGACCTCGACCATGCGGGAGAGCACCCAGGGTGCGGCGGCGAACGCCACCAACCCCTCCCAGTCACCTTTGGAGATCGCGTTATAAGCGAGTGGGACCACCGCATATGTCACAGCGGCGAGGAGTTGTCCCCGCTTCGAACCCCACCACCTCGCACCCCTGTAGGCGCCGGCGGGTCCGACGACGAAAGGCATCAAGGCAAGCAGCTGGGCCAGGGTGCCCACAGCTCCAAACAGCGCCGTGGCAGCGAGACCTATGAGAGCCAACATCGGCGTGGCCGGACTTGCCACGCCGAGCCCAGACGTCTGCCAGCCCGACCACCAGTCGGACCAGATAGAAGCCCATCCAGACGTCACGTGGGGTAGCTGTCCCACCTGAGGTACGCCGTGACCGAGGATGTTTCGTGAACCGAACACGAACACCACGAAGCCCGCTGCCAGCAGCGCAACAAGGACTCTCCGACCGCCTGAACCGGCGAGTGGATGTCCCCGGTCACCGCGGGCCGCCTGGCTGGCGACTGCGCGACCGCCAGCGTCTTTGCGCTGGTCAGCGCCGCTGCGTAGATGATCGGCCCGGGATCGCAGAAAGGCCGTGACCTGCCCGGCAGTTCCCGCTTGCAGCGACCTCAGCGCGCGGTCTCCAACCCGCCTGCTTCGCTGAACAGCTCTCCGGGAGCGCATGAGATCTGCGGGTTGGCGCAGCGCCAGCACAGGAGCGCTTAGCGTCGCCCCGGCTTCGGCTCTACGGCCGCGGCCGGCGAGCACCAACGCTTCGACGAGGGCCCACATCAGGCCGAGGGGAAGAGTCCAGATGAGGTTGAACCACTTGTAACATGTGAGGACCGTCCTGTAGCGGGCCACCTCTAATTCGCGCCTGCGACGCGCCAGTCTCTCCTCGCTGCGAGCACCGTCGCGATATTCCGCTTCGTGAGGGTGCTGCACGTGGCGGACGGTGGCTGCTGGCACGACGACTAGGCGTGCGCCGAGAAGCTTGGCTCGCCACGACAGGTCGAGATCACGACCTTCCCCGTCGAGTTGGGTGCCGAAACCGCCGAGTGTCTGAAAAAGATCGGACCTGACCAGCGTCATGCCCCCCGGCGCAACGAGGATCTCCCGCACCCGATCGTGCTGGGCCTGGTCGAGTTCTCCTGGCTCTACCAGGCCACGGACCATTCCAGCCCAGTCGGTGGTCGCGCCCACTGCCATGAGATGGTCCGACCGGTCCCACTCGACGTACTTGGGGCTAGCAATGCCAGCGTTGGAGCGAAAAGCCTCTTCGACTAGGAGGCGAACCGCCTCTGGGCTCGGAGCCACGTCGTCATGGCAGATTATAAAATGGGAGGCTCCTTCGACCATTCCTAGAGCGGCGTTCACGGCGGCTGAGAAACCTGTGTCAGCCTTGAGACGCAACACGTAGGCATCAGGCGCGGCCGCCTGTACGAGAGGAGAAGTCTCCGGTTCTCCTGTGGTATCTACGATTATCAGCGACAGGTTTGGGTAGTCCTGGTTGCAAAACGCCCGCAGCGACTCGTCGAGCCAGGAGCCGGGGTCACGGATAACCACCACAGCGGCTACCGCTGGGGTCGCAACAGGCTCGGCAGTAAGTGGGTCCGTCGGCATCCGGGTAAACCACAGTAGTTAATGGCAGGGCGACGCTGCCCCGCACCGACCGCCCTTTCGAGGGCAAAGGACCCGACTTCGACCTGTCAGATACCTGGCGTCGGGCAAATCACCTCATTTTAGTGACTTACGTCACTAAAATAAAGATTAACCCGCCACAACTGCTAACTGATGTTATACAATAGTTAGCAGTTGATTTCTTCTACTGAAAGGTTGTGAACATGCCTACCGTGAACCTACCGGGCATCGAGTGGGACAAGGCTACAGCCGGTATCGGCGAAGCCCTCAAGGAGGTAGCCTACGTGGCTGTCGGATTGGGCGTCCTCAGCTTCCAGCGGGCGCAGGTCCGTCGCGTAGAAATGGCGAAACAGTTCTCGAAGCTAACCAAAGACGCGCCGGTTCAACCCCTCCCGAGTCTCGACGTTCTACTTTCGCAGATCGGCAGTGTCGCCAAGATCGTCGACGCTGCGGTTGCTCCGGCCCGCAAGCAGGCCGATGAGCGCCTCGATCGGATGGAAGAGGCCCTCCCCGAAGCTGCCCGCAAGACGGTCAAGTCCGTTCGCGCGACCGCCCTCAGCCAGGAGCAGGCCATCCGCTCCGCGCTAGGGATCGCCTGAGCTTACCGGGACCTCAGGGGTTCCCCGTCCAGTAGTCGAGGACGTCCCTGAGCGTCCGGTCCAAACTGTAGGCAGGCTCCCACCCGCACTCGGATACGAGCCTGCCAGGGTCCCCCCAGAGGTCCGGAACGTCTACCGGCCGTACACGGTCGGGATCGACGACCATAGGAATGTCGAGACCGGAAAGCTCGACAAGACGCTCCGCGACGCTCCTGATAGACACAGACCGCCCGCTGCAGACGTTGTAGACCTGACCGGGTCGGCCCCTTTCAAGCAAAAGGCGGTAGGCAGCCACCACGTCGCGAACATCGCAGATATCACGGTTGACGTCGAGATTTCCCGTTTGGATACCAGAAGCCCCCGAAGCCACGGCCGCAGCGACTTGTGAGGCGAGGGCAGGCACAACAAAACTGGCCGTCTGACCTGGGCCTGTGTGGTTGAACGGCCGTGCGATGATCACTTCCAACTTACGCGCCCTGAACATCTGAAGCGCCACGATCTCAGCGGCGGCCTTACTGGCGGCGTACGGGCTCAGAGGCCTGACAGGCAACTCCTCGGTCGCCGGGAGCGCTTCCCGGCCCGCCCATCCGTACACTTCCGAAGAACTAACGAGGAGAACCCTCGGGGTCTTGGAGCAGGCCGCAGCCGCATCTAGGAGATTCGCGCTACCGACGGTGTTCACCTCGTAGGTGCGGCTCGATTCGCCCCATGACGACCCTACGCTGGATAGGGCGGCCAGGTGAACTATGACCTCAGGAGAGGCTCCGAGGACAGCTTCGCGAAGGGCCGGCGCGTCGGTGACGTCGACGTGCTCGTCGAGCCCGGTAACAGTATCTCCGCTGGCTTCGAAGTGGGTCACTAGCCAGGACCCGACGAACCCTTTGCTTCCAGTGACCAAAACGCGCATCGACGAGACCCTACCTTCTCACGGCGGGCCAGCGCTCGAACGTTCCGTGGTCTATTCCACGGAACGTCGCATAGCATGGCCCGGTGCCCGAATTGTGGAGTCGTAGCGGCCCGAGGGGCCGTTTCGACCCGCCCACCGAACCCGATTGACCGGCCGCAAGCAGCCCAGGCTGCTCAGCGTACAGCCGGTGGTGGACGGTGGCGGTTCCGAACGGGCGCTGCTCGGGCTTGTTCGCGAGATGACCGCGTCGGGTTGGGACTGCCACGTGGCCCTCCCATCCCCTCCGGTACTCGCCGAAGGGTACCGTGACGCCGGCGCCTCCGTGCACATCGTCGCTATGGATCGCCTCACTACGAGCGGTTCGCCGGCCCGCTGGCTTCGTTATGCCATCAGCTGGCCACGCAGCGTCGTCGCCTTGTCGGTTCTCGCTCGACGCATCGGAGCGGACGTCGTGCACTCGAACTCCCTCCACTGTTGGTACGGCTGGGCTGCGGCGCTCGCTGCGGGGCGCCCCCACGTGTGGCACGCCAGAGAGATCGTGTTCCAGTCGAGCCTGGCACTGAGATTGGAGCGCTTCCTGGCAAAGAGATTCGCGCAGCGAGTGATCGCCATCTCCGGCGCAGTAGGTGCGCAACTCGACCAAGCCAACGTCGTGGTCGTCACCGACGAGGCGGATCCCGCCATATTCAATCCGCGCCGGGCTGGCACCTTCAGGCGGGAAGTGGGCATCTCCGACGAGGTTCCCCTGGTCGGCTCCGTAGCCCGGATCGACACCTGGAAGGGATTCGACACTCTCCTCGACGCTTTCCCGATGATAAAGGGCCGTCGACCCGAGGCCGAAGTGGTCGTCGCCGGTCCGGCTGTTCCTGGAAAGGAGCTTTATGCTGCGCGCCTTGAGTCCGTAGCGCGGTCCATACCAGGCGTTCACTGGCTCGGACCTAGAAACGACGTCGCAGAGATCATGGCGGACTGCGACGTCTTCGTCCAGGTTTCGTCGGAGCCCGAGCCTTTCGGGCTCGTGATCGTCGAAGCCCTTGCCTGCGGGACGCCGGTCGTCGCCGGAGCCGCAGGAGGGCCTGCGGAGATCCTCACTGCGACCGCCAGAGCTAACGGCGAGGCCTTTCAGCCTCCTGGCGTTTTGGTCCCTCCTAGGGACCCGAGCAGTCTCGCTGCCGCCGCCATCGGGCTGCTCCCCCGGGGTCCTTCCAGCACCGAGCAGCGACGCTCCCGCAAAGCCCTCAGAGAAGTTGCCGGCGGTGGCTTCGAGACAGTGTTCTCGTCGGTTCTGGAATCTCGGCGTTTCCGCCTCCGCCACAAGTGACAGTAGCGTGGAACGGATGATAGTGGCTCTGTGTGGCGGTGTAGGCGCAGCCCGGATGCTTTCCGGGCTGTCCTCGGTGATCGCTCCCGAGGAGATAACCGCCGTCGTCAACACCGGCGACGACACGATCGTGCACGGCCTTCACGTGTCACCCGACCTAGACACCGTTACTTACACCCTCGCCGGGGCCATAAATCCGACGTCGGGATGGGGGCTCGACGGCGAAACCTGGAGTGCAATGAGGGAACTGCGAGAGCTGAGCCAGGGCCGACTGGGCTGGTTCAACCTGGGTGACCGAGACCTTGGCACACACCTGTACCGCACGAGCAGGCTGAGCGAAGGAGCAACGCTCAGCCAGGTGGCAACAGAGATAGCAATGAGATGGTCAGTGAGAGTAAGGGTCATCCCTATGTCCGACGATCCGGTCCGCACCAAGGTGTTCGTCGCTGACGGAACCGGCGGGGAGGTAGAACTTGACTTCCAGGAGTACTTCGTCAAGGAGCGACACCAAGTTCCCGTACGCAGCGTCGAGTTCCGCGGAGCAGACACAGCGAAGGCAGCCCCAGGCGTACTGGAGGCGATAGCGTCATGCGACACGATCGTGATCTGCCCTTCCAACCCAGTGGTGTCGATCGGCCCTGTGCTTGCTACCGGCGGTATCGGCGAGGCGGTGGCCGCCCGCCGTTCCTCGACGGTGGCGGTGTCTCCTATCATCGACGGCCACGCCCTCAAGGGTCCCGCCGACCGAATGCTCGCCGAGCTGGACCAGGACGCTTCGGTGGTCGGCGTGGCGCGGATGTGGTCTCGCTACTCTGCGACCCTTGTCATCGACGAGGCGGACGCCGGACGCGCAGCCGAAGTGGAAGCCGAGGGGATGGACGTCCTAATCTGCCCGACGGTCATGTCCGACAGAAGCAGGGCCGAGGACCTCGCCCGCAGCGTGCTGTCTCTGCGCACCCCCCGCGCTGCGCTGCAGGCCCTCACCGGCCCGCCACGGCGGGGCACCCTGGACCGACAGTGACGGTCAGCCTCATACCCGTCGAGGGGATAGGCGAGATCCACCCTGGGGACGACCTAGCAGAGATCATCTTCTCAGCGACCCGGCGGTCAAGTGGCGCGCCGGGCCACGCACCAGCTTCGGCCCCCGACTCCGGCAACGTGGTGCTAAGTGACGGTGACGTCGTGGTCGTAACCCAAAAGATCGTGTCCAAAGCCGAGGGGCGCATGGTGAAAATCGACCCTGGCGACCCGCGCTCCCACAAGGTTCACGTCGAAGCGGAAGCGGTGAGGATCATCCGACGGCGCGGGGATCTCGTCATGACCGAAACCCGCCACGGGTTTGTCTGCGCCAACTCGGGGGTGGACTTGTCCAACGTCGAGGCGGGATGGGCAGCGTTGCTGCCCATCGACCCGGACCGCTCAGCGAGGAGGATCCGCGACGGCCTCGTAGCGCGAGGCGCCTCGAACGTTGGGGTCGTCATCTCTGACACTTTCGGTCGCGCCTGGCGCAGAGGTGTCACCGACGTGGCCATCGGCTGCGCCGGGGTGGCGGCGGTAGTCGACCTACGCGGGACCCGCGACGCTCTCGGACGAGAGCTGAACGTCACAGAGGTATGCGTCGCAGACGAGATCGCCGGCGCAGCCGAGTTGGTCATGGGCAAGTCGACCGGGATTCCGGTAGCTATAGTCCGAGGCGTGGACCCCTCGTGGCTTCGCGAGGGGTCGGTTAAGCAAGAGATCGTCCGCCCCCACCAAGAGGACCTCTTCAGGTAACGCCGGGCAGACGCGCGCCGACTAGACCCAAGCCGGCTTGGATTGCGTGACCTGCTCCTATCACGCACAGTCCGTCGAGGGTGGCGCCCTCCCCTATGTTCGCCCGGGGACCTACGATCGAACCGACGATACGGGCTTTGGGTCCGACCACGGCCCCGTCCATCACAACTGAGCTCTCCACCCAGGAGCCTTCACCGATCTCGACTCCGGCACCGACGACGCTGCGAATGACGCTGCCAGCTCCCGTCGCGGTCTGAGCGTAGGCGAGGTTCGCCCTCAAGTAGGCGTCAGGGGTGCCAGCGTCGAGCCATGCTGCGTCCGAACCCAAAGCGAACAGCCTTCCCGCTGCGGCCAACTCGGGGAAAGTCTCGCGCTCTATGGAGACTCTCCGGCCTGAAGGGACACGATCGACGACGGACCGTTCGAGCACGTAGGTCCCCGCATTTATGTAGTTGGTGGGGGCCTCGCCCGGGGGCGGCTTCTCTATGAAAGCCTCGACCATCCCCGCGTCGTCGGTCGGCACGACCCCAAAGGCGGACGGGTCAGCGACAGGGGTGAGTGCTATCGTCGCCTCGGCACTTCGATCCCTGTGGAACGCCACCAGCGCGGTAAGGTCCAAGTCGGTGAGTACGTCACCGTTCACTACCACGAAGGTCTCGTCGAGGCCAGCCTCCACAGCAGCGAAGCGTATCGCCCCAGCGGTGTCGAGAGGCGAGGATTCGACAGCGTAGCGGAGGGTCACTCCACAGCTTTCGCCCGACGGGTAGGCCTCCGTAAAAGCGTCCGGCCGGTATCCCAGGGACAGGACAGCCTCGGTTATCCCGTGCGAGCTGAGCCATTCGAGAACTCGCTCGATCATCGGCCGACCACCGACCGGCAGCATCTGCTTCGGGGCGCTTAAGGTCAGGGGACGCAGGCGGGTCCCCTCGCCACCGACGAGCACCACGGCTTTCATCGTCAGCCCTTGGGGGCCGTCGTGGACGTCGACCCTTTCAACGTCGTCGAGGGCGAGTTCGTGGCGGAAGGCTTGGGCGCTGTCGTCGCAGCGGACTTTGCCGCTGGGACGGTCGTAGCGGACGCTGACGGGACGGTGCTAGCCGTACCGGTCGAAGACGAAGCCGCCTGGAGGGCGCTGAGAGCTTTGCCCACCGAGGCGGGAGGCGCAGGGATCGACGAAGCATCGCCCGACGGCACGAAGGCGATCGTTATGAGGTCACCGTTTACGAAAGGAACTTGAGTAGGGTCGAGCTTGGGAAGCTGGTTCTTGGCACCGTTGTAAATCTCCCCGACTGTATCGCCGACGTAGGCGAACTGTTTCACGTACACGTGTCCGGGTTGCCCCTCGCAAGTGTTGCCATCCAGATAGAGGTGGCCTCCTGGAAGCTGGAGCTCGGCGGCGTTGAGCTTCATGCCAACGGCGGAGGCGAACTTATCCAAAGTGGCGTTCTTGCCGGCGACAGCCTTTACTTTGGGGGCAACCGTGATGATCCCAGTCTGGGTGGTGGTAATGCCCTGCGGGTCGGCGGCCGGGACTTTGATGTCGGGCAGAAACTTGCCGCAAGCGTATACGGCATAGCCTTCGTACCAAGTGGTGCCCACCGTAGGAGCAGTGCCGCCCGCGTTGTTGATCTGCGCGATCAGTCGGTTGCGGCTGGTAACAGTGCCTGCGAGGCCGAGCACCACGATGACAGCGATGACCGCGAAGTACCCCCATGGGGTCCGACGACGCCTACCCTTCCCGCTGCCGATCCCGGCTGCGCGAGCTACTTTCTTACTAGACGAAGCCTTGCCCATGTCGGCGGTCAGGTTAGCCGGTCGAGCGGCCTTCTCCCAGCCAACCCCTCTTCACGCCAGAGACGAACCTCGCAGCGACCGACACCGCAGCCCGGACCGCAAGTCCCAATAGCAGTGCTGCCCGGCCGACACCGGCCAGGTCGCCGGTTCGCCGCCGGGAGAAGATCCACATCGACTTGTGATGAGCCACGATCATCTTGTAAGGATGAAGGTCGGCTGCAACCCCTTGAGCGTGCTTCACGACCGCCGACGGCTCGTAGGCCACCTGCCATCCAGCCTCCCCGAGACGCCAGCACAGGTCCACGTCCTCCATGTACATGAAGTAGGCCGGGTCGAATCCGCCGATCGTCTCCCACGCCTCCCTGCGAGCCAAAAAACATGCTCCTGACACCCAGTCGACCAGGGCCGCCTCCGAGTGATCCCAGTCTACGAGGCGGTAGCGCCGGGTGAAGGGATTCCCGGGAAAGAAAAGTCCCAGCACTGCATGTCCGACAGCGTCGAGCATCGACGGGAACGCCCGCGCCGAAGGGTATAGCGTCCCGTCTGAGTTCAACAGCTTCGGGCCGACCATCCCAACGGCTGGGTTCTCGTCGAGAGTCGAGCGCAAGGCCGCAAGCGCTCCAGGCCGCAGCTCGATGTCCGGGTTGCACACGAGGAGCATCGGGCACCTCGACAGCTCTGGGCGGGCCGCACCGAGGTTCGCCGCGCGTCCGTACCCGACATTCGCTCCCGACGGCAGCCAGATAGCCCCTGCCGTTTCGGCCACTTCCGCCGAGTCGTCGCTCGATCCGTTGTCCACGACGACCAGCCTGGCCACGCCCTCCTCGCGAAGGGAACTCAGGCAACGGCGGAGATGACCGGCCGTGTTGAAATTAACCACTACGGCCGCTATGTCCACCATATCCTCGGTCGCTTTCGGAGCCAGCAACGACGACTGCCGTGGCGGGGGCTGTAGAGACGGCGCGTTCACGCCAGCAACTCTTTGACCGCCCTGTTCAGGGGTTCGTGGTAGTCGTCGAGCAGACCCCGCCCGGACAGGCGCAGCACCGCGTTGTCGAGCACCGAGTTCCTGGGTCTCGGTGCTGGCCTGGGCGGCTGCAGCTGCTCCGTAGTGATCGCTTGCACACGATCCTGATCGCCGCCGCTGGCGACGACCACGTCCCTTGCGAACTGATACCAGCTCGTCGCTCCCTGGTTGGTCACGTGCGCGATCCCCGGAGCGCGATCCCTACCCAGTCTGAGCACCGCTACTGCAAGGTCTGAGGTGAAGGTGGGGCAGCCGAACTGGTCGTCGACGAAACGCAGCGGTCCGTCCCCCGCAGCGAGGCGCAGAATCGTCTTTACCATGTTGCTCCCGAAGGCACCGCAGACCCACGAGGTACGCACCACCGACGCGCCCGGACAGACGGCGAGGACCTCCCGCTCGCCTGCAAGTTTGGAGGCACCGTACACCGACAGCGGGTTGGTCTGGTCCCATTCGTTGTAGGGACGCGACAGCGTCCCGTCGAAGACGTAGTCAGTGGACAGCGCCACTAGATGGGCGCCGTAGCGCTGCGCTGCCTCGGCGACGTTCCGGCTCCCGAGGGCGTTGACCCGAAACGCCTTCCCCGGATCCGCCTCGCAGGCGTCGACCGCCGTCCAAGCGGCCGCGTGGATTACGAGGCTCGGCCGGTACGCTTCGACCGCCGAGAGGACTGTCTCCCTGTCACCCACGTCGAGCTGCCCGCTCGACGCTGCTATGAGTTCCAGGTCCGGCTGGCTCGAAGCGAGCCTGGAGATCTCGCAGCCGAGCTGGCCCCCTGCGCCGGTGATGAGGACCTTCAATCCCACCACCCACGCACCCCCGGCACGTCGTCGCACCTGCCGAGAATCCTCGACGTCATCGGACGCCTTTGAGCGGCTCCCACCACCAGCGGTTGTCCCGATACCAGGCAAACGTCGCGGCGAGGGCCTGATCGAGATCCGCCGACGGCTCCCAGCCGAGCTTGCGGACCTTGGTGGAGTCGACCGCGTAGCGCCGGTCGTGGCCGAGGCGGTCCTCCACGTAGCGGACCATGTCTTCTCCGGCACCAGCAAGAGCGAGGAGCCTGTCGGTCAGATCCCGGTTCGAGAGCTCGTTTCCGGCGCCGATGTTGTATATCTCCCCGGCTTCTCCCTTGCGCAGAACAAGGTCGATGGCTGAACAGTTGTCCTGGACGTGAAGCCAGTCACGTCGGTTCAGGCCATCGCCGTAAAGCGGAACTTTCCTCCCGTCGAGAAGGTTCGTGGCGAAGAGTGGGATCACCTTCTCGGGATACTGCCAGGGCCCGAAGTTGTTCGACGACCGGGTGACGATCACCGGGGTCTGGTAGGTGGAAAAGTACGACAGGGCTATCAGGTCGGAGCCGGCTTTCGACGCGCTGTAGGGAGATCGGGGGTCGAGAGGGTCGGTCTCGACGCTTTCCCCCTCCTCGACAGAGCCGTAGACCTCGTCGGTCGAAACGTGCACAACGCGAGACACCCCGAGAGTCCTACACGCGTGCATGACTGCGTTCGTCCCGACGCAGTTGGTCACCACGAAATCCTCGGGGCCGGTAATCGACCTGTCGACGTGACTCTCCGCTGCGAAGTGGACTACTGAGTCGTGGCCCTCCAGCACCGCTGTGAGAGCTTCGAGGTCGCAGATGTTCGCGTGAACGAAACGGTAACGGCCAGCGTAAAGCTCGTCGAGGCCGGCGAGGGTCGACTCGTTGCCAGCGTAGGTAAGAGCGTCATAGACAGTCACCGCGTCGTCAGTCGACTCCAATACGTGGCGCACGTAGTTGGAGCCGATGAAACCGGCTCCTCCAGTGACGAGAATCTTCATGGCCGCCGAGGTTAGCCGGGACAGCCCAGCGTCGGGTCGGCGTCAAACTCATCGCCGATCCGTATCGCAGTTAGCTGCTGCTCTAATGGGGCTAACTGCCGCGTCGACTACTTGAGGTCGACGCTGCAGTGGTCGCCGACCATGAGCCTGGTCGCACTTGGACGCTGAGCGGTCCTGGTCACGCTCACGTGATGCCCAAGTAGTGAATCCTCGATCCTTCCCGCCTCTACCACGCTGCAGTCGTCAAGGATGACAGCGTGCTCGACCTCGCTGCCAGTGATCGTGCAACGGCGGCCTATAGCGCTGAACGGCCCGATGAAGCTATCGGTTACTGTCGTGCCAGCGCCGATAACCGCCGGACCGCGCACCCGGCTTCGGCGAAGTGTCGCCCCTTCCTCCAACACGACCCGACCCTCTATCTCGGATACGTCGTCTACCTGCCCGTCGATCTGGCGCTCAAGGGTCTCCAGTATCAGGCTGTTGGCCTCCAGCAGCGGAGTCAGTTTGCCGGTGTCGATCCACCAGCCGTCGAGAATCTCGGTGCGGACTCGCAGCCCCTGCCGGACTAACCATCCGATCGCGTCGGTGATCTCCAGCTCCCCCCGAGCCGACGGCTCGATAGCCGACACGGCGTCGTGGATTCGCGAGTCGAAGAGGTAAACCCCAACGAGAGCCAGGTTGCTGGCTGGGTTGGCTGGCTTCTCCACGAGGCGGACCACCGATCCGTCCGGGCCGAGCTCTGCGACCCCGAAGTGCTGCGGGTCGGGGACAGCCTTGAGGAGGATCTGCGCGCAAGGGGGCTCGGGGTGGCTGCCATCGAGAGTCTGGGCGCTCGCCCGCCGGCGGTCATCCTCGAAGCGCTCGACGAATTCCTCCAACGACTGCTGGAGGAGGTTGTCCCCCAGGTACATGACAAAGTCCTCGTCGCCAAGGAAATCCCGGGCGATTCGCACTGCATGGGCGAGCCCGAGGGGGGCCTCTTGTGGGATGTAAGTGACTTCCACATCCCACTCAGAGCCGTCCCCGACCGCCCCGCGGATCTCGTCGGCGGTGTCGCCGACGATGATCCCCACCGACTTGATGCCCGCCGAGGCGATCGCTTCCAACCCGTAGAAGAGGATCGGCTTGTTAGCGACGGGTACCAGCTGTTTAGCCCGGGTGTGGGTTATGGGTCGAAGCCGGGTTCCTGCTCCGCCGGCGAGGATCAGCGCCTTCACGAGGGGTGACGCTACCACTGGCCATTCCTGCAGGCGGCCGAACTGCTAGCGAAGGTGAGTCACGTCCCCAACCGAAAGCACCGTTTCGCCGCCGTCCTCGCCACGAACGACGAGACGGCCGGCACGGTCCAAGCCGACCGCTACACCTAGCAGCCTTCGTTGCTGTCCGAGATCGACCTCCACGCGACGTCCGAGCGTGGCGCATGCGCCGGCGTAATCGGAAGCGATCCGATCCCAGTCCCCGAGACGGCCGTCCAAGTCGACCAGCCAGCAGGCGACCAGGTCGCTACGCGAAATCCTCCTCCCCGCCAGCTCGTCGAGAATCGCAGCTCCTGGGGGACCGCCGTGCACGTTTAGGCCCATGCCCACAACCACGGCGCTCTGTCCGGGCGACTCCCGGGCAGAGCCGGTCGACGCCTCGGTGAGAATACCGGCGAGCTTAGCGGTTCCATCCGCTGCGAGCAGGTCGTTGGGCCATTTTATGAGAGTCGGGACCCCGGCTACCTCGCCGCATGCGAACTGCGCTGACAGCGCAGCAGCGCCAGCCAAGAGGTGCCAGCGCTGCGGGTCGAGCCCCGCCGGCCTGAGAAGCAGCGACACGAGGAGCGCTTCGCCCGAGCTGGCCTCCCATCGCCTGTCGAGGCGTCCACGACCGGCGGTTTGGAAGTCGGCTACGACCACGAGCCCGTCGCCTCCACCGCTCGCCGCTACCGACATGGCGTCCCTGTTAGTGGAGGCGGTCACCTCGACATAGCGCACGTCCCTGAACCGGAACCCTCCAGCTGCCCTGGTTCCTGCACGCTCCGTGATCCGTCGGACTAGCCCATTTTGGTTCATGCTGACAGAATGCTTTCTCGTGCTCAACAAGGTGCTCATAGCCAACCGGGGAGAAATCGCAGTTCGGGTGATCAGGACCGCCCGAGAGCTCGGTGTTTCCACCGTAGCCGTCTATTCGGAGCTCGATCGTGATTCCATGCACGTCCGAATGGCAGACGAGGCGTACGCCCTTGGAGGCCAAACAGCAGCGGAAAGCTACCTGGCAACCGACAAGATCCTCGACGTGCTCGCCCGTTCCGGAGCGGATGGTCTCCACCCCGGATACGGCTTCTTCTCCGAGAACGCCGATTTCGCCAGGGCGGTGTCGGACACGGGGGTGGCGTGGATAGGGCCGCCGCCCGAGGCGATCGAGGTGATGGGCGACAAGATCAGCTCTCGCCTCGCAGCCCAGCGCGCTCACGTAGCGGGCGTGCCGGGCACCACGGAGGTGCTGCACTCCGCTGACGAGGTGGTGGCTTTCGGTGAAACCCACGGGTGGCCGGTCGCTATCAAAGCGGCCTATGGAGGCGGCGGACGTGGGATGAGAGTGGTGACGCGTGCCGAGGATGCTGCATCAGCTCTGGAGTCGGCTCAGCGAGAGGCGGAGAAGGCGTTCGGGCGCTCGGAAAGCTACTTGGAGCGCTACCTGACGTGGCCGCGCCACGTGGAGGTCCAGGTGTTTGCCGACACCCACGGCAACGCCGTATACCTAGGCACCAGGGACTGCTCAGCGCAGCGACGACACCAGAAGCTGATCGAGGAGGCCCCGGCTCCGGGCATCCCCGAAGAGACCCTCGAAGCGATGGGCGAAGCTGCCGTGAAAGTTGCCAAGGCCTGCGGTTACGTCAACGCCGGCACTGTAGAGTTCATATACCAAGACGGGGACTTCTTCTTCTTGGAGATGAACACACGACTCCAAGTCGAGCATCCCGCCACGGAGCTCGTCTACGCCAGAGATCTCGTTGCGCTGCAACTGCGGGTTGCGTCAGGCGAACCGCTCGGCTTCACCCAGTCAGACGTCAAGCCGTCCGGTCATGCCATCGAGGTGCGCCTTAACGCCGAGGATCCCGCCGAGGGGCGGTTCCTGCCGTCGCCTGGCACGATCACCCGTTTCGACCGGCCGGACGGTTTCGGGGTGCGCGTCGATGCCGGCTACAGCGCCGGCGACACGGTAAGTCAGTTCTACGACAACCTGATAGCCAAGCTCGTCGTCTGGGGAGTCGACCGAGAGGACGCCCGAAGGCGGGCTTTGCGGGCTTTACGCGAGACCGTTATCGAAGGTCCAGCGACTACGATCCCGGCCGACATCGCCATCCTAGAACACGCCGACTTCGCCGCTGTTCGTCACTCGACGAACTGGGTTGAGACCGCCCTGGACTTGAGCGGCGTCACCTCGCTGGCGACACCGGGCGACCAGCAAGGAGACGGGTTGGTCAGGCGCGAAGTAGACGTCGAGGTCGACGGCAAACGCTTCGCCGTCAAGTTGTGGGTGCCCGAGGGTGACTCCGGCGGGGGAGCGCAAGCCGGCGGGGCGGGCAGGGGCTCGGCCGGTGGGGCGGGATCGCGCCAGAGCCGCCCCCGGCCGGGCGGAGCGGGTCACCACCATGCGGGTGGCGGGGGGAGCGGTCAGGTCACCGTGCCCATGCAGGGGACGATCGTCAAGGTCCTAGTTTCGGTGGGTGACGAGGTCGAGGTCGGCCAGGCAGTGACGGTGCTCGAAGCGATGAAGATGGAGAACAACATCACCTCGGAGACCTCAGGCACAGTTACCGAGATCATGGTCGCCCCAGGAGACTCCGTAGGAGCCGGTGACGTGGTCGTGGTCATCGCCTGATCGCCGGCCCCAGCAAGCGCAAGCGCCGGCCCCGACGTCGATTGAGGGCCCCGACGAAGCTCTACTCGGCTGCTTCGGCCAGGGCCTCGGACAACGTCGGGTGGGCCAGGCAGCTCTCGACGATGTCGCTCACCTTCAAGTTAGCGGTGACGGCGAGAGCGAGAACCGATATCAACTCGGCTGCGTGGCGTCCGACTATCGAACCGCCTAGCACGACGCCGGTGGCAGGATCGGAGATGATCTTGACGAAACCGCCGGTGTCGTCGTTGATCATCGCCTTTGCCGCAGACGCGTAAGGCACCTTCGTGACGCGGATCTTCCGTCCTGTTGCGAACGCCTCAGCCTCGGCGAGGCCGACGTCGGCTATCTCCGGTTCGGTGAAGATCGCCGACGCTGCCTTCTCGTAGTCGATGTGGCGGTGCTCGCGGGTGTGTATACCCATGATGTGCTCGGCGATCTTACGTCCCTGCATGGACGCCACCGACGAAAGAGGCAGTTTCCCCGACACGTCTCCCGCAGCGTAGATGTGGGGGACGTTGGACTGGCAGTGATGATTGATCGGTATGTAACCGCCGTCGGTGAGCACGCCTGCCGATTCGAGATCGAGGCCGTCGCTGTTTGGAATCGAACCGATCGCAAGAAGAGCGTGGCTGCCTTTGGCAACGCGCCCGTCGTCACAGCGCACGTCGATTGCGCTTTCGGTGACGTCGATGCCTTCGGCCCGCGCGCCCTTGAGGAGGCGGACGCCGCGACGCAGAAGCTCGTCCTCCAAGGCGGCGGCGACTTCGGGGTCTTTGCTCGGCAACACCTGCTGGCGACTGACGATCAGGGTGATCTTGGCACCGAAAGAACTGAACATGTGGACGAACTCCACACCGGTGACCCCGGAGCCGATCACGACGAGATGCTCCGGCATCTCCGGAGGCGGGTACGCCTGGCGGGTGGTCAGCACCCGCTGCCCGTCGGGTTTGGCCCAGCCGGGGATCCTCGGCCGGCTACCGGTCGACACCAAGATGGCGTCGGCGTCTAGCTCGATGGGACCCTCGGGGGTGTCGGCCACGACTGAGTGGGGCCCTGACAGCCGGGCGGTGCCGTTTATGATCCTCACCCCTTGGCTGTCGAGGAGCTGGGTGACCTGGGAGCGAAGGTGATTCTCGATCTCGGCGATACGCTCCCTTTGCACGGCAAGGTCCAAGCGCGCATCCTGGTGCGACAAGCCCATACCTTCGATGCGACGCGAGAAACTCATCGCCCCGCCGGTCGCGATCATCGTCTTCGACGGTATGCAGTCCCACAGATGAGCGGCGCCACCTACGATGTCGCGTTCCACGAGGGTTACCTCCGCGCCCAGGCGAGCTGCGTAAGTGGCGGCCGTGTTACCGGCCGGTCCCCCGCCGATGATGACGAATTTGACGGCCACAGCTAACGGACCGGCTGGTACAGGCCGAACTCGTCTCGCAACACGTCGCTCACCTCTCCTAAGGTCGCTCTCGCTTTCAGCGCTTCTTTCATGGGAATCAGCAGGTTAGCGGTGCCCTGGGCTGCGCCACGAACCGCTGCTAGAGCCGAGTCCACCGCATTCTGATCTCGCTCGGCCCGGGTGCGAGCGACCCGGGCCACTTGCTGGCCTTCGAGTTTCGGGTCGATCGGGAAGACCTCGGCCTGGCTTGGCTGGTCGTCGATGAAGCCGTTGACTCCTACGATCAGGCGCTCCCCGGAGTCGACCGACTTCGCGTAGGCATAGGCAGCCTGCTCGATCTCGTCCTGCATGAAACCCGCTTCTATAGCCGCGACAGCCCCTCCCATCGAGTCGATCTTGTCCAGATAGCTCCACGCTGCCGCTTCAATCTCGTCGGTGAGCGACTCGACATAGTAGGAGCCGCCGAGCGGGTCAGCCGTGTCCACGACCCCCGACTCGTTGGCAATGATCTGCTGGGTACGCAGCGCTATGGTCGCCGCTTTCGCCGTCGGTAGGCCCAAAGCCTCGTCGAAGCCGTTAGCGTGAAGGCTCTGCGTGCCTCCCATCACCGCTGCGAGGGACTGGAGAGTCACCCGCACGATGTTGTTTTCAGGCTGCTGGGCGGTGAGCGTCGAGCCACCGGTCTGGGTGTGGAAACGTAGGAGCTTGCTCTTGTCGTCCTTGGCGTTGAAGCGCTTCGTCATGATCGTCGCCCACATCCGCCTTGCCGCACGGAACTTGGCGATCTCCTCGAAGAAGTTGTTGTGGGCGTTCCAGAAGAAGCTGAGCCTCGGGGCGAAGTCGTCCACTGCGAGCCCCGCTTCGAGGGCGGCTTCGACGTAGGCGACGCCGTTGGCAATGGTGAAAGCTATTTCCTGAACGGCGGTCGAGCCGGCCTCGCGGATGTGGTAGCCCGAGATGGAGATCGTGTTCCAAGCCGGGAGGTGCTCGTTGCAGTAGGAGAAGATGTCCGTCACGAGACGCATGGACGGCCGGGGCGGGTAAATGTAAGTTCCCCTGGCCACATACTCCTTCAGGATGTCGTTTTGTATCGTTCCGCCGAGCTTTGAAGCGGGAACACCCTGCTCCTCGGCGACGAGCTGGTACAGAAGCAGAAGTATCGCCGCCGTAGAGTTGATAGTCATAGAAGTCGTGACACGGTCGAGAGGCAAGCCTGCGAGGAGGAGCCTCATGTCGTCCAGCGAGTCGATGGCGACGCCGACCTTTCCTACCTCACCAGCCGATCGCGGGTGGTCGGAGTCATAACCCATCTGGGTGGGTAGGTCGAAAGCGCACGACAGTCCAGTGCCGCCCCCAGCTAGGAGCAGCTTCCAGCGCTCGTTTGTAGCCTCGGCGGTGCCGAAGCCCGAGTATTGCCGGATAGTCCACGGGCGGCCCCTGTACATGGTGGGGTATATCCCGCGGGTGTAGGGGTAACCCCCAGGCACTCCGAGTTTTGCTCGCGGGTCCCATGCTCGGAGATCCTCGGGACCGTAGACCGCCCTCACATCGATCCCCGAGTCGAGACTGCGCGAGGTTGGGTCACGCGAATCGGTTGCCATGCACAAGAGGATAGGACGCCCGACGATCGCACACTACTTTGCCGGTTTGCCGGCAACTGCCGACGGATGGCGCTTGGCCCGATCAGGGCGCGCTAGCCTCCAAGCCGCTCAGACCGGCGCGGCAATGGGATGGGGCATGCACAGCCCGTCGTACTCGGCGATCACCAGCTGCTCTTTCGGGATGGAGCACGCAGCGCATTCGGGGTCCCTGTTGACCTTGAAGGTCCTGAAAGTCTCCTCCAGGGCGTCGTAGGCGAGGAGACGCCCTGAGAGGCTCTCGCCGATACCCAAGAGCAGTTTGATCGCCTCCATAGCCTGGATACTCCCGATGATGCCGCAGAGAACTCCGAGAACTCCGGCCTCTGAGCACGACGGGGCCAGCTCGGCGGGGGGCGGCTCGGGAACCTGGCAGCGGTAGCAGGGACCTTGGTGGGGAAGGTAGACGCTCGCTTGGCCTTCGAAGCGGAAGATAGAGCCGTGCACGACAGGGATGTCAAGCTTGAGCGAAGCGTCGTTGACCAGGTAGCGGGTCGGGAAGTTGTCGGTCCCGTCGACGATCACGTCGTAGCCAGAGAAAATGTCCAAGACGTTGTCCGCTCCGAGACGCACGTCGTAGGTGACCACGTTGACGTCAGGGTTGAGCAGGGTGAGGGTCTTCTTAGCGGAGTCGACCTTGCGCTCGCCGATACGGTCGACGTTGTGGAGTATCTGGCGCTGAAGGTTCGACTCGTCCACGACATCCATGTCGATGATCCCTAGAGTCCCTACCCCTGAAGCTGCTAGATACAAGGCTGCGGGCGATCCCAGCCCGCCCGCGCCGAGGAGCAGGACCTTGGAGGCGAGAAGCTTGGCCTGGCCCTCCACCCCAACCTCGGGTAGCAGTAGGTGACGTTGGTAACGGTTGCGCTGCTCGGCGGTGAGGCTGACCGGCGTGGACCAGTCGCGACCTTCGTCTTTCCACTTGTTGAAGCCTCCGTCCATCGAGACCACGTTGGTGTAGCCGAGGGAGCGCAGGGTGTCGGCTGCGAATGCCGAGCGAACACCGCCTGCGCAGTACACGACGATTCGCGCGTCCTTGTCCGCCAGCTTGCCTTCGACTGTGCTCTCAAGGAAGCCCCTAGGGATGTGGAGGGCTCCGGGCAGGGCGCCCTGTTCGTACTCGTCGGGTTCGCGAACGTCGAGGACTACAGTCCCCGACCTTGAGATCTCCGATGCCGCGCCTGCGGTGTCGGTCTCCTCTATTCGACTTTTGGCGTCTCGCAGCAGGTCCCTGAAGCTGGTCATGTGTAAATATTACCTCTAAGGTCGGGAAATGGAACTCGAAGATCTAGAAGATCTGGTCAAGGCTCGCCGGATGTGCCGCGATTTCTCCGCAGACCCCGTGGACCGGACCACAGTGGACCGTCTCCTAGAATTGGCTCGCAGGGCTCCTTCGGCCGGGCACACCCAAGGATGGGCTTTCTTGGTGCTCGAAGGGGCCGAGCTGACAAGGCGATTCTGGGAGGCCGACGCATCCCCGGGATGGCTGGCGTCGCCTACGCTTCCGGGGCTCCTCCGGGCGCCTGTGATTATCGTGGCATGGGCGAGCCGGCAGGCCTACGAGCGCAGGTACGCCGAGCCGGACAAGGCAGCCTCTGCTCTGGCCTGGAGCGTCCCCTACTGGATCGTCGACGCTTCGTTCGCGACCATGCACATACTGCTGGGAGCTCAGGCTTGCGGGTTGGGCGCCTTGTTCTTCAGACTTAGGCCGGGCGCCGAAACGGCACTTCGAGCCGACTTCAGCGTCCCAGGCGAGTGGAGCGCGATAGGCGCCCTTGCCTTGGGATTCCCGTCAGGCGCGCCGAGCCGGCCGCGGCCTCCCCGGGCGTTGCGGCCGGTCGAGGAGGTGGTGATGAGAGGAGCCTGGCGCACGTAGCTCAAGACGATGGGACGCCAACGAGCTCGACCAGGGCCCGGCTGATAGGCACCCGGATCACCGCGGCAGCTATTGCGTCGAACGGTGTCTCCTGCGCGTTGATTATCACCACCGCTGCCCCGCGGCGCCGCGCCAAGGGAACCAGACCAGCCGCCGGGTACACACCTAGCGTCGTCCCCACAACCATCATCACGTCACACGACGCTGCCGCGCTCTCGGCGGCGGCTACGACATCTGGGTCCAATGACTGGCCGAAGCTGATCGTCGCCGACTTCAAGATCCCACCGCAAGCCTCGCATGCCGGGTCGGGGTCTCCGGCTCTGACACGGGCGAGGGCCGCTTGCATCGGACCTTCCTCGCCGCAGTCCCAGCAGCGAAACTTCTTGATGGTCCCGTGCAGTTCGACAACCACGGAGGGATCATGGCCGGCAAGTTGATGGAGTCCATCTACGTTCTGGGTCAACACAGCGACGAGGCGCCCCTGGCGTTCGAGGTTGACCAGCGAGCGATGCCCAGGGTTCGGTAAGGCCGCCCAGGCGGGTGAGTCGAGCCGCTGGAGCCAGGAGAGCCGCCGTATCTCGGGGTCGGCGAGGTACTGGCCGATGTTGGACGTCTTCTCCGCCGACGGATTGCGAGTCCAAACGCCGTCGGGTCCCCTGAAATCGGGAATGCCGCTGTCCGTGGAGATGCCAGCCCCTGTGAGCACCGTGATCCTCCGGGCGTGGCCGAGGAGACTCCGGGCGGCACTCATTGGGCCGCCGGACAGGGGCTCTGCGTCGCCGACTTGAATCCACTGCGCCACGAAGTGATTCTCACACACCTCCCGACTTTCTTGAGCAGCTAGCTCTCACTCATTGGCCTATATCAAACTGAGTTGCAAATCGAAGTACTATGAAATACTATAAAACAAAGCTTTAGTACCTGGGAGGTCCCGTGAGTCTTTTAGCCATCGACAGCGACACCCTCGACATCCGTCCCTGGGAGGACGAGCGCACCCGCCAAGGGGGCTTCGACCCGCGCAGCGCATATGTAGAGAGGTTCTGGCTTGCACTGATCGGCCCGAGCACAACCTGGCTCCTTCGTAGGATTGCCGCCGGACTGGACAACTCCCCCACAGGGTTTCCCATGCCGTTGGCGGAGACTGCACGATCCTTAGGGCTTGGAGACCGGGCAGGTAGGCACTCGGCGTTCGTGCGCACTCTCAGCCGCATGGTCGTGTTCGACCTGGCACGGCCGGCAGGACCGGCCTGCCTCGAAGTGCTGAGACGTCTGCCACCGCTTAGCCGCCGCCAGCTCGGCCATCTCGGCGTCGAGTTCCAACGGGACCACGAAGCGTGGATGACGTCGCAGGGGCAGTTGACGCCCGGAGAATCAGCCCGACGGCGCAGCCGCCAGCTGGCTCTCAGCCTGCTCGAGTTGGGTGAGGACCCCGAAGAGGCGGAACGCCAACTGATGCGCTGGCGCTACCACCCAGCCATTGCGAACGAGTCGGTTGCGTGGGCCCTCCAGCGTCATCGCCAAGCCTTCGATGCTGCGTCGGGCTTCGCCCAAACCCGAGCCGAAGCGCTGACCGAGGCGGTATCGCAACCCACGACCGCCGGATCTCCATGAGACACACCAGGGGAATGGGCGGGCTCCCCGCGCTCCAACTGGCGGTCCGTGAGCCGCGCTAAGAACCCTACCTGCCCTACCCTGGGCGGGTGGACACACCTCCTGACCTGCCGCCGGGCCAATCGTTCGAACTCGCCGGGCGAGGGCGAACGTGGATGTTCGACTCCGGGCCACCTCCCGCTATCGACCGGCTGGACGATCCCGCCCCACTTTTGCTCCTGCACGGCTGGACTTCGAGTGCTGCGCTCAACTGGTACCGCTGCTTCCCGGCGCTGAGCGACCGCTACCGGGTGATCGCCCTGGACCATCGAGGGCACGGCCGGGGGATACGCAGCCGAAAGATTTTCCGTCTCGAGGATTGCGCCGACGACGCCGCAGCCCTGATCCGCCAGCTCGGATGCGGCCCTTGCACCGTAGTCGGCTACTCGATGGGAGGCCCCGTAGCACAACTCCTCTGGCTAAGGCATCCCGAGGTGGTCCGCGAGCTGGTCCTGTGCGCCACTTCGTGCACGTTCGCAGTGGGCCAGCGTCCAAAGGCGCTGACGACCTCTTGGCTGGCAGCGACCGTAGCTCTCTCCGCCACCCCTCCCCTGCTTAGGGACCTGGCCATGGGCTGTGCGGCGACCCGATGGCGAAGAAGTCACTCGGCCAGTGAGTGGGCCACCAGCGAGTGGCAGCGTCACGACCCCGCTGCTGTCCTACAGGCCGGTGTAGCTCTGACCAGCTACGACGCCTCGTCGTGGATCGGACAGGTCGACGTGCCAACCGCTGTCGTGTTGACGCAGCGCGACACGACGGTCCCACCTGCACGTCAGCAGAAGCTCGCCGACCTGATACGAGGGTCGGCGGTGGTACCTGTCGACTCCGACCACCGGGCGTGCGTCGACGCACCTCAGCTTTTTGTCCCGGCTTTGATCGAAGCTTGCGAGAAGGTTAGGGAGCCGAGCAGGGTTCGCCTTAAACTGGCCTCTGACAATGCCGAAAGCGCCCTGGAAGGTTCGAAGCCGTGAGCAATAACCCACTGACAATGGCCGAGAAGGTCTGGGACCGTCACGTCGTGCGCAGCGGCGGCGGCGAGCCGGACCTGCTTTACATCGATCTGCACCTCGTTCACGAGGTAACCTCGCCCCAGGCGTTCGACGGCCTGCGCATGGCGGCGAGGACGGTCCGCCGCCCTGATCGCACCATAGCGACGATGGACCATAACGTGCCTACCACGGCTCTCGACGGTCCGGTCGAGGATCCGATCTCGGCACGACAGATGCAAGTGCTCGCCGCCAACTGCGAGGAGTTCGGGATAAACCTGTTCGAGATGGGGAATCCCAAACAGGGGATCGTCCACATAATCGGCCCGGAGTTCGGCCTCACCCAGCCCGGCATGACGATCGTGTGCGGCGACAGCCACACTTCCACTCACGGCGCTTTCGGGGCCCTCGCTTTCGGCATCGGTACAAGCGAGGTGGAGCACGTGCTGGCCACCCAGACGCTGCCGCAGGCGAGGCCCAAGACGATGTCGGTCGACATCGACGGAGCCCTCCCAGAAGGTGTCAGCCCCAAGGACCTAGTCCTGGCCATAATCGGCACGATCGGCACCGGCGGTGGGATGGGCCACGTCATCGAGTACCGGGGTGAGGCGATCCGTAACATGTCGATGGAGGGGCGGATGACCGTCTGCAACATGTCCATCGAAGGTGGCGCCCGGGCCGGGATGATCGCCCCGGACGACACGACTTTCGCCTACTTGGACGGTAGACCGTACGCGCCCCGTGGTGCTTTGTGGGAGCAGGCGCTCGACGACTGGAGAAGCCTCTCCACCGATCCGGGCGCCAGCTTCGATCGTTCTGTCAGCATCGACGCCTCTAGCTTGAGCCCGTACGTGTCGTGGGGAACCAATCCCAGCCAGGTGATTCCTATAAACGCCCGCATACCGGACCCCGACGACTTCGACGTGCCCTCCGCACGCGAGGCGGCGTCGCGTGCTTTGACCTACATGGGCCTGACACCGGGGACTCGTATGCGTGACGTGGCCGTGGACACCGTCTTCATAGGGTCGTGCACCAACGGGCGAATCGAGGATCTACGCGCCGCTGCCGCCGTCCTACAAGGACGCCGGGTCTCTCCAGGCGTGCGGGCGCTGGCGGTGCCAGGCTCAGGATCGGTGAAGGCGCAAGCCGAGCGCGAGGGCCTCGACAGTATCTTCGTGGCCTCGGGCTTCGAATGGCGCAACCCCGGCTGCTCGATGTGCCTTGCGATGAACCCCGACAAGCTCGAACCTGGTCAAAGGTCAGCGTCGACGTCCAACCGCAACTTCGAGGGCCGGCAGGGACGGGGTGGGCGCACCCATCTTGTGTCACCAGCGGTGGCCGCTGCGACCGCCGTAACCGGCCGTTTCGCTTCCCCAGCGGACCTGGCATGACGCCGGTGACGCCGGAGCACCCCCGCACGACCGGCTGCGGGCCTGCTATCAGTCTGATACCAAAGCGACAGGAGTCGAAGGTTCAATGAAACCAGTCAAGGCCGTTTCAGGGACTGCCGTCCCTCTAGATCGCTCGGACGTCGACACCGACCAGATCATCCCGAGCGACTGGCTCAAGAAGGTGGAGCGCACCGGCTTCGGCCAGGGCCTTTTCGCCGAGTGGCGAGACGACCGGGACTTCGTGCTCAACAAGCCCGAGTACGCCGGTGCGACGATCCTCGTCGCCGGCGCAAACTTCGGTACGGGATCCTCCCGCGAGCACGCTGTGTGGGCGCTGACCGACTACGGCTTCGAGGCGGTCATATCGCCTCGCTTCGGCGACATCTTCGCTAACAACTGCACCAAAGCCGGTTTGATACCAGTCAAAGTTGACCCCGAGGTGGGCCGTGCCCTGCTCGAAGCCGTCAAGGCTGACCCCGCCCTGGAAATAACAGTCGACGTGGAGCGCCTCACCGTGTCAGCTCCCGCGGCGGGGATCGAAGGCTCCTTCCCTCTCGACCCCCACACCCAGCACCGCCTTCTCGAAGGCCTCGACGACATCGGCCTCACCATGGTGCACGAGCAGGAGATACAAGCCCACGAGGCCTCAAGACCAGCCTGGATGCCGGCGGTAACACCCGCCTGACCCAGACCAGGAAGCCTCGCCTGACCTTGCAGGAGCCGGGAAGCTGCCACGGCACCCCGGCTAGGTTGAGATCAACCAGCCACGAGTTTGGCTATCCGGCTAATCCCCTCCTCTAGCGCTGAGTCGGCCAGAGCATAGGAGAAACGGGCGTAGCCCGGCGCCCCAAAAGCCTCGCCGGGAACGAACGCTACCTTCGCCTCGTCGAGGACAAGGGCCGCCAGTTCGAGCGAGCTGGAAGCAACCCTGCCTGCGATCGGCATGCCCAGCAGGCCTTCGACGCTCGGGAAGGCGTAGAAGGCACCCTCAGGTTCGGGGCAGGTAACACCGGGTATCTCGTTGAGCATCGCCGTGATCGTGCGCCGGCGGCGATCGTATACCGCCCTCATCTCCTCCACAGCGCTCAGGTCGCCGCTTACCGCAGCCAGGGCCGCCCGCTGGGCGATGTTGCACACGTTTGACGTGGCGTGCGACTGCAGGTTGGTAGCGGCGGCCACCACGTCCGCCGGCCCGACGATCCAGCCGACCCTCCAGCCGGTCATCGCGTACGTCTTCGCGACGCCGTTGACCACCACGCACGTGTCAGCGAGCCCGGGCACAGCGACGGGCATAGACGCGAACACAGAGTCGCCGTAGACTAGGTGTTCGTAGATCTCGTCGGTCAGGACCCACACATCGCTGTCGAGTGCCCAGCGCCCGATCCGCTCCACCTCCTCCGGGCTGTACACGGCGCCGGTCGGGTTCGACGGCGAGACGAATAGCAACACCTTGGTCCTAGCCGTCCTCGCCGACTCCAGCTGGTCTACCGTTACCTTGAAACCTGACTGCCACGTGGTGGGAACCTCGACAGGAACACCGCCGGCCAACCTGATCGATTCCGGGTAGGTGGTCCAGTAAGGGGCAGGCATGAGCACCTCGTCGCCCGGGTCGAGCAGGGCGGCGAACGCCTCTTCCACGGCCTGCTTGCCTCCGTTGGTGATCAGTACCTGCGACGCGGAGACCTCGAATCCCGAGTCTCGCTTGGTCTTAGCTGCGACCGCTGCCTTGAGCTCGGGAAGGCCGCCTGCGGGCGTGTACTTGTGGTTCTTCGGGTCCAAGCAGGCAGCCACCGCGGCGTCGACGATGTGACCCGGCGTCGGAAAGTCCGGCTCACCAGCGCCGAAGCCGATCACGTCCTCCCCAGACGCTTTCAGCGCTTTGGCCTTCGCGTCGATGGCGAGGGTAGCGGACTCGGTGACTGCGGCTATGCGTTGTGAGATACGGCCCATGGCATGCAATGCTTTCACAATGGCCGCTGCAGTTGTGACAGATATACGAATTCCCGCGAATCTCCTGCCCTCGGACGGACGTTTCGGGTGCGGCCCGTCGAAGGTCAGGACTGAAGCGGCGGACGTGTTGCGCTCGCTTTCGGCCAGTGTGCTCGGCACGAGCCACCGCCAGGCGCCGGTGCGCTCCCTCGTCGGACGCCTGCGTAGCGGCCTGGGCGAGCTTTTCGCAGCGCCACCGGGATACGAGGTGGTGCTCGGCAACGGCGGTTCCACAGCTTTCTGGGATCTTGCAACGTTCGGGTTGATCGAGTCCACCAGCCAGCACCTCGTGTTCGGGGAGTTCTCCTCCAAGTTCGCCGAGGCTGCGGCCACCGCCCCGCACATCGGCACGCCACAGGTGGTCAGCTCCCCCGCCGGTACGCATCCCCAACCCGCCCCAAGCGAGGAGGTGGACCTTTACGCGTTCACCCACAACGAGACGTCCACCGGTGTGATGATGCCCTTGCGCCGTCCCGAGATCCCCGCTGAGGCGATCGTCGCTGTCGACGCCACGTCCGGAGCCGGTGGGCTGCGCTTCGACCCCGCGGAGGTGGACGTTTACTACTTCGCGCCGCAGAAGTCTTTCGCAGCCGACGGGGGTCTGTGGGTAGCTCTTCTTTCCCCCGCAGCCCTGGAGCGGGCGGAGCGCATAGGCCGGTCCGGCCGGTGGGTGCCGGCGTTCCTGGACCTGCGCATAGCGATCACCCAAAGCCGGCTTGACCAGACGTACAACACGCCGGCTGTTGCGACGATCATCTTGTTCGTAGAGCAACTCGAATGGATGCTCACCAACGGCGGCCTCGACTTTGCGGCAAGCCGCTGCGAACGCTCAGCCCGGATTATCTACACATGGGCGGAGCGCTGCGACTTCGCGTCGCCTTTCGTTTCGGACCCGGCGCAGCGCAGCAACGTCGTCGCGACCATCGACCTTGACGGGGAAGTCGACGCTGACACGGTCAACAAGGTGCTGCGCGCGAACGGGATCGTCGACACCGACTCTTACAGAAAGCTCGGCCGAAACCAGCTGAGGATCGGGATGTTCCCTGCCGTTGAGCCCGACGACGTCGAGGCCCTCACGCGCTGCGTCGACTTCGTCGTCGCAGCCCTTTAGAAGTAACCGGATCGCCAGCACCAGTGCGACCTGCTCTAGGCCTCGGAAGTGAGCGCGCTCGGATCGGCTAGCTTGCGGTTATGCGCTGTTCGGAGTGGTCCCGCGTGGAGCAAGTGGACCCGGCGGGCACCGCCGGGAGCTACGCTGGTTTTCTTCTCGTCGACTGGCCTCTGCCATGGCCGCGCGACGTCTCGGAGATAGAACAGCTCGCTGATATCGCCAGCATTTCCCGGGAGTCGTCGGTGCGCCTGCAGGCTGTCCTGCCCCAGCCTGAGCGGCCGCTCGGTGTCGCCTTCTACCGGTGGGAGCCGTCGAAAGGCGCCTACACCGGCTTGGAAGCCCCAGCGGGGGCTGACAGTGCGGCGGTGGCCAGGATGTTCCTCGAAGGGGTTACTCCTCCCGGGACTACACCGATCGAAGTTACCGACGTGCTTGTATGCGGCCACGGTCGGCGCGACCGCTGCTGCGGTTCGCTCGGAACGGCCCTCGAGGTGGAGATCAGGGCGACCGGCCGTGTCGACGGGCGTTACCGGGTCAGGAGAACCAGTCACACCGGCGGCCACCGCTTCGCCCCTACAGCCGTAGTGCTACCTGAGGGCACCTGCTGGGGGTACCTCGACACAGACATCCTGATCGCGATCTTGGACAGGTCCGGGTCGCCATCCGACGTCGCAGGCTGCTACCGCGGTTCCACCGGCCTCGAAAGCCCGGAGGTTCAGGCGCTGGAGAGAGCCCTCCTCGAAAAGGTCGGCTGGGAGCTGCTCAGCTGGCCCCGGAGGGGCACCCGGCTCGCTGACGGGAAGGTGCGTTTTGAGGCGGCCCCTCCATCGGGCCCTGTCCGGGTGTGGGAGGCACAGGTGACACCGGGAAGGCTGCTCACGCCGCCGCCTTGTGGGGCTCCCCGCACCGGTGCCGAGAAGTCGGACCGGGAGCTTGCCGTCGCCGGCCTGGCCGAGGTCGGTCAAGACCCGGTCGCGTAAAGTGGGTCTAAGATCGCTGGGGTTGGGCAGCTTGGGGGGAGGATTGGTTTGATTGCGACCTCGCCGGTTGGTGTTGGCAACGGGCTTCATTTTCGTCCTCGCAGGGGCGTTTGGGGCTTGCTCGCCGACCACTGGGTGTTTGCAGCGCTGGTATTGGCTGGGGGCTTGCTGAGAGTTGTCGTCACGCTGGGGTTCAGGCCGATACTGTGGTTTTTGGGGGATTCGATTAGCTATGTCGGTCTTGCCGTGGGGGCGGCACCGTTCCCGATGAGACCGGACACCTACTCGCTGTTTTTGTGGGTGTTAGAACCGTTGCACAGACTGGCCGTGGTAGCTGTAGTCCAGCATGTCGGCGGGGTGGCTGTCGCGGTGCTCGTGTACGCAGTGTGCCTGCGCCTGGGAGCGTCCAAGTGGGTCGCGTCGGCCGCTGCTATTCCGACGCTGTTCGACGCGTGGGAAGTGACCATCGAGCAGATGCTGCTGTCGGAAACGATGTTCATAGTGTCGATGATGCTGTCCCTGGCGGTGCTGGTGTGGTGGCCCGCGCCCCGCCGGCTTCCTTACTGGGCGTGCTGTGTGTGCGGGTTCGCTATGGGAATGGCCGCCACAACGAAATCTCTCGGCGAGTTCCTGATAGCCCCTGTCGTCATCTACCTTGTCGCTCGTCGGGCCGGTCTGAGACGAATCGCCGTCGTGGTAGTGATGTTCGCCGTCCCCCTAGCGGCCTACGCCGGGTGGTTCGACACTCAGTTCGGCTGGTTCAGCGAATCCCCGGGAGGTCTTTTCGCTTACGGCAGGGTGGCCACCTTCGTCGACTGCGCCCACGACTCGCTTAGCCCCGCCCAGGCGCGGCTATGTCCCACAAGCGCCGAGCAAGCCAAGGGCGCCTCATGGCTGATCTGGAGCCCTTCGTCGCCCTACAACCGGCTACCCGGAACTCTGCGGTATAAAACCGACCTTGCCATGGGCTTCGCGATCACGGTGATCGAACACCAACCGTTAGCCTACCTGAGCGCGGCGTGGGATGACGTCACCGCCGAGTTCTCCTGGAATCGACACGCTAACGTCGCCGACACCTACCAATACAACGCTTCCGACGCCTACCCTCCCCTGCCCGGCGAGGCGCAAGACGTCGCCAACCTCTACCAAAAGGTCGGTAACGGCCAGCCCCACCCGATACCGGCTATAGCCAACCTGTTCAAGCGGTACCAGCACTGGGTGCACGTACCCGGCTTGGTGTTCCTAGCCGCTCTCATAGCCGCTAGCGCGAAACTCTCCGCCGACACGATCCGAAAGCGAACGAACACGACACGTGCACCCGCCGCGTGCTTCTTGCTGTGCGCCGCCATCCTCGCCATAACACCCGACCTGGTTGCGAACCTCGACTACCGCTACCTCGTGCCGGTGCTACCACCCCTAAGCGTGGCTGTAGCACTAGCGTTCACCAAAAACAAAACACGACGGAACCTCGCAGACCCCACGCAAAACAGACCCTGAGAGCTAGTCGCCGGCGTTGGCCGGTCTTAGGTGGCGCTCCTTGGGGCAGTGGAGGTTGGTCCCGAGGTCGCAGCGAGGGCAAATCCAGCCTCCTTCCCCTCTGTGCCTCCACATAGGAGCCCCACAACTCTGGCAAGTGCGCTGCCACACCGCACATTCGAATCCGTCCAGACGCTTAGAGCTGAGAGGACAGCCGTGCCCGTAGCACTTCGGCCAGGTTTCGTCTACGATTATGCAGCCGACAGGGCAGCGCCCCACGCAGCGGGCGCAGTCGTCGCAGGTATACGGATCGATCGCGAAAGTGCCGAGGAAGGTGTCGGTCTTGGTCAGAGCACCGGTCGGACATGCGTAGTCGCACGCCCCGCATCCGATGCACTCGTCGTCGACCACACGGTAGGTCACTTCTGCTACCGGCTGGGGCTGCGGGCTGGTGCGCCGAAGGGCGTGTCGAACGGGCTCGGGATGCCAGCCGGGTGGAACCCGGCGAGACCCCCAAGGCAGTTGGCGCAGGCGAACTCGGGGACGTCTACGCCGGTTGCGGTAGCACGGTGCTTGTACTCGAAGCCGTCCCACTCCCAGTAGCCGTAGGGCAGGTCAAGGACTGCCTCTAGGTTCTCTCCGCAGTGCGGGCACGCCGGCGGCGTCACCTTGGTGGCATCGCTGTCAATGTCGGGCATGAACCTGTACCACCTCCTCCCTCAGAGATTCCGTCCCAGGGACGGTGCCGGCGCCGAGGGCTTCGCCGGCACCGTCGAAGAAGACTTGGACGCTCTCGGCGACCCTGAAGAAGCGGTCAACGCCGAGCGGATCGGCTCCGTGGAGCCTTATCCTCTCGCCGAGGAGCACCAAGGAGCTCAACGTGTGGCGGCCTGTTGCGTGGCCGTTGACGACGATGTCGTCCACCATCTGCGCCCACGACGCCACAGGGCCTTCCACGACACAGTCGACGTTGTCGTCGGGGAAGCTTTCGCGGACGTCCTCGCAGCGCGAGCCCCGGAACCTCAAGGCGAGGACGAGTGGTTCAGCGGACTGCCTGTTGATGACCACCCCTAGGTCCAGATCGAACCAGCCGAGAGGATCGAAGCGCTCCGGGTGGGTGTTCATCACTGCCGCCAGTGCGTCGAAGAACTCCTTGGAGTCGACCGGAACGGCGGTTTTCGCTGCCATAGCCGGTCAGCTCCTGGCCTGGCGGTCAAGCCGGGCGGCGCTCACGAGACACCCAGCGCAGCTGCCGCGGGAGCGCTACGGTCGATTCCGAGCATCTCCACCGGGAACAGAGTCCGCTCAAGGCGTGCAAGCCCGGCGCGCTCGCAGCGGGCAAGGTAGGAGGTGATCTGCTTGGCGTTGAGCTGGGCCAGAAGCGGGAACCCTTTGGACTCTACCTCGTCGACGCCTCCGGCGAGCAGCACCGCAAGGGCGGTGTTCATCGAAGGATTCGTCAGTTCCATGAGCATCTTCTCGCCGACGTCGAGGGCTTCGTGGATCTCCTCCGCGACGTCTGGGTCGTGTTCCACCGCATAGCGGATGTGCAGCGTCCCGTAGCTCACGTGCCTCGCCTCGTCTTGCATGGTAAGGCGGAACATGCGTTTCTCGAGCGGGGATGGCGAGATCAACTCACCTTGGCGGAACAGGTCGAGCACGAATCCCTCTGCTAGAAGGTGCATTAGAGCGGAGGCCTGGGTGTAGGTCTTAGCCTGAAGTATCACCCTCAGCTGCTCCTCGGTGTTGCGTTTCGCCTTGAGCAGTCCACCCCCGTTGGCGAGAGCGCGTTTGCGGAAGACTTCAGTGTGGCGAGCCTCGTCCATCACCTGTGTGGCCAGGAACATCTTGGCCTCCACGAAGTCGTGGTTCATCCGCCACATCCACTTCGCTGGGAGGTCAGCCGCTATCATCTCCACCTCCGCCAGTAAGGTGCACACCTGGCAGACGGCGTGCTCCAAGTCCGAGGGCAGTTCCGCTACTTCACCCCAGGGTATGTCCCTGGTAGCCGACCACTGCCGGGCGACCGCCTCCTCGTAGAGCTCGGTGACGTTGTCCGACCACACGTCGGACTTGGAGTTGAGGATGTAGCCCATGTCGGGGACGCCGTCTTCTACTTCGGCTCCTCTCGGCGCCATGGTCCGAAGCGGGGCCCGCTCTGGAACATCTCCGTAGGATCCCACGGAGATATCAGCCAGAGTCAAACCCCGAGGCCCCGGTTTGGCACGGACACCCCACTCAGCCTTTGCCCCCATTAGCCAGGACCAGTCAAGCGGTTCCTGGGTGACGGAGTCCCGCTCGGGAAGTCTCCGGGTGAGCTCCGAACCACTGGCGGCCATAGCCATCATCTCCTGGTCACGAAAGAGTGCCCATCCCGAATGGGAAGGTACCCTCGGCCTGGCAGCCCAACCACTCGGGGAGGAGAAAGCCTAGGCTGCCAGGTCCGAGGTTCAACAACACATTACAGTGTCGATGACCTGACGTCAAGTAAGATAGTCTACGTATCTCAGATTGTCTGAGGTTTACGGGCCGTGACCGGCTCGGTCGCCACGACCTGCCAGTCGGACCTGGGCAAGCCCAGGTCCGACTACCGGTGTTCTAGCCCCCGCTGACGTCTTGGGGGCGCGCTGACCCGGCGTTGATGAACGGCATCATCGCCCTCAGCTCCGCACCGACCTTCTCGATGGGATGCTCCTGGCCGACCTTGCGCAGCGCTTCGAAGCGACCCCTGCCGGAGCGGTTCTCGGCGATCCACTCCTCGGCGAACGCCCCGGATCTTATCTCGTCGAGGATCTTCTGCATCTCCTCGCGCACGGCCGGGCCGATCACCCGAGGTCCGCGGGTCAAGTCGCCGTACTCGGCGGTGTCGGAGATCGAGTAGCGCATCCCTGCGATACCGTGCTCGTACATCAAGTCGACGATCAGCTTCACCTCGTGAAGGCACTCGAAGTAGGCGGACTCAGGCTGGTAGCCGGCAGCCACGAGAGTCTCGAATCCTGCCTGGATCAAAGAGGTGAGCCCGCCGCAGAGTACGACTTGCTCGCCGAAGAGGTCGGTCTCGGTCTCCTCCTTGAACGTCGTCTCCAACACCCCGGCACGGGTAGCCCCGATGGCGTAGGCGTAGGAAAGGGCCAGCGCATGCGCTTTGCCGGTTGCGTCCTGGTCGACGGCGATGAGCGCCGGGACTCCACCGCCCCCCTCGTAGGTGCGCCTGACCAGATGTCCCGGACCTTTGGGAGCGACCATGGCGACGTCCACGCCGGCGGGGGCTGATATGAGCCCGAAACGCACGTTGAAGCCGTGAGCGAACAGCAGCGCGTCCCCGGGGACCAGGCCGGGCTCGATCTCGGATCGGTATATCGCCTGCTGCTCCGTGTCAGGGGCGAGGATCATGATCACGTCAGCCTCCCGGGCTGCCTCGGCGACGCCTTTGACGGCCAGGCCCGCCGCCTCGGCCTTAGCTGCCGACGAGGACCCTTCGCGCAGGGCGACCCTCACGTCCACCCCGGAGTCTCTCAGGTTCAGGGCGTGAGCGTGCCCTTGGGAGCCGTAGCCGATGATGGCTACTTTGCGCCCGGCGATGATCCCCGGGTCGGCGTCTTTGTCGTAGAAAACGGTCGCTGGCATGCCTATCAGCTTGCCTTGCGGACCTTGGGCAGCGCCACCCGACCGGTTCGTTGGATCTCGACGATGCCGTAGGGGCGGATCAGGTCCTCGAAATCGTCGAGACGGTCCGGTTCGCCTGCGAGCATGATCGTCACCGCGGCGGGGCTCACGTCGACGATCCGCGCCTCGAAGATGCCGACCAACTCCATCACTTCACCTCGCTGGTTTGCTCCGGCTGCGACGGTCAGCATGAGCAGTTCCCGCTCGACCGCCTCGGAGGGGTGCAACTCGGTGATCTTGACCACGTTCACGAGCTTGAACAGTTGCTTGGTCATCTGCTCGACCGAGGTTTCCTCGACGTTTATCACGAGGTTGATCCGGCTGAAGCGGGGGTCGTCGGAAGGGGCCACAGCCAAGGAGATGATGTTGAAACCGCGCCGGGCGAACATCCCGCTCACGCGGGCGAGTACCCCCGACCGGTTCTCTACCAGGACGGACAGGGTCTGGTGCTGGGCGCCGCTCGAAGTTGTCACTGGACCACCTTCCTGGTCGAGGTGGACTGGGCCGGGTGGACCACCACGTCATCGTTCGATGCCCCAGCCGGCACCATGGGGAAGACCTTCTCGCGGGCATCGGTCCGAAAGTCGATGACCACCGGACGGTCGTCTATGGAGTTCGCCTTGGCTATGGTCGGCTCCACCTCGTCGGGGTCTTCCACTCGGAAAGCAGCGCAGCCCATCGCCTCCGCCCACTTGACATAGTCCGGCAGGTCCGGGGAGAGATAGACCTCGCTGTAGCGTTCTTCGTAGAACATTTCCTGCCACTGCCTGACCATTCCGAGGTAGGCGTTGTTCAAGATCGCCACTTTGACGGGGATGCGTTCACTTGAAGCGGTTACCAGTTCCTGGGCGGTCATCTGGAAGCAGCCGTCACCGTCGACAGCCCACACGGTGCGGTCCGGGCGGCCGACTTTCGCTCCGATCGCTGCCGGCACGGAGAAGCCCATCGTGCCCAGACCGCCGGAGTTGACCCACGTGTAAGGCTCGTTGAACTTCCAGTACTGGCTTGCCCACATCTGGTGCTGGCCGACACCCGACACGAGTATCGTGCCCTCCGGAGCGGAGTCGCGCAGCACTTCCATCACCTGTTGGGGTTTGAGGGCGTCGCCAGCGACGTAAGGGTCGTAGTGCAACGGGTAACGCTCCTGCCAGCCGGAGATCATCGCCCTCCACTCGGAGCGTTCAGGCTGGGGGGCGTCGCCGAGCGCTCTGACGATCTCGGTGATCACCTGGCGGCAGTCGCCGACGATCGGGACGTCGGGTTGGCGGATCTTGCCGAGCTCCGCAGGGTCGATATCGACGTGGATGACCTTGGCGTAAGGAGCGAAAGCGTCCACTCTCCCGGTCACGCGGTCGTCGAAGCGGGCGCCGAGGGTGACGAGAAGGTCAGCCTGCTGCAAAGCTGTGATCGCCGTGTAGTTACCGTGCATTCCGGGCATCCCGAGGCAAAGTTCGTGGTCGTCGGGGAAGGCTCCCCTCGCCATCAGCGTGGTAACGACCGGTATGCCGGCACGCTCGGCCAGCTCGCGCAGCGCCTCAGCGGCCCTGGCTTTCAAGATGCCCCCACCGGCGTAGATCACCGGTCTCTGCGCCTCGCTTATCAGACGCGCCGCCTCCTTAATCATCCGCGGGTGGCCTTTGACCGTCGGCTTGTAGCCGGGCAGGGAGGCCGCTACATCCTCGTCGCTTGGCCAGTAGAAGTCGATCTCTGCCTGCAGTACGTCCTTGGGGACGTCCAAGAGGACCGGTCCGGGCCTTCCGGTGCTTGCCAGGTGGAAGGCCTGGCGAACGAGCATGGGCAGCTCTGCTGGGTCCATCACGAGCTCGTTGTGCTTGGTCACCGACCGGGTTATGCCGACGGTGTCGCACTCTTGGAAGCCGTCCGTCCCGATGAACGAGCGGCTCACTTGGCCTGTTATGACCACCAGGGGCACCGAGTCCATGTAGGCGTCGCAAAGCGGGGTGACCATGTTCGTCGCAGCAGGACCGCTGGTGACCATGGCCACGCCGGGCCGGCCGGTCACGTGAGCGTAACCTTCTGCCATGTGACCCGCCCCTTGCTCGTGGCGGACGAGGATGTGGCGGATCGGCGAGTCGAGGATCGGGTCGTACGCCGGGAGGATCGCACCGCCCGGCAACCCGAAGATCACCTCGACCTTCTCCGCTTCCAGGCTCTTGACGAGCGCTTGCGCTCCGGTCATCTTCATCGCTTTTTGGCACTTCCTTCCGGTGTCATATGTCGGCTTGGTCGGCGAGTCCGGGCTGCAACGCCCGCACCTGCCCGCTACGGAATCGACGCCCGTCGCATCGTGGCTGGGATGCGAACAGGCTTCGGGCTACAAAGAAAACGACCTCCCGCAAGGGAGGTCGTGGGACGCACGCGCTAACTTTTTCGCGCGTGCGTCAGGTGATTACTACTACGAGGGTCGAGGCGGAACTCACAAAACTATTATGGCGCAACTAGAAGTGCTAGTGCAAACAGCGCTTCGGCCTTCTCTCCTGGCCCCACGGCTACCCGCGTAGCATCACGCCTCTGTGATCGCCCCGCGGTCGGCGCCTGCAGCCAGTCGGGCGTACTTGGCGAGTACCCCGGTCGTGTAGCGCGGCGGCGGGCACGCCCAGGCTGCGCGCCGGCGCGACAGCTCGGTTTCATCTACCACGAGGTCGATGCGTCTGGAGGCGACGTCGACGACGATAGTGTCGCCGTCGGCAACGAGGGATATCGGTCCGCCGTCGACCGCCTCGGGTGCGACGTGACCGACGCAGAAGCCGTGGGTCCCGCCGCTGAAACGCCCGTCGGTGACTAAAGCGCAGTCGCCACCGCGGCCGGCCCCTTTCATAGCGCCGGTAACGGCAAGCATCTCGCGCATTCCCGGGCCGCCCTTAGGCCCTTCGTAGCGGATCACGAGGACGGTGCCGGGCTGGATGGAACCGGAGAGTATCGCCGCCATCGCCCGGTCCTCCCCGTCGAAGACTCTCGCCTTGCCCTCGAAGTGGTCGTGGTCTATTCCCGCCACTTTCACCACCGCCCCCTTAGGAGCCAACGACCCGGAAAGCACCGCTATGCCACCTTCTGCGTGTATAGGCTCTGAGATCCGGTGCACCACAGTACCGTCGGGAGCCGGCGGGGACATCGCCTCCAGGTTCTCCGCTACGGTCTTACCGGTGACGGTGATGCAGTCGCCGTGCAGCAGGCCAGCGCTGAGGAGTTCCGCCATCACGACGGGTACGCCGCCGATACGGTCGATGTCGTACATGTGGAACCTGCCGTGAGGCTTCGTGTCCGCGATGTGGGGAACTCTACGACCGACTCGGTTGAAGTCGTCAAGGACAAGTTCGACTTTCGCTTCGGCGGCAATCGCCAGAAGGTGCAACACAGCGTTGGTGGACCCGCCCAGGGCCATCGTGACAGCGATGGCGTTCTCGAACGCCTCCTTGGTCATGATCCGCCTGGGGGTGATGCCCGCTTCGAGCAGGCGAACCACCGCCCGTCCCGACTCGACTGCGAGACCGTCCCGACGAGGGTCTACGGCAGCTGGGGACGCCGAGCCGGGCAGGGCCATTCCGAGAGCCTCGGATATCGACGCCATCGTGTTGGCGGTGAACATTCCGGCGCAGCTTCCGATCGTCGGGCAAGCGGCGCGTTCGATGTAGGAGAGCTCCTCGTCGCTCAGAGCGCCAGTGGCCCGCGCTCCGACCGCCTCGAATACGCTGGTGATGTCTAGAGCTTCACCGGCCCTGCCCCGCCCTGGCAGGATGCTCCCCCCGTAAAGGAACACAGTCGGCAGGTCGAGCCGGGCTGCGGCCATGAGCATCCCCGGCAGCGACTTGTCACAGCCCGCGAAGGTGACCATGGCGTCGAAGCGCTCGGCGTGCATGACCGTCTCGATCGAGTCGGCGATCACCTCACGGCTCACGAGGGAGGCGCGCATACCTTCGTGTCCCATGGAGATACCGTCTGAGACGGCTATGGTCACGAACTCGATGGGGAACCCTCCCGCTTCGCGAACTCCTTCCTTGGCGTGCTTAGCGAGACGGTCGAGCGGCATGTTGCACGGCGTCACCTCGTTCCACGACGAGGCTACCCCTACCTGGGGTTTGTCCCAGTCACCGTCGGTCATGCCGATCGAACGGAGCATCGCACGGGCAGGGGCCTTCTCGAATCCGTCGGTTACGTCACGGCTGCGGGGTTTCATGTCGTTGGCCATGCCGACAACTTAGATCGTTTCCAGACGTGCAACCCACGAAGATCACCCTGAAACCTCCTGGCCAGGGGAACCTCTCGACACTGCTCGCCGACGTCGCTAGGCCAGACCCGCAGCTGCTCTACAGCGATCTGGCCGCCCGCGGCTGGGAGATGGTCGGGGAAGGCGTCGCTTTGTGCACCTCGAAAGAGCTCAGCGAGCTGGTGCTGCGCTCCCCCCGTGACTTCTCATCCGCCGCGCCCCTCCACCTGGGCAACGTGAGGCCTCTCCTGCCCCTCAACGTGGACCCGCCGGCGCACTCCAAGTACCGCAAAACCTTGGAGCCGATCTTCTCAGCGCGTAGGGTAGCCGCGTTCGAGCCCAGGATCGTCTCGCGCTTCGAAGGTGTCGTCGACGCGCTTGTTAGCACCGGCGAGTGCGACTTCACTGAGGATGTCGCGGAGGTTTACCCGTCCGCTGTGTTCGCCGACCTTCTCGGCTTGGCGGACTCGGACCTGACGACTTTGATGGCGATCCGCGACGGCATCTTGCACCCGGCGAGACTCGACGCCTCGGCGGCCACCGACATGACGAAGCTCCGAGAGGTGCAGGACCGCTCCGCGTCACAGCTCTACGACTATTTCGCCGGCCTGCTCGAAGGGCGCAGGGGTGGGTTCCTGCGGAACGGGGACGTCATCTCCCACCTTGCCGGCTGGCAGGTCCAAGGAGAGCGGCTCAGCGACGAGGAGATCCTAGACACAGCTTTCACTTTGGTGATCGCAGGGCTCGACACAGTCTCCGATTCTCTCACCTGCGTGTTCGCCTACCTTGCCACCCACCCTGAGCAACGGGATCGCATCGTCGGCGACCCAGGTCTGATCCCCGCTGCAGTCGACGAGTTGCTGAGATGGGAGTCACCGGTGCCTACAGCCTCCCCTAGGCTCGCAGTCCGCGACTTGACGCTGCCTGGCGGCATCCCCGTCAGCGCGGGAACTGTCGTGCTGGTAAGCCTCGCCGCCGCGAACGTCGACCGGGCGGCCTGCCCGGACGCTTTGGAGGTCCGCCTCGACCGCAGGCCGAACCGCCACGTCGCCTTCGGGGCCGGAGCCCACCGTTGCATCGGGAGCCACCTCGCCCGCCTCGAGGTCGCGGTGGCGGTCCGCGAATGGCACCGGCAGATACCAGTCTGGCAGCTCGCCCGAGGCTACGAGCGGCTCTCCTACAGCGCCGGCCTGCGCAGGGTAGACCACCTCCGACTGAGCTGGGATACCAAGGTTGCAGACGCCTGCCCCACTTGACCTAACCTAGGTCGACGAGCGGGAACTTCCCGCCGATACTGCGAAGACGATCTTGGGGGAGGCCGGATGGCTGTTGACGAGTTCCCAGTGGAGAAAGGCGCGATCCTCATGTTCGCCCGGGCTGTAGGGGACACGAACCCCATCTACTACGACGAGAGCTACGCACAAGGCACTGAGGTCGGTTCTGTCATCGCCCCGCCGACGTTCGTTCAGTCTTCGGCTCAGTTCGACCCTGATTACCCTCTGCGACCGAAGCCCGGCCAGAAGTGGTTCGGCTCCGGTCGCACCCCGAGCGGTCTCAGCGACGCTCCGGCCGCGCCCGACAGCCCTTCACAGTCCGCCGCGGGCAACCAGCCTTCCGACGCCGGCGACGCTTCGGGGTCCGCCAGGAGCATGGGCACTTCCCTGCACGCAGAGCAGGAGTTCACCTATCACCGCCCCATCCGCCCCGGCGACGTGCTCAGCGCCACGGTAAGCGCTGGTAAGCGCTGGGACAAGCAGGGCCGCTCCGGCCGGCTGGAGTTCGCGGAGACGATCACCGAGTACCGAGACCAGAACGGGCATCTCGTCGTCACCGCTCGTGGTGTCGGGGTCCGCACCGCCGGCCCGGTCACGAAAGGATCGAACTAATGCCTCTCAAGATGTCAGAGATTAGCGTAGGGGACTCCAGGCAGGAGACGCTCGTCGAGGACCTGACGAGGACCCAGATTGTCCAGTATGCGGGCGCGTCCGGGGACTACAACCCCCTGCACACTGACGAGGTGTTCGCCACGCAAGTCGCGGGATACCCGAGTGTGTTCGCACACGGGATGCTCACCATGGGGATCACCGCAAAGCTGCTAACCGACTGGGTGGGCGACGGACGGCTGCTCAGGTACGGTGCCCGTTTCGTCAAGCAGGTCTGGCCGGGTGACACCCTCAGCGCCCGAGCCGAGGTGACGGCCCTGCGCGACACCGACGAAGGGCCAGTAGCCGACTTTAAGGTCGAGACCACCAACCAGCACGGCGACGTGGTACTAGCCGGCAGCGCTTCGGCGCGCGTCGACCGCTAGGCGGCCTAAGCGCCGTTCAGCCCGAGGCCCGTTCAGCCCGAGTCGAATCGGACCCCGAGCACAGCCTCGGCGCTAACCCAGTCCGATGCGATAGCCTCCTGCGCCGCTTGTAGAGTGACCCGTCCGGCGCAAACGGCCGCGTGGAGGTCGTCTTCCACCTGGTCTTTGGTGTTGTGGATGTAGCGGCTGCTGACACCGACGTCTGCTTCGGGCCAAAGGTTGTAGGTCGAGCTAGAACCACCCAACTCCAGGGGTATCAGATGGTCGAACTCGTATGGTGCGGCAGAACGCCCGTCGTAGAATCCGTATGCCCTCATCGCCTGGTACTTGGCCGGCTCGCTGATCGTCTCGGGTGGCCTGACACTTGACGTGAACCCTCCAGGCCTGCATATCGTCTGGTCGATGTCGGACTGGGTCACCTCGGGGTCGATCGCCCCGGGAGTGCACTCAGGATCCGGGAGAGGCTGCCTCAGGCCTTGGAACGTCGCCCATCGCACGTCGCACGACTCCCCGGTGAAAGCCGGCCCCAACAGACCAGCCGACGTCCAGCCCAACGGATACCCTCCGGCTGACACCCTGACCGTCGACTCTGGCGCAGCCGGCGGGCCGGACGATCCTTGATCCCCCCGGACGCACCCGCCGAGCCCGAAGAGTACCACGATCGCCGCGGCACCCGAAACGGCACTGCGGCCGCGCCGATCGTGTGATTGGCTCACACCCAGGTCGCCTCAACGCCTGGAACGCAGCAGGGCCGAAGCAGACTTGAGGTCGGCCTTTCCCTGAGTTGCCTGCTTTATATGACCGATGAAGAACCCTGCGAGCTTGTCCTCACCTTCGCTGTATCGCGCCCATTCCTCTGGGTGGGCTGCTATCACATCCTCGACGATAGCTTCGAGGCCGCCGGATTCCATAGCCTCGAAGCCGAGGCCCTCCGCGATGACTTCGGGGTCCCCTCCGGCTTCGAGCATCGACTTGAGGACAGTTCGAGCCTGGGCCGAGGTCAGCTGACCCGACGACTCCATACGGACCAGCTTCGCGAAGAAACTCCGCTCGAGGTTCGCAGCCCCGGCGAGGTCGGAGGCGACCTCGTTTGCAGCGCGTTTGACAGCGATAGCGGCAACCGCCTGCGAGGCGCCCCCCGCCGACTTGGTGTCAGCCTTTTGGGCACCGACCGCCTCCACGAGATCGTCGAGGCCTAGTCGCACGACTGTCACGACCGCCTCGGAGCCGGCCGGAAGACCGCTCATCTCGGCGATGCGCTCACGCCGTTCGGATGGCATCGGGGGAAGGCTCGCCTTTATGGAAGCGACCCACTCCTCGGGCGGGTCTACAGGAACGAGGTCGGGCTCGGGGAAATACCTGTAGTCGTATGCTTCTTCCTTGGAGCGCATAGAAGCGGTCCGTCCGGCCCCTTCGTCCCAGTGCCGGGTCTCCTGGGAGACGACGCCACCGGACTCGATCAGCTGAATCTGACGGGAGACTTCGTAGTCGACAGCCCGGCCGAGCGAGCGCAGCGAGTTCATGTTCTTGATCTCGCAGCGAGTTCCGAACGCTTCTGCGCCCTCCGGCCGCACCGACACGTTCGCATCGACCCTGAGGGAACCCTCCTCCATCTTTCCGTCCGAAGCACCGGTAGCTACCAGGATCGCCCGGAGCTCGTCGACGTAAGCGCGCGCCTCGTCAGCGCTTCTCATATCGGGTGCGCTGACGATCTCGACCAGCGGCACTCCGGCCCGGTTGTAGTCCACCAGCGAGCGTGTCGCCTCGTGGATCCGCCCGCCGCCACCCACGTGCGTCGTCTTGCCAGTGTCTTCTTCTAGGTGGGCTCTGACTATCCCGATGCGCCGGCCGCCGGGCAGCGTCAACCACCCTCCAGCGTTGATGGGAACGTCGTACTGGCTTATCTGATAGTCCTTGGGCATGTCCGGGTAGAAGTAGTTCTTCCGGTGGAACATCGAGGCTTGCACGGTGGAGTGCAGGGCTGCTCCGATACGGATCGCGTATTCGACGGCCGCCCGGTTTAGTACCGGAAGAGACCCGGGCAGGCCGAGACAAACCGGGCAGACATTAGTGTTCGGCTCCTCTCCGAAGCTGTTTCGACACCCGCAGAAAAGCTTGGTCTGCGTGCGAAGCTCGCAGTGCACTTCCAAGCCGATGACGGTCTCCCACCCGCTGGAAGGCGCAGGAACGACGGGTTCAGGGCTCACAGATCGGCCCCCCTGTCGGCTGGTGCACCCGGGGCACGCAGCGAGCGGCGGCTCGCGCTGAGCGACGCCGGAGGCGCAAGCAACTCGAGAACCTCGGCCACCTGGAACATGACCGGCTCGGCGAGAGCCGGTGCGAGTACCTGTACCCCGATCGGCATGCCGTCGTCGCCAGTTCCGAACGGAACGCTGACCGCTGGATGACCTGCGAGATTTGACGGGATGGTGAAGACGTCGTTGAGGTACATCGTGAGAGGATCCGCCGACTTAGTCCCTATCTCGAAGGCCGTGCTCGGCGCGGTTGGCGAGAGGAGGACGTCGAAGTTCTCGTAGGCGGCGGCGAAGTCTTTGATGATCAGAGTCCGCACTTTCTGCGCCTGACCGTAGTAGGCGTCGTAGTAGCCGGCTGACAGAGCGTAGGTGCCTAGCATGATCCGCCGCTTTACCTCGTCACCGAACCCGGCAGAGCGGCTTCGCAGGTACATGTCGGTGATGTCCGCGCTGCCCGGGGCCCGTAGACCGTAACGCACCCCGTCATAGCGGGCAAGGTTAGATGAACTCTCGGCTGGGGCGATCAGGTAGTAGGCGGAGAGACCGAACGTCACTGCGGGAACGCTCACCTGATCAACCTTCGCCCCGGCCCCGGCGAGCGCGTCAGCCGCAAGGGCCAGTCTCGCCTTGACGTCGTCTGCCATTCCTTCAGCGCCTTGCATCTCTGTTATAAGTCCTACCCTGAGCCCGTCGACACCGGACCCCAGGCGCGAAGCCGAACGCTCCGTCGCTTCGCCCAGGCAGGTGGAGTCCATAGGGTCCGGCCCTGAAATGACGTCTAGAAGCGCTGCTGCGTCGGCGACGCTCATAGCGAACGGACCGACCTGGTCCAGGGAACTGGCGAAGGCTATAAGCCCGTACCTCGACACGAGCCCGTAAGTTGGTTTGACGCCGACGACCCCGCACAGCGCCGCCGGCTGGCGGATCGAACCGCCCGTGTCAGAGCCGAGAGCTCCTGCAGCGAACCCAGCCGCAACCGCCGCAGCGCTACCTCCCGATGATCCGCCCGGCACCCGGGTCTGGTCGTGGGGGTTACGGGTCGGGCCGAAGGCCGAGTTTTCCGTCGAGGAGCCCATGGCGAACTCGTCGAGGTTCGTCTTTCCCACGAACACAGCCCCTGCCGCCGCGAGGCGTTGCACGACCGTCGCGTCGTAGGGCGGGTGCCAACCTTGAAGGATCTTCGACGAGCAGGTGGTCGGAGTGCCGGCTGTGCACAGGTTGTCTTTAAGCGCGATCGGGACGCCTGCTAGAGGCCCTGGGTCGCCACCCCCGGCGACAATGCCGTCAACCATGCTCGCCGCTACACGGGCCTGCTCGGCCGTGACCTCGTTGAAAGCGTGAACTCCAGCCTCGTGTGAAGCAACCACCTCCAGGTGAGCGTCGAGTACGTCCAGGGCGCTCACTTCGCCGGATCTGACCGAAGCAGCGACGGAGAGCACTCCGAAGGTGGCAGTCACTGAGAGTCCCCCAGGATCTTCGGCACCCTGAAGCGGTGGTCTTCCACTTCAGGGGCCTCAGCTAGGACTGTCGCCCGGTCTAGGCTCGCCGTGACGACGTCGTCGCGCAGGACGTTGACAAGGGGCAGCCCGTGGGCGGTTGGGACCACCCCGGTGGTGTCTAAGGATTCGACGTCTCGCGCATGGTCAAGCACTGCCGCCAGCTGCTGGGTGAAGCGGGTCAGCTCCTCCTGGCTCAGCTGCAGCCGTGCGAGGCGCGCCACGTGAGCGACGTCATCGGTTGTAATGGACCGGGGCATGCCCACATGCTAGGAGAAGGCCCCGTCGGAACTGAGCAACCGGATTCGCGATAGGTTCTGCCCGGGTGGAAGCGGCACGTCGCAGGCCGCCCGCTAGTACTGTCGAAACGCCGATCACGGGGGATGCCCGAAGTGACCCGATACCCTTTCCTGAGCGAAGAGTGGATCCAACAGACTCGCCTGATCCGCGAAGAGTTCAAAGACCGCGCTCCCGCCGTCACGATGAGCGTGAGAATGAACCAGATAATAAGCGACGTACCGTTCGGGGTGGGCGTGGTCCACGCCCACCTGGACACCTCGTCGGGGGTTCTCGACGTCGAGACAGGCCACGTCGAGTCGCCTGACGTGACGGTGACCATGCCCTACGACGTGGCCCGGGCCCTACTGGTAGACGGCGACGCCAGCGCCGCCATGAACGCATTCATGAGCGGCAGGATCAAAGTGGACGGGGACATCACCAAGCTCCTTGGCCTCCAGGTTCCCGCTTCGAGCGCCGCCGCCAGCCCCGAGGCGGCCCTGGTCGTAGAGCGGATCAAGTCGATCACCGAGTAAGAAGCTGGCCGCGACGGTAACCTGCCGGGGACGTGGCTATCCTCGCAGACCTCCAAGCCGTAGCCGTAAGACGCTCGGATAGGACTCTCTTCGAAGAGTTGAGCGTGACAGTCGCGCACGGCGACAGGGTGGGCGTCGTAGGCATCAACGGGGCCGGCAAGTCCACACTGCTCCGCATCCTGGCAGGGGTGGACCGACCCGACACGGGTACAGTCCGCTACGGGTCTGGTGTCACGATCGGTTACCTGGAGCAAGACCCCGAGCTACCCGAAGGCACAGTCGGCTCCGCCGTCGGCGACGGGTGGGAGGCGGCGGCTACTCTCGACCGGCTAGGGATGGGACAGCTGACCCGGTCTCAGTGCCGGACTCTGTCGGGAGGGCAGCGCAAGAGGGTTGCTCTGGCCCGGGTCCTCACCCATCCCGCCGACCTGCTCGTGCTCGACGAACCGACCAACCACCTGGACCTGGCAACAGTTGTGTGGCTTACTGAGCGTCTGGCTAGATGGCGGGGTGGCCTCGTACTGGTAAGCCATGACCGACATCTCCTCGACGCCTTGTGCACGCGAATGGTGGAGTTGGACCGTGGCCGCGACTTCAGCCATGAGGGGAGCTACAGCGCTTACCTCGAGTCCCGGGCATTGCGCGAGGTCAAAGCGTCGAGCGCCGAGGCCACGCGGCGCAACCTGGCTCGACGCGAGCTCGAGTGGCTCCGCAGGGGAGCGCCGGCCCGTAGCCGCAAGCCGCAAGCCCGGGTGGACGCAGCCAAAGCCTTGATCAACAGCCGACCTCAGGCAGCTGCCCGCCCGACGAAGCTCGGTCTCGCCATGGGGACCCCCAGGCTCGGCGACAAGGTGATTTCCTGCGAGGACGTCAGCTACCGGTACTCCGGTTCTCAACCCATGGTTCTCGACGGGATTAGTTTGTCGATAGGCCCCGCGGAGCGTCTGGGAGTGCTCGGAGGTAACGGCACCGGCAAGACGACCCTCTTGGACTTGATAGCCGGGGTCCGCAAGCCGGTCAGCGGCCGGATCGAGACCGGGTCGACGGTCACGGTCGGCTACTACAGCCAAAGCGGCGTCGAGCTCGACGCAGATGCTCGGGTTCGCGACCTGGTCGCTGGCGATTTCAAAGCGCCAGGTAGCCCGGAAGACAACCTTCTCATGGAGAGCTTCTGGTTCAGCGGGGAGCTTCCCTTCGCGAGGGTGTCGACCTTGTCAGGGGGCGAACGCCGCCGCCTGCAACTGCTCGTCGTCCTGGCCAGCCAGCCCAACGTCCTGTTACTCGACGAGCCGACCAACGACTTGGACCTCGACACTCTGCGGGTACTTGAAGATTTCCTCGCCGACTGGCCAGGCGCACTGGTAGCAGTCAGCCACGACAGGGCGTTCCTCGAAAGGTCGGTGGACCGAATCGTCGCCCTCGACGCACGTGGCTCCCTCCGGGAGGTACCCGGGGGTTTGGCCGCCTGGATTGCCGAGGCAGCGACCCCCACCCGCCCGGGCGCTCGCGGAGCTCTTGCGGGAGTAGCCGAGACCCCCGCGAGAAGTGTCACGGCGAAGACTGCACCTCGACGAGATTCACACCAGCCGGCCAGACCTCAGCGACCGACCGGGCGCGCCCTTCGGGAGGTGGAGAAAAAGCTTGCCGGCGCCACACGCATTCGCGACGTCCTAGCCGAGAAGCTGGCCTCGACCTCCGACCATCGGGAGGCAGCGGAGATTGCGGCGCAGCTAGCCGACGCGTCCGCCCAGGTCGACAGCCTTGAAGAGATCTGGCTGGAGATCGCCGAAGTCAACGGTTGAAGTCACCCAAACAGGCGGCAGCGCCGTATACCTGACGTGAGTCAAAGTTCTCTCGGGGAATACACCACCACCGAGAAGGCTTTCCTCTCGACACGCACCACGACGCCGCTTCCAAGGAGAGCCAGTGACAAATCGTCCCGCCACGTTGCCCCGAGTCGACCGTGACGAGGTATTCCTCGAGTACACGAAAAGCATCTGTCCGGTGTGCAAAGTGGTAATTGACGCAGAGGTCAACGCCCGCGGCGGACGGATCGTGCTGTCGAAGAGGTGCCGGGATCATGGCAAGTTCGAAGCGCTCATCTCCTCTGACGCCGAGGGGTACCTGGCGGCGCTGCGCTACAACAAGCCGGGCACGCTGCCTCTGGCCACCCAGACCGAGGTCGTCGACGGGTGCCCTTTGGACTGCGGCATGTGCCCAGACCACAAGCAGCACGCCTGCCTGGGGATCATCGAGGTGAACTCCAACTGCAACCTCGACTGCCCGATCTGCTTCGCTGACTCCGGGCATCAGCCCGACCACTTCGTGCTGTCCCTAGCCCAGATCGAGACGGCGCTCGACGCTTTCGTCAAGGCCGAGGGCGAGCCCGAAGTGGTCATGTTCTCCGGTGGCGAGCCGACGATCCACCCCCACATTCTCGAAGCCATGGAGCTGGCCTACGCCAAAGGCGTCAAGAACGTCACGCTCAACACGAACGGGATCCGCTTGGCGCACGACCGCAAGTTCGTGAAGGCGCTGGCGGCTATGGCCCCCAAACCCCCGGGGATCTACCTGCAGTTCGACGGTCTGAGAGAGCAGACTCATCTCGCGATCCGGGCGCGCGACCTGCGCGCTGCGAAGCAGGCGGCGCTCGACAACTGCGCCGAGGCGGGGCTGATCGTGACCTTGGCAGCGGCGATCGAGAGGGACGTCAACGACGACGAGGTGGGAAACATCGTCCGCTTCGGCATTAAACACCCGGCGGTGCGGGCGGTGGCATTCCAGCCCGTCACCCACTCGGGCCGCCACTTGGAGTTCGATCCTATGGAACGGCTCTGCAACGCAGACGTCGTGGACGGCCTGGTAGAGCAGTGCCCCGACTGGTTCAAGAAGTCGGACTTCTTCCCGGTGCCGTGCTGCTTCCCGACGTGCCGGTCTATCACCTACCTCCTGGTGGAAGGCGACAACGTGGTGCCGATCCCCAGGCTGGTCGACCTCGACGAGCATCTCGACTACGTCACTAACCGGGCGCTGCCGGACTTCACCGTCCGGCACGCCCTGGAGAAGCTGTGGAGTGCCTCGGCGTTGCCGGGCACAGAGGCCAGCGCTACCGAGCTGGAATGCGCGACTTGCGGGATCGACCTTCCCGACGCCGTCAAGAGCCTCACTGACAAAGCTTTCATGATCGTCATTCAGGACTTCCAAGACCCCTACACCTTGAACGTCAAGCAGCTGATGAAATGCTGTGTAGAGGAGCTGACCCACGACGGGCGTATCATCCCCTTCTGCGCCTACAACTCGGTCGGCTACCGTGAGCAGGTCAAGGCCGACCTCACAGGAAAGACTGTTGCCCCGCTAGTGCCGAACTCGAGCGCCCTGGCCCAGCTGCTCCTCACCACCACCTCAGGCGCCCGTACCGCCGAAGTGACGATAGGAAAGAAGGACCAGACGAACGTGGGCCGGGGCCTGTCGTGATCGTCGAACCGAGCGGGTCCCTGCCCGCCGAGCCAGCGGAAATCAAGGCGTGCTGTGCCGCCGGGTACCAGTCCGACGTCGTGGCGCTGATCCTCGGGGAGAGCTACCACCCTGGAGGGTCTGCGCTTACCCGCCGGCTGGCCGTCGCCGTAGGCGTGTCCGCCGGCTGCGAGGTCCTCGACGTGGCCTCGGGACCGGGGTCCACAGCGATGCTGCTCGCACGCGAGTTCCGCGCTTCGGTGCTGGGTGTCGACCTGGGGGAAGGTGCGGTCGCTCAGGCGAACCGGCGAGCTGCCGACGCCGGCATGGCGGGTTACGGACCGGGGCAAGTGCACTTCGAGGTCGGCGATGCTGAGCGCCTCCCCATAGCCGACGCATCGGTCGACGTCGTGGTGAGCGAGTGCGCCCTGTGCACCTTCCCGGACAAGCTGGCGGCCGCAGCCGAGATGGCCAGGGTCGTCCGTCCCGGTGGCCGCATCGGGATCACCGACGTCGTCTTGGACCCGGACCGCCTCGACCCTGAGCTCGCCGACCTCGCCGGGTGGATAGCCTGCCTGGCTGACGCCCGACCCGTGGAGGGTTACCGGGCCGTTTTCACCTCCGCTGGTCTTGAGACTGTCTCGGTGGAACGCCACGACCAAGCCCTCGGCGACATGATCGACATGATAGACGCCCGGATCACCGCCCTGGCGATGGCCGATAGCGCTGCTTTAGCCGACGTGGACCTCCCGTCGGTACGGCGGCGGATTGCGGTCGCAAGACGGGCGGTAGCCGACGGCGTCGCCGGCTACGTGCTCATGGTCGCTCGCCGGCCATGATCCTCGTCGCTGACCGTCTTGAGCGCTTAGGGTTGCGAAGTGCCCGTAGGGCGAGCACGGCTTGCATGGCCGCGGCCGGGCGCAGCAGAGCCGGACGGGGCACTTCCACCATCTCGCCTTTTGCGAAGCTCGCCACGGTCACAGCCGCTACGGGCGCGACCCAGGCAAGGCCAGCTGCCGCTAGAACCCTTCGATCCGTTTCGTTACGCCAGGCGAACCAGGCCCAGAAGGCGGCATCCGCCAACGAGTCGGCGTAATGGCCGAACTGGGTGGGACCGGCGCGACGCGCGAGGATGCCGTCGGCTTTGTCCGACAAGATTGCAGCCACACCCAGCCATGGCCGGCCGCCTACCATGGCTGGCGAGTTTGCCACAGCCGGCAGGTTTGCCCGCAGCAGGGTGAGGGCGCTCGCCGAGCCGATCGACCGGCGCGGGCCGAGCATCCCGAGGTGTGTGACCGCCATCGCCCAGCTGATCCCCACCCAGGTACGACGAGGCCGGGCCAGTCGCGCCAGCGCAGCGTGCATTACCGTAATTTCCACTGCCGCCCACGGATGAGCGACCGCCTGGCGCACCGACCGGCGCCCGGTCGCCAGGGCGAACCGACCCCAACTCGCCACACCCCACCCGCCTGCCCGCAATCCTGCCAGAAGGTCATCGGTAGCCGCTCGGCTTTCGACCGCACCGATCCGATCTCCCCGGCCGGCAGACCGCGCCCTAAGCTGGGCGGACGACAAGAAAGCCACGGCATTGGACAGTAGTGCGCGCCAACCCTTCCACGAACCCTCGGAGGGCTTGCGGTACCTCGGCTCAGGGAAGCGGCCATGAAAGGAGTCGAGGAGATCGTGGTGATCGGCGGCGGCCACAACGGTCTCGTCGCAGCCTGCTACCTGGCCCGGGCCGGGCTTTCGGTGACTGTGCTCGAAGCCGCCCCGGCGGTGGGCGGAGGGTCACGCACCGAGGAGACGATCCCCGGATATCGCTTCGACACCCACTCCGCCGCGCACAACATAATCAACATGACGAGCATCCCCTACGACCTCGACCTGCTCGGGGCCGGGTTGCGCTATGTCGAGATGGATCCGTTCGCGATCGGCGTGGCGCCCGACCAGCCGATCCTGCGCTTCTTCCGGTCGATAGAAGCGACTCTCAGCCACCTCGCCGTCGACGATCCCTCCGAAGCAGCCCGCTACGAGGCGTGGATGGACTGGGCGGTGCCGTTGGTCGACGCCGCCGTCGGGTTCCTCGAAGGGGGTGGTCCCCGCAGCGGGCTAGGAGCGGCGTTCGCTGCTACAAGAGCATTACGCCGCCTCGGCGGCCCGGCGTCTATGGCCGCGGCGACGCTGGCCCCTTACGGGTCGCTGCTGTCCCGGCTGTTCACCACCGAGCGGGTCCGGGCGCCGGTAGCCGCGTTCGCCGCGCACGCGTCGGTCGGGCCTGACGCGCCGGGCGGGGCGTACTTCGCCGTGTGGCAGGCCGCCTACCACCGTTTCGGGCAGTGGCATGCTCTCGGCGGCGCACAAGCCCTCGCCGACGCCCTCGCCCTGCGGCTCGCCTCCTACGGCGGCCGTGTGGTCACGGGTTGCCCTGTCGACGCCATCGAAACCCGGTCGGGGAAGGTGAGCGGGATTCGCGCCGTCGGCGGCGAACGCTACCCTGCGGACGCTGTCCTCGCTGCGATCCACCCCCAAGTAGCGCTCGACATGGTGGAGCCGTCACCGGACGGTGATTTGGTGGAGGGGCTGCGCGCCGCGCACACCGGAAACGCCGTGCAGCTAGTCGTGCACGTCGCTACGACAGCCCTGCCCGCCTACCAGGGGGCGCAACCCGGCGACTGGAACGGGCTGCAAAGCCACGTCGGAAGTATCCACGAGCTGTCCGCCGGCTTCGCCGAAGCGCAGGCCCGTCGCCTGCCCGTTCGCCCGCCGACCTACGCGTTCACACCTAGCGCCCTCGACGCCGGGCTCGCCCCTCCTGGCCACCACACCGTCTATCTCGCCTGCCCGTGCGCGCCCGCGGCCGTCGACGGCGGATGGAGCGTGCACGCCGAGCCTTTCGCCGAAGCCATGTTCGACCAGATGGAGGCCCACGCCCCTGGATTTCGGGACTCCATCGTCGACTGGCATATACGGACCCCCGAGTTGATGGCAAGAGAGCTGCGCCTACCCGGCGCCCACCCGATGCATCTCGACATCACCTTGGACCAGCTCGGGCCGCTGCGGCCAACACGGGCGCTGGGGAACCACCGCACCCCGGTCGCCGGGCTGCTCCTAGCCGGTGCCGGCAGCTCCCCCACCGGCGGGATATCCGGGCTACCGGGACGCAACGCCGCCCGAAGGCTCCTAGCCGACCTGAAGCACAAAGACCGGTGACCGCCGGCGGCTAGGGCACTCGGCCGCTCCGGGTAGAGCTACGGAACGGGGTGAGGTAGCCGATGCTCGCCACGACGAACGGAACCGCATAGTTGGTGGCCACTCGTACCCAAGTCGATATCGACGGGTGGCCTGAGGCGATAACGGAACCTTCGTTAACGGCCGACAGAAGCGTGCCCACGACGCTCGACACGACCACACCGGTGCGGAAGGTGTAGCCACGAGCGACCAAGATCAACGCCTCAAGCGGAGAGGACCACGCCGGCGGTTGCCGCTTCAGCCCCCCGGCCGCAACGCTCCCGGCAGCGGCCTCCCCGGCTGCAGCATGCGCCGTGATGGAGGGGTCCACCCCGTGCGAAAGGGGAGCGTCACCCACAAGTGCGGGCGGGTTGGGTGGGTCCGAGTTAGCTGACATTGCGGTCACTGCCCCCCCTTGAGAGTCGAACCGTACCGCTTAGTACGGGCCAGGAGCAGCTCGGAAGGACGGCTCGTACCGGCACGTCCGAGTGCCGCCTTGATCAACACCAGCCACTCGGCGTCCTGGCTGCACGCCCAGCACGCTGCGAGATGCCGTCGGACCGCAACGGCGAGAGTCGGTTCGGCCTCGCCGTCGAGATAGGCTTCGACCCCTCTACGTAGGGCTCGGTGCTCTGGCGTGTTCACCAACATCCCTAAATCCACTCCCCCCGGCGGGCATTCCCTGGAATGCCGAAGCCGCTAAGGGGGTTCCACATGCGTGTACCAAGCAGGCGAGCGTCAGCGAGGGGAAGACGCGTTCGCTCGCTACGTACTACCCGAGCTGGAGGTGCTGGCCAGGGTGGCGTTCTCGATCACCCGCAACACAGCGGACGCCGAGGACTTGGTCCAAGAGACATTACTGTGCGCCTACAGGGCGATCGACCGCTTCGACGGCGCACATCCCCGGGCGTGGCTGTTCACTATCATGCGCAACGCCGAAGCGAAGCGACACCGCCGGCGACGGCCGCAGCTGCTGCGCGACCCGGCCCAGGCAGGGCGGGTCGAGTCCGCCGACCCCCGTGGAGGCGTCGCGTCCCCCGAGCAAGTTGTCGTCGGCGCGGAGTTCGACGCTGTGGTGGCTCAGTGCCTGGCCTCGCTTCCGGATCGACACCGCCAAGTAGTCGAGCTTGTCGACATCGACGGGCTGTCGTACGCCGAGGCGGCAGAAGTCATCGGAGTGCCGGTAGGCACGGTCATGAGCCGGCTGCACCGCGCCCGGACCAGGATTCGCCAGCGCCTGACTGCTGCTGGCCTCGCACCGAAGAGGAGCATGCGATGAGAGTGTGGAACGCGACGGCGAGCCGGATGCGCTGCGTGGCGACGATGAGAGTGCTGCAAACCTACCTCGACGGTGCACTCGACGAGGTAGCGGCGCAGCGGGTCGCCGACCATCTCGAGGACTGCCGTCGCTGCGGTCTCGAAGCCGACGTCTATGCGGAGATCAAGACGGCGCTCGGCGAACAGGACCGGACGGTCGACCCTCGAGCGATCGAGCGGTTACGACATTTCGGTGAGCAGCTCGTACGGGGCGACGCGGCGGGGTCGTGAGGACCTACGATGTCGCAGTCGTAGGCGGCGGCGCCGGCGGCTTGGCCGCCGCCCGGGCCGGGGCGCGCCGCGGGCTGCGCACCGTGCTCGTCTCTGACAGCGCTCTCGGCGGCGACTGCACTTTCACCGGCTGCGTCCCCTCCAAGACGCTGATCGAAGCCGCGGCCGATGGCCGGGAGTTCGGGGAAGCCGTCACCAAAATGCGCTCCGTTATTAGCCAGATCGCTGCTAGCGAGGACGCAAGCGTGCTGCGAAAGGAGGGTGTCGAGGTCGTGGAGGGCCGAGCCGGCTTCTCCGGCCCCCGCACCCTGTCAATCGAAGGAAAGTCGATTCGGGCCGAGACAGTGGTCGTCGCCACCGGTTCCCGTCCCGCCGTGCCGCCGATCCAAGGCCTGGACACAGTCGGATTCCTGACCAACGAAACGGTTTTCGATCTCGACGAGCTACCCGCGTCGATAGCCATTCTCGGCGGCGGAGCCATCGGCTGCGAACTGGCACAAGCCTTCCGGCGCTTCGGGTCGCAGGTACACGTCGTCGAAGGCGAGGCTCGGCTGCTTCCACGAGAGGAACCCGAGGCCAGCGCCGTGCTAGCTGGCGCATTCGCCGCCGACGGTATCGGCGTGCACCTCGGCGCCGGGGTGACCCGCGTCGGTCCCGCAGAGTCCGGCGCGGGAGTCTGCCTGGAACGCTCGGACGGGTCGAGCGTTTGCGCCGATACGCTCCTGGTGGCGGTAGGCCGGCGCCCGAACACGGCCGGCCTCGAAGCCGGGGTGGGAGGTGTCGAGCTCGACGAGCGGGGTTTCGTGCGAACCGATCGTTTCCTAGCGACCAGCGCCCCCGGGGTGTACGCAGTCGGAGACGTAACCGGCCGCTTGCTGTTCACTCACGCGGCGGACGAGATGGGCCGCATCGCTGTCCGCAACGGCTCCTCCAAGCTCGGCCGGCTGGGGCGCCGGGCTTTCGTCGCCTCGTCAATCCCTTGGGTGACGTTCTGCGACCCGGAGGTCGCCAGGGTGGGACTGACCGAGGCGCAGGCCGTCGAGGCCGGGGGTAGGGTCGCCTTCGTTCCCATGTCGCAGGTCGACCGGGCGATCGCCGCTGGGAGGACCGAAGGTTTCGTGAAGCTGATCGCCGGGCCCCGGCGCCTGCTGGGTGACAGCGGCGGCGGGCGCGTCCTCGGGGCGACGATCGTCGCACCCCGAGCCGGCGAGATGATCCACGAAGTGGCCCTTGCGATACGCACCGGCATGTTCACGGGCCGCCTCGCCCAGACAGTCCACGCCTACCCGACATGGTCGACGAGCTTGCGCCAGGCGGCAGCCAAGTTCTTCGTGGCCTCCGACGGCCACCCGAGCGAGTCCAACTCGTAACCCCCGTCGGCTACTGTGCGGGCGTGAACTACGCGCGGGCCACCTCGCAAGAGCCTCACAACCCTGAGACGCCACAAGGCGAGACGCTTGGAGCGTCGAGAGCGGCCATCGAGCACCATTACGACGTCGGCCGGGATTTCTACGGGCTGTGGCTGGACTCTGAAATGGTCTACTCGTGCGCGATGTGGGCCGACGGCTCTCCCCCCGATGGCGACCTCGAAACCGCGCAGAAGGCCAAGATGGCATGGCACGCCGAGTCGGCGCACGCGCAAGGGGCCGCCCGGGTGCTCGACGTGGGATGCGGGTGGGGAGCCCTCGCCCGTCACCTGGTAGCCGAGCACGGGGTCGAGCACGTGACGGGCCTCACTTTGAGCGCTGACCAGGCGGCCTACGTCGCATCTGGGTTGGGTTCCGCCGGTCCCGGCCCGCGACAGGGCCGGATCGAGGTGCGCCTCGAGGACTGGCGTGACCACCGCCCGGCCGCGCCCTACGACGCGATCGTGTCGGTGGGAGCATTCGAGCATTTCGCCCGCCATGGCCTAGAGCGAGCCGAGCGTCGGGCGGTTTACCGGAGTTTCTTCGATGCGGCTGGCGGCTGGATCAGACCGGGGGGTTGGATGTCGCTTCAGACGATCGCATACGACGACGCCGACCCCGACAAGGTCCGTAACTTCGACTTCCTCACCGAGGAGATATTCCCAGAGTCTGGGCTTCCAACCCTCGCCGACGTGGTGGTCGCAGCGGAGCCGAGCTGGAGGATCGTCAAGCTGCGATCGGACCCCGACCACTACGCCGCCACGTTGCGGATCTGGCAGGACCGCCTCGAAGCCAACCGCGGACCCGCCACCGACCTCGTCGGCAGGTCGACCTACCGCCGCTACGCCCGGTACTTGAGATTGTGCCGGGCACTTTTCGATCAGAGAGCCTGCACTTTGTACCGCATAAGCCTGCAACGGCGCAACGCTGCGACGCTTTCGGAGCAACAGCCCACGCCGGAGGGGGCCGCGAGCGGCGGGGACCGCCGACCATGACCACCCCTGTTCCTGCCGGCCCCTTGTCGGGAGTGGGCCTGAGCCCCATAACCCGTGAGGTGCTCGACAGCGCTGCGCGCGGCCTTCTCGAAGCCCACCTGGCTCGCAGCCGCGAGTGGTTCCCCCATCAGCTTGTCCCCTGGGAGCAGGGAAGGAGCTTCGGTCCCGACGACCCAGGAGAGACACCCCAGGTCGATCTGGCGCCCGGTGTAGCCAGCGCCTTGTGGGTGAACGTGCTGACCGAGGACAACCTCCCCCACTACTTCCAGGCGATCACTGCCACCTTCGGCGTGGACTCGGCGCTAGGAGAGTGGAACCGACGCTGGACCGCCGAGGAGCAGCGCCACTCGACCGTCATGAGGGACTGGATGTGTGTTACCCGCTGCGTCGACTTAGTATGCCTCGAACGGGCCAGGATGCGCCAGGTTTCGTTAGGCTTCGCCTCGGAGCTGCGCTCGGTGAGCCTCATAGACGGCGTCGTATACCTGGCGTTACAAGAGCTCGCCACGAGAGTTTCTCATCGCAACACCGGCCGTCTGCTCACGGACCCGGCTGGAGCTGCGATCATGAACCGGGTCGCTAGCGACGAGAACCTCCACTACCTGTTCTACCGGGATCTCGTGTCGGCTGTGATGTCGGTCAACCCCTCAGAGGTGCTCCAAGCCATAGACCGCCAGGTTTGCACGTTCGAGATGCCCGGGAACGGCATAGAAGGCTTCGCCGGTCACGCGGCGTCGATAGCCGCCGCGGGCATCTACGACTTCGCCGTGCACTACGAGCAGATCCTGGTGCCTCTAGTGCTGCGAGGCTGGGCGATCGAATCTCTAGGAAACCTCGACCAGACGGGTGAAGCAGCGCGAGCTCATGTCTTGGCGCGCATCGCAAGGACCGGTCGGGTCGCCGAGCGTCTACGGGAACAGAAGGACCAGTCACCTCGCTGCTCACCCCCGATGAACTAACGGGCTGGTCCAGCAGCTGGGATTGTCGGCGGTGGTCGGCGTGCGCTCGTCGCGGCACTCGGAGTTGAGGTCGCCGGGGACGTCAAAAGTCACCGAGATCGCGCAGCAGTTCCCTGTCCGCGCTCAGCTCGCCGACTGGTATGCCGTGGCGGTAGCCGGCGGCGGCTTCGGCAGGGCTCACGTCTGCGTGGACTGCAGCTTCGATGTACTCGCCTAGGTGCGGCATGCCGCATATCGTGAGGACTGCTGCGGCGAACCAACTGGCCCGATCGGGGTACTCACGGCCCAGGATGAACCAACTTCGACGCGTGACGTGTACCACGGCTGGTCCGTCGAGGCGGTGCAGCTTCCCGTCGAGACGATAGAAGGTCCTCCCGTCGGCAGATATTTCCACCTCGTCGTAGCCGCCGGGTATTAGCGGCTGTCGCCACCGGATCACGGTGACGGAGCCGGAGATGGAAAAGTCGTAGTCGGCAGGGATCGCCCCGTCGGCTCGCGCGGAGGCGAGCGCCCAGCGTGCGGAAGGGGTGGGGGGTATCGGCTCGAAGCCGTTGTTCACGAGAAGCCGCCCTTCGCCGGTTCGATTTGGCCGTACACGAGTGCTGTCGATCCTAGAGGGGTTTCAAGTCTGGTCGGCCAGAAGCAACCGATGCGGCCGTGATCATCTCGGCGAGGACCCTGCGCAACTCCACCGTCGTGCGATCGGCTCGGGTGTGTATCTCGCCTAAACCCAGGTCCGGCGCCTGACTTCCATCCCCAGAGGTGTCAGCACGGACAGCGCCAATAAGCGGCAAGGGCAAGCTACGCATCGCTTCTTGGACCCTCAGGTCCTCGCTTAGAACCTGCACTTCGAAGTCGACCGCCTCTTGCATTCGGGCGGGGTCCCCTCCAAGGTCGTTGCGCCACAAGACGGAGAAGATGTCGCAGTGCTCCTCGTCCAGCGGGCTGACGAAGAAGCCGATCGTGTTCGTCCCTCCCGCTTCGACGTAGTCGATTCGCAACGTCAGGTGAAAGGGAGCCACATAGCGGTACGTCAGGCGCCGGGTCTGGATCAAAGGCCGCTCGCCGCTAGCAACACCGGGATCCTCGCGGTTAGCGAACGCGTGCTCGTAACCAGCGGTAAAGCACAGCTGGCCAGGTTCGCGTATTACGTCGAAGCGCCCCACGAGGCGTTCCTCGCCGGCACCGAAAGTGCCGGCGTGCACGAAAGGAAAATGCGCCGTGTCCAAGAAGTTGTCGGCGAGAAGGCCAGCCCCGGCCCGGGCGCGTACCACTGGCAACTCGCCCCGCGCAAAGGTCGGGTCATCGTCTTCGGGGACCTCGGGCAGTTCTACACCTGGGAGCGGATCGTCGAGGCAGACGAAGATCATCCCGAGCCGCTCTTGGACCCCGCCGAGGGTTTCCAGACGCGCCCGGGACGGTATCGGCGTCTCAGGCCCGAGGGCGGGGATCTCGATGCAGTTGCCCGCCGGCGAGTACAGCCATCCGTGGTAGGCGCATCGCAGCCCGCCCCCTTCGGAACTCGCGAGGGTAAGTGGCGCTCCCCGGTGCGGGCAACGATCGTAGAAGGCCCTTACCTTCCCTTCCGAGCGGAACAGAACGAGGTGCTCTCCCAAGAGCACCGCACCCCTGGGCGCCTCGGAGATCTCAGACGAACGCGCCACCGGATGCCAGCACCGCCGCAGGACCTCATGGGTGTTTCCGAGAGACGAAGATGGCGCATTCACGCCGGGAGAGCTCATGGCTTCCATGATCGGTTAGCGTCTCGAGTGGTGGCAACCTCGCTGCGATGTTCGTGTAGAAACTGCCCTCATCCGTCCCCCCCGACTCCCGTGGGCTGGATGCTCTGGAGGTCACAGCGTTGACGTGGATGAGGTTGCGCCAGGTGGCGATCATAGTGTCCGACCTCGATTCGACCGTCGAAGCACTCGGCGACACCCTGGGACTAAAAGTCGCCTTTCGCGATCCGTCTGTCGGAGCGTTCGGGCTGCGAAACGCCGTACTGCCGGTCGGCTCGCAGTTCGTGGAGATCCTCTCGCCTATCAGGGAAGGCACCGCAGCTGGACGACAACTTGACCGGGCCGGCGGTGACACCGGCTACATGGTGATCATGCATACAGACGATCACACGACCGTTCGCAACCGTGTGCGGGACATGGGCATCCGTGTCGCGTTCGAAGCAGACCACGACGGCTTGCAGATCATGCAGCTTCACCCTTCCGACACGGCCGGGTCGTTCTTGGAGATCGACTTCCAACCTGGAGGTGACGACCCTGATGGACCTTGGGCACCGGCTGGCCCGGACTGGCAGTCGAAAGTGGATCGTTCCAAGGTTGACGCCATCTCCGCTCTGAAAGTCTCCAGCATCGATCCCGGTGCGACTTGCAGACGCTGGGCGGAGATCCTCGGTGTGCCCTGGGACGATTTGAGCGTAAAAGTCGAAAATGCGACTGTCCACTTTGAGCACGGCGAACGCGAGGGACTGGTCGAGGTTCTCCTGCATCGATCCGGGCGTGTGCGACCGACGGCGCTCACCTTTGGCAGCGTGACATTCGCCTGACCACCTTGGCCTGTGCTTCGACTTTTACGCTGGGGCCTCGCCGGGCCTTCCGAACAGGTAGCCCTGCATCAGGTCCACTCCAAGCCCTGTAAGCACAGCGGCCTGTTCGGGGGTCTCGACTCCTTCCGACACTACCGACAGCCCGAGGGAGTGGGCGAGTGACACTATCCCCGAAACGAGTGTGCAGTCGGACTCGGCGTCTTGGATCGCCGACACGAACGACCTGTCGACCTTCAACACGTCGAAGGGGAACTGGTCAAGATACGATAACGACGAGTAGCCGGTACCGAAATCGTCGATTGCCAGTCCAACTCCCAAGGCTTTGATGTCAGCGAGAACTTCGGCCGCCGAGGTTATGTTCTGGATTAGTGAAGACTCTGTGACCTCCACGTAAAGAGCGGACGCTTCCAGGCCTGTATGCTCCAAAACAGCCTGGACGGTCGCCACCAGTCCTGGTTCTGACACTTGTCGGCCGGACAAGTTGACGGAGAGGCGGGCCCTGTTACCAGCTTTTCTCCAGCGGACAGCCGCTTCGGCGGCTTGGCGCAGCACCCATTTGCCTATCTCCACGATCAGGCCGGCTTCCTCGGCTACCGGAATGAACGTCGACGGGGGAATGTCGCCCCGGGTCGGGTGCTTCCAGCGCAGGAGCGCCTCATATGAGGTCACCTTCCTCCTGCGGTTCACGATCGGCTGGTAGACGACATAAAGCTCGTTCCTGGCAAGAGCGCCGGCTAGGTCCTCTCGCATCTCCTGGCGGTCTCGCGCGCGGACTCTCAACTCGTCGTCGAAGATCTCCGCCCTGTTACCGCCTGCCTGCTTAGCGGCGTACATGGCCAGGTCAGCGCAGGCGAGACCCTCCGCTTTGAGCTTCGTCGAGTCGACGATCGCCACGCCGAGAGAAGCAGTGAGAGCCACGGAGTGTCTTCCACCGTCAGCGTCGGGAACCTTGGTAGGGCACCGTAACTGCTCGAGGATGTCGCCGGCTATCCCAAGGGCGGCCTGGGTGGTTTCTACCCCCGGGCACACTACGACGAACTCGTCACCGCCGAGCCTGCCCACTTCGAAACCTTCTCTGGAGGCGATGGCCGACAGGCGACCTGCGACTGAGGCTAGGACCGCATCGCCGACGCCGTGACCCAGTGAGTCGTTTATGAACTTGAAGGAGTCGAGGTCGGCGAACAGCACCGCCACTGAACCAGGGTGGTCCGCGGCAAGGCGGCGCATCCGTTCCTCCATCCCCGACCTGTTAGGGAGCCCGGTCAGGTGGTCGTGGGTCGCAGCGTGGGCGAGCTGCTCACGGGCGCTTTTGGTCTCAGTCACGTCGGTTATGGAGCATACGGTCGAGTAGCGCCCGGCGCCGTCGGGTCCGCCGAGCGCCCTCGAGTTCACCGATATCCACACCACGCCTTCGGGGGTGACCACGCCGCACACCTCGTTCGTGCTCGGCTCGCCAGTCAGCACCGTTCTCACCGCCGGCCAGTCGCCTGCGTCGAGAGCCCTACCTTCCGGGCTGATCAAGCTCCAGCGCATCTCGGTGAAGTGGCAACCTGCCGCCGGGGTAGTGAGGTGCAAGATACGCTCGGCCGCGGCGTTGGCGAACTCGACCTTACCGTCACCTGCGATCACCAGGACCCCCTCGTCGAGGGCGGCGACTACAGCAGAGTGGCGGTCTTGGAGCTCGCGATGCGCTTCCTCGCTGACCTTGCGGGCTGTAACGTCGGTGATAAGCAGGATGCAGCCGGTGGCCGTACCCACCTCGTCGCGTAGCAACGAGATGGACAAGTGCGCCGGGAACCACTCCCCGGTGGCACGGACCATCTCGGCTTCATGGGCGAATCTTCCCCGCCGTGAAAGCTGGCGCCACGCCTGTCCGGCTATCTGCTCCGAGCCGACGAAGACCGCGCTCAGAGGCTGGCCGACGACTTCCTCGGACCTCCTGGCGAAGATCTCCTCAGCACCACGCGACCACGACGTGATCTTTAGGTCCTTGAAGCGCTTTCCTTCCGCCACGACGACAGCGTCCGAGATCGCGTCGACGAGAGCTGCCTGAGCCCGCAGCTTCTTCTCCACCTCCTTGCGTTCGGTGATCACCCGAGCGACTGCCTGGAAAGCCGGACGCCCACCCCACACCGTGGCTATCGAGGTTGCCTCGATGTCGAACTCGGTCCCGTCGAGAGCTACCGCCTTCTCCTCGGCGAACTGGGCTGGTTGGTTGGTCGCAGACATCCCGGCGAGACGCTCGCTGAAAGTCACCCTCGACTCAGGGGCAAGAAAGTCGAGTATTGGCATTCCGATCAGGCAGTCATCGGTCGGGCATCGAGCATGCCGCTTCGCCGCCCTGTTGGCATACACGATCTTCCCGTCTTGGTGTACGAGAATTATGTCGGGGCTGACCTCGGCAAGAGCACGGTAGGACTCGGCCAGCTCTGGCGGTTCGATTCTCCGTTCGGTGCTGGTGAGCCCGATCGTGCCTACGAGCCCGGCGCTCTCCGGAACCTCAAGCCACAGCGCGCTCAAGGTTGCAGGGATACCGGCCCCGGAATTGGTGTCCAAGCGCAGCGGAAACTGCAAAGTGGACCCTGGGCCCACCGGAGCCTTCAGGGCCGCTTCCAGAGCGGAGCGCCATGGTTCGGAGACCACAGCCAGGAGGTCGTCAAGATGCTGGAACTCCTCGCGAGCTCGCCCTAACAGACTCTCCAAACTTGGAGTTATTTCGATTTTTTCAATGTTATTCAAAGCATCGACGAAAAAGGCTGCCAGGCCGAGGCCGTCGAGAACATCGACGAGAGTCCTCCCTGCGATGCTCGGAGGCCAGCCACCGGGTGAGCCAGGCTCGTTTCGTCCGTTGTAGCCTTCGACGGGTGCGTCGAACGTGTCAGGGGAGGGCCATGTCGCGCACGAGCCTAGAAGCTCCTCAAGAACCTTCGTCTGTCCGCCTGCCTTGAGCACGTCCCGCACGCCGAATCCTCCTACCACAGGAGTATCGGCAAGTCGATGAAGCAACTTTCAGGCCACTTCGGCCTTTTCCCATATCAGGACCTTCGGCCAACCCAAGGCGATCTCAGGCTAAGGGCTCGGAGCCTCCCGGTGCGCCATAAGTCCGCTGGCGCTACAAGTCCGTTGGGGCGTACACTATGGCCGAGTTGAACCCGCCCATCCCGATAGCTGACTTGAGCACGAGACCGTCACGGCGCGGCAGCGGGCCGGCAGCGAGAGCAGGGTAGGCGGCCGCAACCGGTTGAACCGAGAGCATCGTTCCCCGTTCCAAGCCGAGTAGCGCCAGAACACCTTCCACTCCCGCCGACGCACCTTGGCAGTGCCCTGTGAGTGGCTTGGTCGCCAGGAAAGTGACATCGGGATCAAGCACCTTCTCTGCGACGCCTATCTCCGAGGCGTCGTTTTGCGCTGTGCCAGTACCGTGCGTGTAAAGGTAGCTAACATCGCGCCGGCCTACCTCGGCCGCTGCGAGCGCCCCCTCGAAGGTGTTGACGAGCTCAGTTAGGTCGGGGTTGAGCGCGATCGGATGGTAAGGGTCTTGGACCATCGATCCCCCGAGGAGCAGGCCGTAAGGCCCGTCGGATCGGGACGAAACGATCAGCGTGGTGGCAGCCTCTCCTACCACGAAGCCCGAGGAGCCAGCTTGGAACGGTCGGCAGACGTCGAGAGGGTCACCTTTGACAGCGAGAGCTCCCATCTTGTGGAACTGGTCGGCGTCCTCCGGAAGAGCAGAGAAGTCGCACGCGGCGACAATGACGTCCGTAGCGAAGCCGCTTTTCAGCCATTGCCATGCCAGGACCAAAGCCACGTTGGTAGCGGCGCAAGCGGCCTGGATGTTCATAACCGGCCCCCCTGAGAATCCAAGGTCGCGCAGCAGCACAGCCGGTGCTGTCGACGGGATCAGACCAAGGTAGTCCCGGTTGCGCATTCGGCCGTGGTGCTCACCCAGATAGCTCCTGCGGTATTCCACGTCGCCGACAGATCCGGCGCCGATCAATCCCACCCGCTGTCCGGGGATCCAGCCGCGATTCCGAGCGTCGGCGACGGCCTCTCGGGTTGCGTAGAACAGAGCGCGGCCGTATCGCGACGGATGGTCCAGCACCGGAGCTCCCGAGGGTTGGGGGGCCGGTCGGGCCGCAAGGTACTCGCGTCCGTCCACCGATACCATTTTCACCGCGGAACGGCCGGAGAGAACCCCCTCCCACAGGTGCTCCTTCCCCCAGCCGTAGCCGGTGACAGCCCCGAGACCGCAGATGCCAGGGTTGGTGTTGGGATTCGATAGAGCGGACATTCCGACCCTCCCTCGTATTTGACCTCGACTCGCCCGGGGCCTGGAGACGGGCTCCGATTTCGATCATACCCGCGCCGGCCCCACGCTGCTAGGGCCTGGGTTTGGGCTTTCAGCCTGTTACTAGTGTGACCGAGCTTCCGTAGAGAACCTCGGTGCCCGATGCCGGTGATGTCGCCGTGACCGAATTGATCGGGTTGCCGTTAGTGCCGGCAACTCCGAGACCGTCCGCAGCGAGGGCCTGCACGGCGGAGCCGACAGAATCCCCTGCCACGTTAGGGACGCTGACGTAGTGTGGCCCGAGGGACACGTCCACGGCGACTTGGGATCCGACCGTGACCTCGGACCCGCTAGAGGGGCTCAGAGATATCACGTCGCCTTTGGGTACGGTAGTGCTGTAGTCACTGGTCTCAGTGGCCACCAATCCGGCCGCCTTCAGTGCGCTCTGAACGGCGCTCAAGGGGGCGCCGGCGGCCAGCGACGGGACCGCCACTTGGGGCTTGCCCGACGAGACCACGATACTGACCGACTGTCCCGGCAGCAGCGTGCCCGACGACGGGCTCGACGATACGACGTCACCTGCCGGGACGGTCATCGACGAGACTTCCGGCGCCAGCACGTAGCGCAGCCCGAGTGCAACCAGCGCCTGCTCGGCGGCTTGCTTGGTGTCACCGGCGACGTCGGGCACTCGCACCGGCTCCGGGCCGAGGGAGACCACGACGCTGATCGTCTTACCCTCGTCGATGCGCCCCTGCGACGGGCTTTGACTTATTACGTCGCCTGCTATGTAGCGGGAGCTGTAGACGCTTGAGCTGACGCCGAGATGCAAGTGCAAGCGGCTTAGCGCAGCCGCGGCTTGCGGGCGAGATTCCCCAACTATGTCGGGAACAGGATGGCTTGCCGGCGCAAGACGGCCGGTGGCCGCCGCCCACGCCACAGCACCTCCACCCAACAGGACTATGGCGGCTGCCGCCGCGGCTAAAAGCTTGCGAGTCGATCGGCGGGATCTGACCTGCTGGCCGTCCCCTCCGGCGGCGTCGTCTGCCATCCGGTCCCCGGCATCGACGACCGCCTGCGGCGGTGCGGCATCGTCGAATAGCCGAGGGCGACCCCCCATCTCGGTCGGATCGACCAGGTCGGTGCTCCCAGGGTCGAAGTCCACCGTGGGCCGCAACGCCAGCGGTGCCGGCTTGGGAAGCCTTACGCTGACCTCGCTCAGCGCGTCGGCGAGACCAGCTGCGTCGATGCGCCCGGCGGGATCCCTACTACCTGCCGCTTCCAGGATCGAAGTCAACGGCCCTGCCGCTTCGGGAACGGGCATGTCCGCACCGGCTCGCAGCGCGAGGGTACCCAAAGGGGTGTCGCCGACCAGGGGGACCTCTCCGCTCAATGCTTCGGCGAGGACCACCGCGAGGGAGTACACGTCGGCCTTAGCGTCTAGGTGCCCGGCGCTGAGCGTTTCGGGCGCCGCGTAACGTCCGGTACCGACGACAGCGCCGGTCGGTTCGGTGAGGGCCGCTTCGGCGAGAGCCCTGGCCAAACCGAAGTCGGCTATGTAGACACGCCCCTCGTCGTCGAATATCAGGTTCGCCGGTTTGATGTCCCTGTGAACCAGGCCCTGGCGGTGGGCGTGAGCGAGCGCCCGGGCGACGTCAGCCCCGACGGCAGCCGCTTGACCTGGAGACAGCCTCGAGCCCTGGTCGAGAATCGCCCTCAGGCTGCCGCCCTCCAGCAACTCCATTACCAGGTACGGTCCAGCCTCGTCGCGACCGGAGTCGTACAAACGAAGGATGTTCGGGTGACGCAGGGATGCCACGGTTCGGGCTTCAGCCTCGAAGCGCGCCAAGAAGGCCGGTTCGCCAGCGAGTGCCGGGTGCAGCAACTTGACCGCCACTTTTCTCCTGAGCTTCGTATCCTCCGCCACGTAAACGTGGGCGGAGGCGCCGACGCCCAGCGGGCGCGTCAGACGGTACCTCTCCCCGAGAACCCGACCGACCAAGTCGTCGATGCGCGACGTCACCACGCTGTGAGGCTACCCTCCGCTGTCTCGCTAGACGCGGATGTCGCCCGTCAACGTCGGCAGTCGCGACGCTCTCAGGTGCGCTTTACGCCCTCGTCGAGTATCCCCTCGAAAGCTTCCTCGTCGACGACGGGAACGCCGAGCTCGGCTGCTTTGGCTATCTTCGCCGTCCCCGGATCCCGGCCGGCCACGACTAGCGTCGTCCGTTTTGTCACCGACCCGGGGCTTTTCGCTCCGCGCGCTTTCAACGCTGCCTCCGCTTCCTCCCTGCTCCAACGCGACAGCGTGCCGGTCACCACGATCGAGAGGCCGGCGAGCACCTGAGGTAGCAGAACTGCCTCAGGGTCCTCGAAGCTGACCCCGGCGGCTCGGAGCCTTTCGATAACCCGGCGGTTGGCTTCGAGGGCAAAGAAACCTGCGACGCTCGCCCCTATAACCGCGCCGACGCCGTCGACATCGGAGAGGCTGGCGGCGTCGGCGGCGGCGATAGCGTCGAGCGAGCCGAAGCGGCGGGCGAGGAGCTGGCTTCCTGTCGTGCCGAGGTGGCGGATCGACAGCCCGACGAGCAGGTTCGCGAGGCTTCGACCCTTGGAGGCCTCTACCGCCGCTCTGAGGTTAGCTACCGAAGTACCCGCCCAACCTTCAAGGGTCGCCACCTTGTCGTAGTCCAGGTAGTACACGTCCGAGACGTCGTGGAGGATCCCCGCTTCGACAAACTGGCGGACCGTCGCC
>JAKBBA010000234.1 GCA_021808665.1 Actinomycetes bacterium
GAAGGACTGCACTGCGGCCAGCGGTATGTACCGCAGCGCCTGCGATGCAACTGCTGCGGTCAACCCATGGAACAGTGCATAATAGGCGTCTGAGATACCGCGCCGGAGGTCGGCCTGCCGTGGGCGTCCGGCGCCGACATCAGTGCGGCTCGCTCGGTCTAGGAGATGACTGACGTTAATGTCAGGCATCTGCCTCGTCGTCGACGTCCTCGGCGCCGACGAAGTGCACGTAGACGGCGCGCTCGGTTGCGCCCGCGACCGCGTTGTGAACGGAGTCTCGGCGCTCTAGGAGGCTCTCCGCAGGCACCTCTTTCGCGAGTGGCACCTCAATGAAGAGTGCGGGTTCGCCAGTCGAGTCGTCGCGCCAACGGTACCTGACGGCGTCGTGCGGAAGGCCTGCGAGCGCGTCTTCAACGCGAGGCCACCGGCCCCGAAATCGGAGTTCGATTGGACCAATCACCCCGGGCTTGCGGAGATCGTCGTCCGTCAGCATGGTCGATGCGTCTCCGCGGACGTCCTCCACGGTTTTGAGCGTAGTCGATGTCGGACGCTGGACCAGATGGGGCGAGCTGCTCTGGCGGCTCACCGGGGCAGCTCACGCTGTCGGAAGTGGGGGGTCCGGTATGTACGACCTGGCTCCAGGTCACCCGCGCCGGGGTGCAAGCTCGGCCACTGGGCTCGGCTGCCCGCGGGAGTAGTTGAGCGGCACCGCCCAACCCTGAAGAGCGAGGAGTAAGCCAGGTCCTCCAGGGTCCGCCCCTCAGAGTCGACGGCGGACGCCGAGGCGGAGCGGCGAGTCGGTCCCGGCCCCCCAGGCTTCGCTGCACCACGGATGCACCACGAGCGTTGGCCAGGAACGGTCATCAAGAGTTACCTTTGGTCAGGCTTGCAGGCCTCTTGACCTGCGGTTTCGTGCGTTCGGGCAGGTCAGCGCCGTTGCCTGCACAGACCTGATAATGCTGAGGTCCCTGGTTCGATTCCAGGTAGCCCCACCGTTTGACCAGCACTTTTGTGGCTTGGGCCAGTCAGTCGAGCGCGCTTGCACCACATTGCACCACGAAAAGTGCGCCGACAGAGGCACCCAGCTCGTCGTCCGCTAGGCCGTTCTGACCTCAGCACGATAGCGACCCCGAGGTTCGCCCGCCCGGTCTCCTTGGCGGCCGACAGCTGGGCCCTGCTTAAGGTCGGCCTGAGGACGGCGCTGGAGGGCGAGCAGCCGCAGCGCTTCGAGATCGGGTGGTTTGGCGCGAAGCAGGCGACCCTTGCCCGTTCGGCATATGCGCCGGCGAGCCCTTCGACTCTGCGCGGTCGTCGCTCTGGGTGGCGTCGTGTCCATCGGGTAGTGGTCCGTCGAGCGACGCCTACTGAACGTGTCTCCGCCGACGTCGGCTGCGCAAGATCCGTCGTTCTGCGCTCTGTGGGCTTCGGCGGCGTTCCGCTACTGGGCATTGCCGGCGCGGAAGTATGCGATGTAGTCGGCGACGGAGCGTTCGGTGTCCCACTCTGGTTGGTAGCCGGTGTCTTGGTGGAGCCGGGTGATGTCGAGGTAGCTGGGCGGCACGCTCGAACCGGGTTCGAGCTCGACATCGAAGCCCGGCACGATCGACTTGATGGCGGCGATCACCTCGGCGTTGGTGGTCAGCCTGCCTGACGCGACGTTGTACGTCGTGTGGGCGAGCGTGTCGGCTGTTTGCAGCAGCGCGGTTGCCCGCCCGAGGTCATGGACGTAGCAGAGGTCGAGCCCGTCGTCGGCCTTGAGGCGCCCGGCGACGCCGGAAAGGTTGACGGGGGTGCCGGTTGCTGCGGCGTGGACGAATTGCGGCGCCGGGAAGGCGAAGTTCGGTAGGTGGCCGAGCGGGCCCCACGCCCCGCTGATACGCAGGTGGATGATGTCAAGGCCGGTGGCTTGCGCGAGGTGGGTGCCCAGCAGCTCGCTAATCCTCTTGAAGGTCGGGATCACGTGCGGGGCGGTCAGCGGCACCGGCAGCTCCTCGCTCAGAGCCCCGGTATCCGACAGACCGGCGTATACGCCGATCGTGCTGGCGAGACTGAGGCGCTGCACGCCCCACTCCCGGGCGACCTCGATGATGTTGAAGAGTCCGCCCAGCGCATCGCGTGCGGCCTGCACCGGCGCCTCGTCGGGGCTGGGCGGCCAAGGCATCGACCCGGCCATGTGCACGATTCCGGTAATTGTGTGGTCGCTGCCGATCGCTCGTAGCGCGTCGAGGTCCTCGACATCAGCCTGGACCGAGGCCACCGGGGCGCTGAAGCGTCCGTCCGGGATCTCGGGGCTGCGACGCTGGACTAGTACGCATTGCTCGCCGAGATCGAGCAACGCCTGCACGGTGGCGCTGCCGATGTGCCCAAGTCCTCCGGTAACCAAGATCATCATGTCCCCTGTCTGTCTGCGCTCTCTACTGATCGTCAGTATATCTGACGATCAGGGGAGTCCGTACACTGGAGACAATGGATGCACGCCAGAACGCCACGTCGCTGACGAGTCGCCGGCTGGCCTACCTGTTCAAGCATGCGGAGAGGCTGATGGCCGACTTGCATGTCGAGGCGCTGGGACCGTTCGACATCCACGCACGCGATCTCGGGGTGTTGCTCGCGATCGATCGCAGCGAGTCCGCCTCTCAGCAGCAGGTGGCCGAAAGACTGGGTGTCGATCGCACGACGATGGTCGCCATCATCGATGCGCTCGAGGCCAAAGGCATCATCGTCCGTCGCCCTGACCCCGAAGACCGACGCCGTAACGTCGTCGAACTGACGCAGGCCGGCCAGGCCCTTCTCCAACAGGCGAAAGCCGCCAGCGACCTCGCCGAGGCCGACCTCCTCGCCCCGCTCAACCACCAAGAGGGCGAGCAACTACGAACCCTGTTGGCACGCATCCTGGACCGTAATTGACTCTGGAGCCGACCCTTGTCGTCGACGCCATCGTGGGTCTGCTGCGCAGCGCACCTACCCGGCGTTCGGGCACCTCCGTCAGGACCGTGGTGGATGCCCGGTTTGGTGCAGATTCTCGTCCGCGGTCGGCGTAGTGGACAGGTGGTCCCACCAGCGTGCGCCGCGAAAAAGGGCCGGGACCGCCCGCGAGGTCATGCCTCCAGGTCGGCACACAGCTTGGCGTGGTGCTCCTCCAGCGTGGCGACCTCGGCTCGGAGCTTCTTCAAGGTCCGGTCGACCTGGGTCAACTCGGCCCTCGTGCGACGCTGCCGGTGGTCCCGATCGTTGTGGGTGGTGTCCATGAGTCCCTCGACCTCGCGACGAAGGAGCCTCAGCCAGGGGTTGCCGGCGATCACGCCGACTCGGTACTGAAGCTGACCGGCGTCGATCGCGGCGACGATCTCTTCCTGGGTCAGGCCGAATTCTTTGCGAGCCGTCTTGTCGCTGAGCGTCGCACCCTTTCGGCTCCACTCCTCTTGCACAGGAACGTCCTTCCTCTCGTGACCCACATGGTGGTGTTGGCTTCGCGACGATGAGCTGTCTACGCGAGGGCGGCTACTCCGGGCTGGTTTGGGCTCGCAGGCTGCTCAGGACCCGCAGAAGTAATGGAGCATCCCGGACGCTGGTCTCCCAGAGGAGGTCGAGGTCCAACTTGTCGAGACGCTGATGGGCAAGGCGATCACGGAACCGGATCGGCGCCGACAACGGTGGCGCCCTTGGGGGACGCCGGTCATCTGTTCGTAGTGCTTCAGGGCGCTTCCTGTGCTCACCCAGCAGAACGCCAGGGCACGGTTCCGGTCCTCACTGGCGTCGAAGGCCTCTCGACCGCCTTCGGCGACGACCCGGCGGACCGCTTGGAGGCCGTGGAGCGCAGCGTCGAGTTGCGTAGCGAGTTCCTCGGCGCGGCTCACGCAGTGGGAGCGGGAGCGAGCAACTCTCGAGGATGAGCCCCAGGCGCACCAGAGGAGGTGACGCTGACGCGGTGGCGGAGCAGGCCCTCGGCCTCGGCCTCGAACTCGGCGAGATCGAAGTACGTCCGACCGTCATCCAAGGTGACCACGAGCTCAGCGGGATCAGCGCCGAGCTGGACGGCGCTGATCCCATGCCGGGGCGCGAGCTCAGCCAGAAGGCCCGCAGCCTCCCGGAGCAGTCGATCATCCGCGCTGGGCAACTCCATACCATCAAGCGTACGCCGTCGTCTGACGAGTGCCGCCCGCCAGAGGCCGGAGCAGCGTCCAGGCCAGGACCGCCCGCACCTGGTTCGTAACTCTCCTCCGTCGCCGGACAGGGCGAATCGGATCGGGTGCCGACTTGGCGTCGGCAGTGCTTTGGGTCATGTCGTCGAGGTTTCAGCGGGCCAGATCGGGCTGGTCGGCGCAGCAGAGCAGCCTGGACCAGGTGACAGGCTCAGAACAGGCGTCCACCATCCGGCGGTTCGGCACCGTGTACGTCGTCGAGGCTGTCCGGCTGCTGCTTCCGAACGCGTTTCCGTGGAAAGTTCGGACCCCGACCGTATTCGACGCCCGGTCCTCGGGTTGCCTCCGACGTCCGGACGATAATGGACCGTTGCTGCAGGTCGGCGAGGATGTCACGGGCTCGCCAGAGGTCGAGGTCGAAGAGGTTCTGAAGCGTCTTGTTCGTGATTTTGCCGTA
>JAKBBA010000051.1 GCA_021808665.1 Actinomycetes bacterium
CGGCAGGAGCTCGTTCGATCTGGCCCAGACGGGCCAGAAGGGAGTCGATGTGGTCCGGCCGGATCTCGACCCACTCGCCGCGCAACCGCACCAGCTCCTGCTTGGCCGCGGCGGCCCGGGCCAGACTGGCCAGCTCGGCCTTGGTGAGGCGCCGCCCGCCGAGGGCCGCTTCCCATTCGAAGTCGACCAGGGCGTCCAAGCCGAGCCCGCCGGCCATCACTGATCCACCGCGCTTCGAGGAGCTTGTGGTGCGGGCCCGCAGGCCCAAGCGGGCCGGCGCCGTCCACCACGACGGCAAGAGCACTGCGATGCCGGCGTCCTCCAAGGCGGCGGCCCGCTCGCGAAGGACCGTGAGCACGGCCCGGTCGGCGAGCGCCACGCGGTCGGGGATGGACGCCTCAAGCACGCCTTCAAGTTCCGGCGCCAGGCGGGTCATGCGCGCCAGCGCGGCCAACAGATCGTGGATGGCGCCCGGCGCGAAGGGGGAGTTCCCGGCCCACAGCTCGCTGAGCGGGACCACGAGGCTCGTCTCCTCACGATCCTGGGCCAGGAACTCCACGCTCCACTCCGCGCCGGCTCGCACGGGCTCGCAGACACGCAGACAGAGACGAGCTCGACCACCGACCACGGCTCCCGAACGGACCCAGTCGGCCACCGTAGCGGCGAGGACTTCGAGCTTCGCCCGGTCCAGCCAGCCCGGCAGGCCCGGGTCGATCGAAACCAGGGAGCGGGCCCACGCCTCGGGCACCGTCGGCCGACCGCCCCGGCGGGTACCGATCGTGGCGCCGGCTTCGACCAGTTGGCGGCGCACCAGACCGTCCACTTCGACAGCCAGCGCGGCAGCCACCGCGGCCTGGCCCTCAGGCGACGGATCCTGGAGCAGCGATGCGATCAACGAGCGCTGCGAGGCCGTCGGCAGGGGCCACCACCACGACCGGTAGACACCGGACGGTCCATCGGTGGCCAGAGCCGGCACCACCCGACCGGAAGTCACCAGCACGGCAGCCACCGCGCTGACCTTCTCCTCCAGGCCGACCACCCGGCGATTATTGCCGAGCAGCACCCTCGTGATGATGCCCCTGGCGACCGTCCCTGCCGGCGTGACCTCAGCACAATTTGCGCTCGCGACGCCGACTGACCGTGAGACTGACCTCGAGACCCGAATTGACCCGGACATTTGGATTGACCGCGCCGCCCGACCGGCATACACAAACCCCCGCTGAGCTGGGGTTTTGCCTTGCTGTGGGGCTAGGTGGAATCGAACCACCGACCTCAGCATTATCAGATTCGTGGTCCCTGAGGCGCTGAGCTGGACCTATGTACGAAAGGGCCGCTCAGAGCCTATTTCGGCTTGACCCTTGGTGACCGATCAAAGCTCACTGTCCCCCATTCTCGTGGTGCAGATGTGGTGCGGTGTCGGAGTCTGTTTCCCCGGCAATGAACCGTTCGAGTATTTCACCTACCCGGCGACCTGGGGGTGTCTGCCTCGCCCTATGGCAGTGTCCCTAAACAGCTTCGATGTCGATCGCACCGCTGACGACTCGGAATGAGCCGATCCCTACAGGCAGAGGTTCGGTCCTAAACCCCTGCAAGACGGCCGGTACCAACCATCCCCGCACTGTCCCCATATTCCCGGGCAGCCTCCGCTTCGTTAGTAGGCCCCGAATGCCGTGTCGGCGGCCGCACCTAATGACTTCGATCGCAACCTCGGGAGGCGCGCGCGTATCAGCGATCTCGCTCAACAGGTCCGGTTGAGGGCCTGGGGACGGCGGCAAGAACGCATCGAGGGTCGTGGACGTTTTGGGAGCACGATCTGGACGGCGTCACCGACGGCGCTGTGGATGAGGTCAGCGCACATCGGATGTCGGGATGCTCACGGCTCTCACAATCGCGATGATGATCGGATGATCGATCACGTGACGATGCAGGTGGCCGACGTCCCGAGAAGTCGAGCCGTATACGAGGTCCTTCTTGGGACGCTCGGGGCGGCGCCGCTCGCAACGGACGGCGATGGCGTGGGATTCTGCGACGGCGAGGAATGTGGATTGTGGCTCATTCCCGCCGACGCCCCCGAGGCTCGGGAACTGCACCTCGGCTTCAAGGCGGCGACCCGGCTACAAGTACGTGAATTCCACGCTGCGGCCGTGGCGCTCGGGCTAGAGGTGCTCCATACTCCGCAAGTCTTCGAGGCCTACGGGCCGAGCTACTTTGCCGCGTTTGTGCGCGACCCTGACGGGCACAATATCGAAGCGGTGTGTCGGAGCTCTGACGACTGAATGGACCTGGGATTGCCCTGGCTTGACGGACCGGTCGTAACCGGAAGTGCGTGATCTTGGGCCCGGCCATATTCAGCCGGACGCCGGGTCAGGCGTAGAACTGTTTGGCCCACTTGCGGAACTCGGTGATGGGTTTCTCGCTGGGGGCCAGGGCGGGCGATGGCTGGTAGCGCTTGTGTTCCCAGATGGGGATGTCCTGGTCGAGCTGGCGGGCTACTTCGGCGCCGAAACCGGCGCCGATCTTGGCTGCCATCTCGTCGCCCTCGGGGTGGTACATGGTGAAGCGGACGTGTACCCGGTCGGCTTCTATCGGGGTGGTGGCCGCGACAAGGGTCACGGTTCCCATGAGAGTGAACTGCACAATGCCCATGCCGGGTCCGTAGCTGTTGGATTCGATCTGGCCCTCGAACTCACCGCGAGAGGTCTGGAAGGACTGGGTGGAGCGGACCCGCCGGTATGCGCCGTCGACGGTCAGCTCGCCCAGCGGGGCGACACGGCTGGTGCCGTGCACCGACTTGAAGTGGGCCATGTCCACCGAGTTCTCGGCCACTTCCTGCCACGCAGTGGCGATCACCCGGTCCATGCGCAGGCATTCGACCGGGTGCTCCGGGAGGGCCTCGGTCACCTCCCAGAGGGGTTTCATGGACGGATCGGCGTGATACCAGGCCAGCAGGTGGCGATTACGCACTACCGTCGGATAGGTCCGCAGGCGGGCCTTGCGGTTGGGTCGCTCGGCGTAGGGGATCGCCACGTTGGCCCCCTCGGCGTCGAAAGACCACTCATGAAACGGGCACACCAGGCAGCTGTCCTCGACCCGGCCGCCGTAGGCCAGATTGGCGCCCAGGTGGGGACAGTAGGCGTCGGCCAGGTTGTAGCTGGCGTCGTCCCGCCACAGGACCAGATCCTGGCCGAAGAGATGGAGGGGCGCGACCGGCTCGGCCAACAACTCGTCGATACGCCCCACCGAAAACCAACCGGTAGGGACCGGGAACGGCATCGAACGGCCAGCGGTTGCGCTGCCTTCGAGCGGTGACTGGGTCACTACTGCGTACTCCTGACTAGTGCGACCACACCTGGAGAGGACCGTAGAGGATGGGCACAACTAAGAGTATGTAAGCAAGTCTGGTCGTCCCAATCTGAAGTCGTGGCCATGGCTACGATGGCCTCTTCGCGGCCGGATGTGACTCTGGTGCGTGTACGAGTGAGACCCGGCCGCTGAGTTCGGGGAGGGAGTGAGTTGAGGGCACGTCGGATTGTGTTCGTGGGAGCCGGTCAGCCCCTTGAGTGCCGGGAGGTCGATGTACCGGGCCCCGGCCCCGGCGAAGCTGTGGTCCGGACTGTGCTGGCCGGCGTCTGCGGCACCGACGTCCACCGTCTCAAGGGTGATCTGCCCCTCCCGCCGACCCCCGTGGCGTTCGGCCACGAAGGAGTGGGCCGCGTTCACTCCTTGGGACCAGGGCTCGTCTCGGACCGAGCCGGCTCCCCCGTCGCTGAGGATGACCTGGTCTATTGGGGGCCACTGGGTGACCGGCCGCTGAGCGCTCCAACCACCGGCTGGCCCCCACCGGCCGACCTGCCGAGCCCGGCCGCATACCAGGACTACGCCACGCTGCCAGCTGGCAACTTGTTCTACCGGATACCCGACGGCACCTCGCCAGATGCGGTCATCGCGTTCGGGTGTGCCATGCCAACTGCGCTCGGGGCTATCTCCAGAGTGGGTGGTATCTCGCCCGGTCAGACAGTGGTCATCCAAGGTGCCGGACCTGTTGGGCTGGCATCGACAGTGCTCTGCTCGCTACGTACCGCTCGTCGGGTGATAGTCATCGACGGCTCGCCAGCTCGACTGGCCGCCGCCATCCGTCTCGGGGCCGACCACACCATGGATTTGAGATCGACCACCGTCGAGGGGCGCAAGGCAGAAGTTCTCGGGCTGACCGGGGGACGCGGAGCTGACGTCGTGATCGAGGCTACGGGTCGGCTCGAGGCCTTCACCGAAGGCACGGAGTTACTCGCATACGGCGGGCGGTATGCGATTGTCGGGATCTATTCCGGAAAGGGCCACGTCCGATTGGATCCTGTGGCTCTGAACAATCGCAACCAGGCCGTTATCGGCTCCCTCGGCCCGGCCGGGCTGGACGACTATGGCACCACCGTCGAGATGGCTCGCAGGCACGGCCATACTCTCGGCTTCGGGGATCTGATCACCGACAGGTTTCCGCTGTCGCGCACTTCGGATGCCATTGAGCGGGTTCGGAGCGGCCGCGCCATAAAAGCCGTCGTTATGCCTGAACTGGATGAGCCGTTGGGCTCTGGCCTCTAAGTATGGGTCGTCTATAGCGCCATCGGGGTGGTGGTCGTCCCGTGTCAGGCGAGCGCCGCTTGGACCGCAGATGAATATAGTCGACCTGCGTTGTCAGCGGTGCGGTCATCCTCTGACAGGCCGTGGTGCTGCCCTGGCGCGCAGTAGACCTCTACCGGCACGCCTGCGGCCATCAGACGCTGGGCATAGATGAGTGCCTCGTCTCGCAGTGGATCAAGTCCGCCAACCTGGATGAACGCGGGAGGCAGACCACCGAGGTGGTCTGCTCGTCCTGGTGCGGCGTATGCCGGCGTGTGGGATCGGTCGATGTCGGGACCCAGGTAGTTGTCCCACATTTGTCGTGCCATACGGCCGCCGAAGAAGGGCGCCTCCTCGAATTGACGCATGGATGGCGTCTCGCACCGGTCGTCGAGGACGGGAATGATGAGAGCCTGCAGTTTGATGTCGGGCCCCTCGCGATCGCGTGCCATCAAGGCCACACCGGCGGCCAGAGCGCCACCGGCACTTGCACCCGTTATGACCACTCGACGCTTATCGACCGGCAGCTCGTCGACTGCCCAGCACAGAGACGAGTAGCAGTCCTCGACGGCGTCTGGGAAATGGCTGTCGGGGACTATTCGGTAGTCGACTGACACCACCTGGGCGCCCAGCAGGGCCAGGCGGGCATCCCCAGCAGGGAAGTTGTCTGGCCGGCGGGCAAAGGCGCCACCGTGGATGCTGAGGATCAGGGGTAGGGGGCCGTCCACCTCCGTTGGGTTGTACAGCAGGACTCGAACGTCAGGAGCGCCTGCCGGCCCTGGTACGAGCCGCTCGTCAATCTCGATGTTGGAGAGCATCTCAGGAGTCAGTTCCTGGCCGGGAAATGGGTCCGCTGCGAAACGAAACATGTCGGCTCCTGCTCGTGAGTGAGAGTTGGGCTTGGTGCAGCTGGGGCTGATCGATGGTGGAGAAGCCCGGCAGGTTGGCCGGCTTCTCGTCTCGTGGTTGTGTCCACCTCGGCGACATCGTCGTCCGAGGTTGAGGGTATTGCGGGACGACCTCTCCCGCAATATAGTAATCTTTGACGTGCTCCGGCGTCTCACGCTTTGGGCTTCGATCTAGGATTCGAGGGGGACATCTGTGTCGGTACTTGGGTACGCGAGAGTGATCGCCGCAGCAGCGGTCTTGGCCGGCACGGTCGCGGCGTGTAGCAGTAGCAAGTCGGGTTCTTCAGCGACAACCGCTGCCACGTCAGCTGCCTCCACGGGCGGATCTGGCACGAAGAGCTACTCGGGTGTCGTGGTCAAGGTGGGTGGTTTCCTGAGCACATCGCAGTTCGCCGGCGCGGATATCGGCGCCGAGGCCCGTTTCGCTCGGGCTGACAGTGCGAACGAGCTGGCCGGCGCCAAGATCAGCTACGTGGGCACCACCAACGATCCCTTCGATCCGGCCTCGTCCCTGACCGCCATTAGGCAGATGGTCGGCCAAGAGGGTGTGCAGGCCATCGTTCCTGACCTTTCGCCATTCAACAACGGCCAGTTCTTGGCGTCGAGCCAGATCCCGTATGTGGGCTACGCCTTCGATGACACTTACTGCACCACCAGTGCCAGCCAGACGGTGTGGGGGTTCGGCTACAACGGGTGTCTGGTCCCCAGCCATCCCCCCTACATGTCCGACAGCTACGCGAACGCCTACAAGGAGTTCTCGGCCAAGGTCGGTGACGCGCATCCGACCGTGGCCATATTCTCGGCCGACAACCAGTCCGGTGTGGACACTGCGAAGTTCAATGCGACGGCCGCAGCGGGGGCCGGGTTCGACGTGGTCTACGCCAAGGGAGTCGTTCCCACGACGGTCTCGGACTACACCCCCTACGTGCAGCAATGGATGACATCGGCGAAGGGTGCACAGCCGAACGTGATCGTCTGCCTGATTTCCTCGCAGTGCATCTCGATCTATCCGGCGTTGAAGGCCGCCGGGTTCAAGGGGTACTACTACAGCACTCTGGGCGACATATCCGCTTTGGCCAAGTCGCTGGCCGGCAGTTTCAGTTCGACGTTGTATAACCCGGCGCCTTCCTCGGCGTTCACTCAGATGCAGAACGACATCAATTCCTTCAAGGCGGGTACGCCGCTGACGCCGTACTCGGTCATCCCCGGCTATCTGGCCGCCGACATGTTTGTCACAGCGTTGCAGCAGATCGAAAAGCAGGGCAAGTCCCTGACCTCGACCAATATTCAGTACGCCCTCGATCATCAGACCTGGCAGGACGGCACCTTGGCCGGTCCGACCGAGTACCCCCAGTCGGCGGTCGCTCCCACGCCTTCGTGCGGGGCGCTCATCCAGTACGCGGCCGACGGCAGCGGGGCCCAGATCGTCGAGCCGTACTCGTGCTCGTCGAAGACGTTCCCGGTTGCTTCCTAGCTCGGCTGACGTCGGGATGGAGCCGACCGATGCGCTGAGACTAGAGCAGATAAGTGTCCGTTTCGGGGGCATCCGGGCACTTAGCGACGTGTCGCTATCGGTCCGGGCAGGAGAGATCTGCGGTCTGATAGGCCCCAACGGGGCGGGAAAGACCACTCTTTTCGATGTAGTGGCTGGCGAGCGACGTCCCAACACGGGCCGCGTGGTGCTCGACGGTCGCGACGTCACCGATCTCCGACCGGCGGAACGGGCCCGGCTCGGGGTACGCCGCACCTTTCAACGGGTGCAGACCTTTGGGTGGCTGAGCGTGGAGGACAATGTCCTTACGGCGGTGGAGTGGCGCGGCGGTGGCGGTGGCGCGCTGGCCGACCTGGTGTTCGCTCCCACCCGCCGACGCCGGGAACGGCAACGTCGGACGATCGCCAGCCAGGCCATCGAACGGTGTTCCCTCGCGGCCATAAAGGATGACTCCGCCGGGTCGCTACCCATCGGGGTCGCCCGCATGGTCGAGTTCGCCCGGGCCACCGCCGAGCCGGCCCGGCTGCTGCTGTTGGATGAACCGGCATCTGGACTAGGCCAAGAGGAAGTCGACCGCCTCGGCGAGTTGATCCAACTGGTCAGAGCAGACACCGGTTGCGCCGTGCTGCTCGTAGAACACAACGCCGGTTTTGTGATGCAGCACTGCGACCGGGTGATCGTCCTGTCGCTGGGCTCCAAGCTGGCCGAGGGGACACCCGAGGAAATCGCCCGCAACCCGGCCGTTCAAGAGGCCTACCTGGGCCAGGGAGCGGATTGACATGAAGAAGCTTTTCGACCTGGCGCTTTCGGGTGCGGTGACCGGGTCGATCTACTCGATCATGGCGTCGGGTCTGGTCCTCACCTACAGCACCTCGGGCATCTTCAACTTCTCCCACGCCGCCATCGCCTTCGCAGTCGCCTACCTCTACTACCAACTGCACGTCGGATTGGGCGTACCGATCGTCCCGGCGCTGGTGATATCGGTGATCCTTTTCGCCCCGCTGCTGGGGTTGCTGCTGGACCGGGTTCTGCTCCGCCGCCTGGGCCAAGCGCCAGTGTACGCCCGCATCGTGGGCACGCTCGGACTACTCGTCGCCCTGCCCAACCTGCTGCAATGGCTGGTCGAGACCATCGGAATCGACACGCTCCACCTCACTTCGTTCCGAAGTGCCAGTCAGACCGAGAACGGCGGCCCGGTGCCCGGCATCGGCCCCTTCCCCGCCCACCAATACCACATCGTGTCTGGCGTCGCTCTCAACTCAGACCAGCTGTCCGTGTTCATCGTGACCGCAGTGGCCGCCGCTGTGCTGTGGTATGTGTTGCAACGCACCCGGATCGGCCTCGATATGCGAGCCGTGGTCGACCGGTCATCCCTGGCCGGACTGCGAGGCATCAACCCGGCACGCACATCGGCGGTGGCATGGATCCTGACCATGCTCCTGGCCGGCCTTGGCGGGGTGCTGATCACCCCCCTGTTCACCCTCGACCCCAACATCTTCACCCTGGTCGTGTTGAGTTCTCTGGCGGCGGTGGTGCTGGGGGGTCTGCGGTCCCTCCCCATTGCTTTCGTCGGAGGCCTGGGAATCGGTGTGGCCCAGAACCTGGTGGCCGGCTACACCAACGACCTCCCCAAGGCCCTCGCCAACGTCGCCGGCCTGGCCTCGGCTTTCCCCTACGTATTGGTCATTCTGATCGGCCTCCTGGTGGGGCGCGACCGCACCAGGAAGGCCGGCACCGTCGCCGAGGAGCGGGCACCTGTCGACCACCGCCAGGGTCTCAACGCCTGGCGCCGTCGGGCACCGTGGGCTATCGCCGTGTTCCTCTTGTTCGCCTTCGCCATGGGCTGGTTCTCCTGGTTCCGGGCCAACAACTACGACCAGACCGTGATTGCCCAGAGCCTGGCGGTGGGCATCGTCCTGCTGTCCTACGTCATCGTCACCGGGATGGGCGGCATGGTCAGCATGGCCCAACCAACCTTCGCCACCGCCGGAGGTTTCGCGGCGGGATGGGCGCTGAACCGCAACTGGGGCATCGACATTCCCCTGATAGCCGCCCACGGACAAATCAACTTCGTGTGGGCCACCCTGCTCGGTGTAGTCGTCGGGGCCGTCATCGGGCTGGTCATCGCCCTGCCCGCCACCCGACTCGGCGCCGTGTACCTGGCCATTTGGACACTCGCCGCCGCCTTCTTCTTCTCTCTTGTCGTATTCGCCTTCCAGTCGATTGGCCACGGCCAAAACGGGTGGAACATAAGGTTCCCGTCCCTGTCGATGCCCGGTCTGAACTTCGTCCACCGCCTCATCGTCCGACACGGCGGCCACTTCAACTTCAGCGCCGAGCGAGACCAGATTGTGCTCTTCCTTTTCGTCTTTGCGCTGGTCACGGTCGTGATTCACTCGCTTATGCGGTCAGCCACCGGCCGGGCCATCCTGGCCGTCCGCTCCTCACAAACCGGCGCCCAAGCGGTCGGTATCCGCGCCGACCGCACCCGGATTATCGTGTTCGCCGTCGCCGCCGGCGTGGCCGGCCTCGGTGGCGTGATGCTGTCCATGTTCTCCCTGTCGGTAAGCAACAGCACCGCCCCTCCCGCTGTCGGCCTGGGCTGGCTGGTCGCCGCCGTCCTGTTCGGTATCCGACGACCGGGTGGCGCGCTCATCGCCGGCTTCTCCATCGGGGCCGGCACCGCTCTTTTCAACCGGCTGTCGATCGCCGTAGGGGCCGGGACGCTCAACCACCTTCTGACCTCGCCGTACTTCATCCCCATGCTCACCGGGCTCGGCGCCATCCAGGTGGCCCAAGAGCCCGACGGGATCTTGTCCCTGGTCGGTGGCCGCAACGCCAAGAGACGGGTGGCCAGGAGCAGGGCCGCCCACATCACCCAAGCCGAGATTGCCCTTCACGTCGACGTTCCCACTTTGGAAGCCCAATCTCCGGTCGACGTCGGCGTCTCGTCAGTCGGTGTGAATCCGGCTCTCACCGCAGTCGGGATTCAGGCTGGTTACGGCGACGCCCGAGTACTCCACGGGGTGTCCGTAACACTCGAACCAGGGAGAATCGTGGCCCTGCTCGGAGCCAACGGCGCCGGAAAATCGACGCTGTGCTCGGTCCTGGCCGGCGCACTGGCTCCCGAGGCCGGGACCGTGACCCTCGAAGGCTGCGACGTAACGTCTGCACCGGCGTACGAGAGGGCCCGGTCCGGCCTGCTATACATCCCCGAGGCCCGAGGAATCTTCCCGGGGCTCAACGTCGACGAGAACCTGGCCATCCTCCTGCGCACCCCCACCGAGCGCCAAGCCGCCTACGACCGGTTCCCGGTCCTAGCCGAACGCCGACGCAACACCTCCAGTCAGCTCTCCGGCGGCGAACAGCAAATGCTCAGCCTGGCCCCAGCCTTGGCCCACCCGCCCAAGGTGCTCATCGCCGACGAACCTACCCTCGGCCTCGCGCCCTTGGCCGCCAAGCAGGTAATGGATGCCATCATGGAACTACGAGACCACGGCACCAGCGTGCTCTTAGCCGAGGAACACACACAAAACGCCCTGCAGGTAGCCGACAGCATCCTGGTCATGGAGCTCGGCCGGGTGCTATGGACCGGCCCCCGAGAAGAAGCCACCCGAGACCAACTCGGTGCCGCCTATCTAGGCCTACCGTCGGTCGGCTAGGACGTCCGCTCCGTGCCGCAAACCAACTCCCCACTCCGCCGGCACGCCTGTACGGCGAAAGCCACGCCGCAACCAGAGACCCTCGCCGCAGCGTTGCCGAAACTATGCGCCAACCCACGACACCAGCACTGCGATGTCTACCGCCACCGTGGCCCTCACGTACTCCACACTGAGAACCTCACGGGCCGACGTTCGGCCAAATCGGCTGGATCCTGACGCCCGGAATCCAGGGCATCTCCCGATCCCGAATCAAGCCCCTACCATAACTCGATGAGCGATCTGATAGCCCGGAAGGCCGGTCGGCCCCGAGACCCGAGCATCGACCGCAAGGTCCTTGCCGCCGCCCGCGACCTCCTAGAAGAGCGAGGACTCGACGCCACAACGGTACAAGCCATCGCGGCCCGCTCCGGTGTGCAAACCTCCGCCATCTACCGGCGGTGGTCGACCCGTCTGGACCTCATCGAAGAGGCCGTGTTCCCCGGACCGACCAACGTCCAAATCGAGCCGACCGGCGACCTCAGACGCGACATCCGTCGGTTCGTCCGGGCCTATCTGACTGTTTTCGGCGCCGCTGCCTCTCGAGCCGCCATCCCCAGCCTGCTCGCCAACTACCAATCCAGCGGCCGAACCGACCTCACCAAGAAATGGATGGCGGTCTCGGCCCGCCCCCAGTTCGCCGACATCCTCCGCAGCGCCCCGCCCGGCACCGTCGACCCCGGGGTGGACATCGACGACGCCTTCGACGTGCTGCTAGGAGCTCTCTTGGCCCGAGCCCTCGTACCCACAGTCATCGAACGCGCCCGGCCAATCGAACGCCTCGTCGATATCACCCTACGCATGCTGCGCCCGGCCCCCAGCGACCAATCATGACCCGGCCGCGTCTTCCAGGGTCCGGCCAGAAAGGGCGCTACCGGTGATTGAAGCCATCTTGGGTCAGTAGAGGAAACTCCCGAACCAACGCCGGTGATCGGTCCGGGAATTGCTGGGCACCGCGCTTTTCCATGAGGACCGAGGTGGGGCCACAAGCTGACCGGCCCGAGGCAGCACGATGCTAAGTCACGTCCCTCCTGCTGACGTCAGCACCGGACCAGAGTTCTCGTGATTCAATCTGGTGAGTGACACCCCTGATGCCTCCGCGAAAGCGCTCCGGAGCTCATGGGCTGGATGCCCCCCACTCAGGCCCTACACAAATGCTGCTCGTCAGTCGACACGATGCTGAACTCATGGTCCCTGACGTGATGTCCGCACCGGGCCAGAGATTCTTGTGGTGCATGTGGTGCAAGACCGGGACTCCTGCACCGAGTCGGTGCAAAAGTCCTGGTCAGGGGTGGGGCTAGGTGGAATCGAACCACCGACCTCAGCATTATCAGGTCTGCTCACGGCGGCTCGCTGACCTGGGCCGATTCGTGAACTGCCTGCTCAGCGGAGCTTTCTGCGTGACCCTCCCTGACCTTCGACGACCCTTCCTCCCCCTCGCTTGTGGTGTAGGCGTGGTGCAAAAATCGCTGATCGAAGCACCACGATCATTCGGATATTTATAAGCTGGCCGCCCGGTTATTGGCAAGCAATTTTGCCGCCATCGGCAACCTGGCGCATTCTGTCAGGCGATTCCGCCGCGGCGAGTCGTGTAAGCATCGACGTCGTCCCGGGCGAGTCGGATTCCGTGACCCTTGAGGTGTTTCGCGGGCAGTTGCCCGGCATCGATCAACTCGTAGATCCGACGGGGGTCGACGCCGACGAGTTCTGCGGCTTCACCGACCGTAAGTAGACCGCCTCTGCTCATGCCTTCCCACACTCCTTCATATCCGTTCAAGAAGTCGCCGCGGGCTCATCCGGCTGGAGACGACCCGTCGGTGTGGACTCGCTTGGCGAACCCTCGACACATGTCGGAACACGGCGCTAGTTGCTGTCGAAAAGTGGCACTGACTAACGTCGAAAACTGGTATCCTGATACGGTGGCGTCGCCGACAGAGTACAAGCGTCGGATCGTCGACTCGCGTCTTCGCGATCTCTTCTCGGAACTGCCGGCACTCATGGTCACCGGGCCTCGTGCCACCGGCAAGACTACGACGGCAGAGAGACTCTCACGGTCGGTGGTTCACCTTGACCGTCCTGCCGAGGCCGTCGCCTTCGAGGCTGATCCTGACGCCGCGCTCGCCGCAAGTGAAGAACCGGTCCTCTTGGACGAGTGGCAGGAGGTCCCCGGCGTCCTGGGCGCCATCAAGCGAGCCGTGGACCGAGAGGCCCGACCGGGACGCTTCCTCCTCACCGGATCGGTCAGAGCGGATCTCGAGGCGACGACTTGGCCCGGGACCGGTCGGATCGTCCGAGTTCCCATGTACGGCTTGACTGTCGGCGAGCTCGAGGGCCGACCGAGTGCAGGGCACTTCATCGACCGCTTCGCTGCGGGCGAGGCACCGCCGCTACCCCAGCAACGTCCCGACCTTCCCGGCTACATCGAACTGGCGCTGGTAGGCGGGTTCCCCGAGCCCGCTCTCCGCCTGACTGCACAAGCCCGGGTGGCGTGGCTCGACAGCTACGTGGACCAAGTGGTGACCAGAGATGCCCCGGCCATCGGAGCGGTGCGGGACCCGGCGCTCCTTCGGCGCTACTTCGAAACCTATGCCCTCAACACCGCTGGGACAGTTGCAGACTCGACGATCTTCGAGGCGGCCGGGATCAACCGACGGACCGCCGACAGCTATGAGCGGCTCCTCACGAACATGTTCCTGATCGAGGCGGTCCCGTCATGGACATCCAACCGGCTGCAGCGCCTGTCCTCCCGACCCAAGCGCTACCTCATCGACGCGGCACTGACCACCAGCCTCACCCGTGTCGATCGGACAGCAGTACTACGAGACGGCGACCTCCTGGGCCGCCTCCTGGACACCTTTGTTTCAAGCCAGCTCCGAGCGGAGATCGCCGTTGCCACCACCCGACCCCGGATCTACCACCTACGCGAAGAGCACGGCCGGCACGAGATCGATCTGATGGCCGAGCTGGGAGGCGGAACGGTCCTGGCCTTCGAGATCAAGGCTTCGTCGGCGCCCCGAGCACAAGATGCCAGACACCTGGCATGGCTTCGAGACCGACTTGGAGAGCGGTTCACCCGCGGCGTAGTCCTTCATACCGGCACCCGCATCTACGAACTCGGCGAACGCATCCTCGCTCTGCCGATATGCGCTCTATGGGGCTGACCCGTCCACCCGGCAAGTCCATCACTACGGATCTCCGCACGGCATTTGACGGGTACGGCGTCTGCGCGGTGGGTCACGGGTCACCGTCCTACCCCTGTCATATCCTCGATGGCGTCCCCTCCTTGGAGCCCCGAAGGGGAGAGGTCGGCTCACACGGCTCCTGAGACATGAAATACGACGAGATTGAGCAACTTCGGGAGCGCAGCCCCGCCTGGACCCTGGTCCGGGCCGGGAACGCCGCGCTGGTGCTCAGCTTCCTCGGGCGGGTGTTCGTCGACCGCAACGTCGCCCATCTGGCCGCCACCGAGCTGGTTAGTGCACTCGACGACGAGTTGTACGCACTCAACGAGCACTTCGGTGAGGAGCGCTTTCCCAAGACGGCGCAGGCCTACTTGGACGACTGGGCCGCTCCGGAGCGGGGTTGGCTGCGCAAGTACTATCCGCCCGGTTCTGACGAACCCAGGTACGACATCTCGCCCGTCGTGGAGAAGACGCTCCTTTGGGTCGAGGACTTGCGCGGCCGGGACTTCGTCGGCACCGAGTCGCGGCTCAACACCGTTTTCGAGCTGTTACGCCAGATGGTCTACGGAACCGACGACAACCCCGAACGGCGGCTGGCCGACCTGCGCCGGCGCCGAGCCGAGATCGACGAGGAGATCGCGCGGGTGGAGGGCGGCGACGTCGCGCTGTTGGACTCGGCCGGCCTACGGGACCGCTACCAACAGTTCGCGCAAACGGCCAGGGAACTCCTCGCCGACTTTCGTGAGGTGGAGGCGAACTTCCGCCGCCTCGATCGGGACCTCCGCCAGCAGATCGCCGGCTGGACCGGATCCAAGGGAGCCCTCCTCGAGAACGTCCTGGGCAACCGGGACAGCATCGCCGAGTCCGACCAGGGACGCAGCTTCCAGGCGTTCTACGACTTCCTCCTCTCCTACCAACGCCAAGAGGAGCTCACCGACCTGCTCGAACGGGTGCGGAGCCTCGAGATCGCCGGCAGGGACGACCGGCTCTCGCAGGTGCACTACGACTGGATCGACGCCAGCGAGCGGACCCAAGCGACGGTGCGCTTGCTGTCCGAGCAGCTGCGTCGGTTCCTCGACGACCAGGTGTGGCTGGAGAACCGGAGAGTGTTCGACCTGCTGCGCACCATCGAGGGCAAGGCTCTCCGCCTCCGCGACCACAAGGACCCGCCGGTGACCACAGAGATGGACGACTCGCGAGTGCCGGTCAACCTGCCGATGGAGCGTCCGCTCTACCGCCGGCCCAATGTGACCCCTATCGCCAGCGACCGGGCGGACGCCGGCCGCGACGACTTCGACCCTGCCGCTCTCGTGGATCAGGTCTACATCGACCGGGAAGAGCTCGTCCGGCGGGTGTTCGACCGCCTGGGCCCGAGTCCGCAGGTGGGGCTGCGGGACGTGGTGGCGGCCGCTCCGCTCGAGCAGGGGCTGGCCGAGCTCATCGGCTACCTGTCGCTTGCGGAGCTCGGAGAGTGCGGCGTGGCGGTGGTCTTCGACGACCAGCACCGCGAGCAGATCGGCTGGACTGACGACGACGTCGAGCGGATCGTCGACATGCCCGGGGTCACCTTCAGCCGGGAGCGGGTGGACAACGCGTGAGCGACGCCGCCGCTCCCCGATCCGCCGAAATCCCGACGGTCGTGATCAGCTTGCTGAAGGGTCCGGTCTACCGCGACACCCACGAGCAGACCTGGGACTCGCTCCTCCGTCTCCAGCGCGAAGCGGCTGACTACCTGTCGGTCATAGGGCTCAACGTCACAGTAGACGAGGCCGAGGGCTACGCCTACCTGCGGACCCGGCCGGACAACGACGACGACCCGGAAATCCCCCGGCTGATCGCCCGGCGGACCCTGTCGTTCCACGTCAGTGTGCTGCTCGCCCTGCTTCGCAAGCGCCTGGCGGAATTCGACGCCAGCAGTTCCGACCCCCGCCTCGTGCTGAGCCGGGATCAGATCGTGGAGATGCTGCGCCTCTACCTCCCCGACTCCTCCAACGAAGCTCGCATCGTCGAGACCATCGACGCGCACATCAACCGAGTCGTGGACATGGGCTTCCTGCGCCGGATGCGCAACGAGGAGGACATGTTCGAAGTGCGCCGCATCCTCAAGGCGTACGTCGACGGCCAGTGGTTGGCCGACCTGGACCGCCGGTTGGACGAGTACCTCGACCTGCTCGCCGGGACCGGCACCGACCAGGGAGCCGACTGATGGCGCAGGCCCTGTTCAACATGATGGACCTCGAGTCCGATCAACCGGACCGCCTCCCGGGCGGCCGCCTCCACCGGCTGGAGGTCTACAACTGGGGAACGTTCGACCGTGAGGTGTGGCGCTTCGACGTGGACGGGCGCAACGCCCTACTGACCGGCGACATCGGTTCAGGCAAGTCGACGCTGGTGGACGCCATCACCACGCTGCTCCTGCCCGCGCACCGGATCTCCTACAACCGGGCCGCCGGAGCGGGCACCCGGGAGCGTGATCTTCGGTCCTACGTCGAAGGGCACTACAAGTCCGAACGCAACGAGACGACCGGAACCTCGCGAGCGGTCGGACTGCGCGACGCCCACACTTTTTCCGTAATCCTCGGGGTGTTCATCAACGCCGATTTCGCCACGACCGTCACTCTCGCCCAGGTGTTTCGCCCCCGGGAGCCCGGCCAGCCCGGTCAACCCGACCGGTTCTTCGTGGTCGCCGACACCGCCCTGTCCATACGGGAGCACTTCTTCGACTTCGGGACTGATCTGGCGCCGTTGAAGCGCCGCCTCCGAGCCGGCGGGGCGAATGTCAGCGACACCTTCCCCGACTACGGGCGGGAGTTCCGGCGCCGCCTCGGCATCGAATCCGAGCAGGCCATGGAGCTGTTCCACCAGACCGTCTCCATGAAAGCGGTGGACGACCTCAACGAGTTCGTGCGCAGCCACGCTCGAGCCGTTCGACACCAAAGCCCAGATCCAGACGCTGGTGGACCACTTCGAGAACCTGACCCGGGCCCACGCCGCGGTCGTGCAGGCCCGCAGACAACTCGAACTGCTCACCCCGCTCGTGGCCGACCTCGACGCCTACGACCAGACCACCGAGACGATGGCGAAGCTGACCGCCCGGCAAGCACTCCTCGGGTTGTTCTTCGCCGAGCGGGCGCAGGAGATCTTCGGGTCGCAGCTGCGCGCTCTCAGCACCGAGATCGACCGGGTCGACACCGACATCGAGACGGTGGGCCGCCAACTCACCGACTTTCGGGACGACGAGCACCGTTTGAAAGCCGAGATCGCCGGCCACGGCGGGGACCGGCTGGCCGTCATCGCGGCGGAGATCGAGCGACTGCACAAGGAACAGCCGGCCCGACGCAACCGGCTGAGGGAGTTCAACCAACTCCTTAACGGCGCCGGGCTCGAGGCGGTCACCAGCGCCACGCAGTTCAGCGCGACGAGAGACCAGGTGGCGGCCCGGGACACCGAGCTCCGCCAGCAGCAGGACGAGGCCCAGACACAACTGACGGCCGCTCACGTCGAGCTGCAGAAGGTAGAGGCCGACGGCCGGTCCGTCAACGACGAGCTGCGCAGCCTCCAGACCCGCCGCACCAACCTGCCCGCCGTCAGCCTGGAGCTGCGCGCCGCCCTCTGCGCCGACCTCCGACTCGATCCCGACGACCTCCCCTTCGCCGGCGAGCTGATCCAGGTGCGGCCAGAGTCGGCCGACTGGGAGGGCGCAGCCGAGCGGGTACTGCACAACTTCGCCCTGTCCCTGCTGGTTCCGAACGTTTCCTATGAACAGGTGTCCTCCTGGATCAACGAACGCCACCTCGCTGCCCGGCTCGTCTACTACCGGGTCCCGCCCACCTCCGTGGCCGCGCCGGCGCCGAACCGCCCGGGCGGCCTACCGCTGCTCCTCGACCACCTGGAGATCAAGCCGGACACGCCGCTGCGGGCCTGGCTGCAGTCCGAGCTCGGCCGCCGGGCCAACCACGCCTGCGTCGACACCATGGCGGAGTTCCGCTCCAGCGCCAAGGCACTGACCCGGGCCGGCCAGATCAAGGACCGCGAACGTCACGAGAAGGACGACCGCAGCCGCATCGACGATCGGCGGCGCTACGTTCTCGGCTGGACGAACGAGGCCAAGATCGAGGCGCTCATCGATCATGCCGCGGAGCTGCAGCGACGCATCTCGGGGGCCGAAATGCTTCGGAAGCTCAGGGAAAAAGAGACGGCCGCGGTGGCCGAGAGCCTGCGCGCCCTCGCCGGCCTGGCCGGCTACTCCACCTGGGAGGAGTTGGACTGGGAGAAACTCGTCAACGAGGTAGCCGCCCTCGAGGACGAAAGGCGACGGATCCTCGCGGCCTCCGACCGCCTGTCCGCGCTCAACGCCGAACTCGACCGGGTCGTCGCCGCCATCGCCGAGCACGACCGGCGGCGGAACGGCCTGCTCACCGACCGAGGAGCTCTCGACAATCAGCGCCAGGCCGCGCAGCGGGAGCTCCGTCGGGCCGAGACCACGCTGGCGACCAACGCCGACCGTGCCCTCCCCGAATCCGAGCGCGACGCCGTCGGCGGTCTCCTCGCGGCGCACGGCGAGGGACCGCTCACGGACGGCACCGGCCTGGTCCGGGCCGAGCAGGCGGTGCGAGAAGTGATCGCCCGCCAACAGCAGAAGCTCCAGGAGAGCCAGAACCGCCTACGGGTCCGGACCGTGAAGGCGATGACCGAGTTCCGGCACCGCTACCCGGCGGAGACGGCGGAGATGGACGACTCCGTCGAAGCGGGCGGCGACTACCGGGAGCTGCACCGTCGCGTTGCCGATGACGACCTCCCCCGTTTCGAACGGGAGTTCAAGGACTACCTCAACCAGAACACCATTCGCGACATCGCCGGGTTCTCGGCCAAGCTCCACGCCCAGGAGCGCGATATCCGCGAGCGCATCGAGACCATCAACGCGTCGCTGGAGGGCATCGACTACAACGACGGCCGCTACATCCGGCTCATCGCCGGGAGTAGCCCCAACACCGACGTCCGGCAGTTCCGGGCCGACCTCCGAGCCTGCACCGACAACATCGTCAGCACCGACCGCAGCGACCAGTACTCCGAGCAGAAGTTCCTGCAGGTCAAGGCATTGATTGACCGCTTCCGGGGACGGGAAGGCCTGGCCGACGCCGACCGGAACTGGACCCACCGGGTCACCGACGTCCGGCAGTGGTTCGTGTTCTCAGCGTCCGAGCGTTGGCGGGACGACGATTGCGAGTACGAGCACTACAGCGATTCGGCCGGCAAGTCCGGCGGCCAGAAGGAGAAACTCGCCTACACCATCCTGGCCGCCTCCCTCGCCTATCAGTTCAAACTGGACTGGGGCAGCGGCAAGTCGAAGGCGTTCCGGTTCGTGGTGATCGACGAGGCCTTCAGCCGGGGCTCGGAGGCGTCGACCCGCTATGCATTGAGCCTGTTCACGCGACTCGGGTTGCAGCTGCTCATCGTGACGCCGCTACAGAAAATCCGGGTGATCGAACCCCACGTCTCGTCGGTCGGGTTCGTCGACAACCCCAATGGCAGCTACTCGCGGCTCCAATCGCTGAGCATCACCGAGTTCCGCCAGCGGCTCAACTCGACCGGCCCGGGTGTGTCCGCTGCCGCGCCCGGTCCCGCCGCGTGACCCCCAGCCGGCCCGCCGTGCCGCCGGCGTGGACCGGTGCCGATCAGCTCGTCGCCACACTGCGGCGCCGATGGGACACCGGCGTCTACCTGAAGGCCTACGCAGCCGGTGAGCCGTGGCAGCCCGTGACACTTCCGGTGAAGGGACCGGAGGCCGCAGACCTGCTGGAGCGTCTCGATGCCTCCCGGAGTTGGCTGGCTCGCTTCGAGCGGGATGCCCGCCATTTCTGCGTCGAGCACAGAGAGGTCCGCAGCCGGAACCTGGGTACCAACCTGGTTCCGGCCCGGGTGACAGTGCAGTCCTTCGAGCAGTTGTGCCTGATCCTCGGTACCACCTCCGACGTCCACCTGCTCGACGACCTGATCGCCAGAACTGGCAATGTCGTACCTGCGCTCGTCGGCTGGGTCACTGCCCACCCCACCGTCGCCCTCCAGCACGCTGGTGTGTGGGAACAGATGCTGGCGACCGTGACGTGGATCGAGGGTCACGACACGTCCCGCTTCTACGTCCGCCAGATCGACGTGGACGGAGTGGACACCAAGTTCGTCGAACGCCACCACAAGCTGCTCGACCATCTGCTGACAGTCGTGTTGCCTGCTGAGCGAGTCGACCAAACCGCTATGCCGCCGACGTTCGCCCGCAAGTTCCGGTTCCTGGACAAGCCGACCTTCACACGGTTCCGCACGCCCGGCAGCGGGCCAGTCGGCTACACGGAGATGACAGTCCGGACCGAGGAGTTGGCTGCTCGCCCCCCGGGCATCTCGACGGTGTTCGTGGTGGAGAACGAGGTGACGTATCTGGCCTTCCCGTCGGTTCCCAACGCCATCGTCGTGTTCGGATCCGGTTTCGCCCTCGGCGGTGTGCCCAGCCTGCCATGGCTCCCGGGCAAGGAGATCGTCTACTGGGGCGACATCGACACACACGGGTTCGACATCCTGAACCGGTTGCGAAGCCGCTTGCCATCGGTCCAGTCCATCCTCATGGATCACCGGACCCTGTTGGCGCACCGCCAGCAGTGGGTCACCGAGCCTGCGCCCACCAACCGGCTGCTGCCCCATCTGACCGTTGACGAGCAGGCTCTCTACCAGGACCTGGTAGAGGGCACCTTCGGCCCTGCCCTGCGCTTGGAGCAGGAACGGGTCCGCTTCTCCCTGCTGCACGATGCCTTGCTGACATGGCATGACCGGCAGCAGTAGGGCGCAGGAGACGATGCGCTCGGGACACGGCGTCAGAGGTGACGGCCAGGAGCTCGGAGGCTCAGGAACGAGCCGAATGCCATGACGGCCATCAGGCCCTCCACATGCCGGGCCATCATTCGCCCGGATCGGTCCCCGATACACCTGCCGAGCATCCATTCAAAGGCGGCGATGACCACCGGCGCTCTTGTGGTGCAGTTGTGGTGCACAGCGACCACCCGATCACGGATACGGCTGAACACCCTGGTCAGGGCCGTGAAATCCGCTCTGCACACCAAGCGGCCAAGTGCTGCGCTCGATATGGATTTGGTCGCCCAAAATATGCAGTCTGACCAGGACTTTTCCAGTGGGGCTAGGTGGAATCGAACCACCGACCTCAGCATTATCAGTGCTGCTCGCTTGCCTTTTGGCGACCGTCGACGACACATCGGCCCAGGTCAGAGCGGGCGCGCGTCCTTCGGGGGCCGCCGCCGATTCGCTGCGGCCGCGGGATAAACGCGGGACAGCAGCGTCTCACTGTTGGCCGCCCGCGGACACTGCGTTCAACGCGTCAGCCGGTTTCCAGCTGTTTCTTGACCACCGCGTCCTGAGCATCGACGATGACGGCTTCGCGCTCCGACGAGACCGGTTCGTTGAGAATGTCCAGCAGCTCATCGAGGGCCAGTTGATTCACGTAGACGGTACCCTCGATGACCTTGCGGATGTAGTCCCGCTCAGCCTGTGTGGTGTACTCCTCACTGAACTCGACAAGGGCCTGCGTGCGCGCAGCGGCGCTCAGCAAAAACGCCTGGTGCTCGTAAACCGCTACCAGAGGCGACTTCCTCTTGCGCCACTTCTCAGCTTCGATTCGGGCCTGCTTCTCCTTGGCCCGCAGCGCTTGGATGATCTTCTTTGCGGGACGCTGGCTCTTCGGAGTTAACCGCCCGACGACGGCATCTAGCACTGCACTGGTCTCGTCGTCGAGCGCTTCGATGGACTGAAGGACTTTCTCTACCTTGCGTATCTGAGCCTGGTTGAGATGCTTCAGGCTCTCGGCGTCGCTATCCGCTCCTTGATGAATACCGAGGAGCGCCCAGCCCTTGTCAGACCTCGACCGCAGCTTGGAGTGCTGGGCAAATGACTTGTCCGCCACCCGAGTCCCGGGTGGCCACTGCTGAGCGACGTAGTACCAGTCCTTGATCATCGCCGGCTTGTAGTCGATGGCGATGGCGAACCGGTACAGCTTCTCCTGGATTAGCGAGGCCTCTTCCTTGGTTCTCTCCACCCGTGGCCACATCGAGACCATGAGGTCACCGAGCGCCCACCTGGTGGAGTCGTCCTTGATGCGGTTCTGCTCATCCCGCTCAGCCGTTTGGACCAGCTTCCGGCCCTGTTCGACGGCCTCCTGGTAGGTGAGGTCCGTCTCGGTCTCCCCGTCATCAGAAACCCCGAGGGACTCGGACAAATCGTCCGAGTCCCCCACGGCATCGAAGGCGGGGGCAGAGTTGCCCCCCATATTAGGAGACCCGCTTATTGCTGCCGCCGCTGGCGAGCGCCAGTTTGCCCTCGGAAGTAACGGCTAGCCGGAGCCCAGCGCGCTGCGTGATCTCGGACAGCTTGTTCACGGCGGCCTGGACGGCGGGTGACAGCAGCGCCGCCACGTTGTCAGCATTTTCGGGCATGCGTTCGATGGCCAGGTCCAGCTGCTTCGTCAGGGACTCCGCCTTGCGAACAAGGGAGCCGGTCTGCGGGGTGACGAAGAAGACGTTCGCCACATCGGCGTTCTCGGTCACAAATGTGACCTGAACTTTGGTTGGGGAGGGACCGCCTACGGGGTTGGTGGCCATGCGAGGAACGCTTGTCCGGCAGAGGAGGAAGCGGCCCGGCAGGTTGTGCTGGACGGTCCCGCTGATGGAGATTTCGCCCCAGATCAGCTCTGACAGGGCGTGCATCCCCTGTCGCTCCTCTTCGGAGCCTCCGTCCTCGTCGGGCCGCCAGTACTTCGGCGACACTTCGAGGAATAGCTCCGGGGTCTGCGTCTTTGCGACGCCCTTGCTGGATACCTGGGCCTGGCTCGCCTCGGTGACGTTGTGGCCCGTGGTCAGGATCGGGATGATCCGTTCCGCCAGCTCCTGCTTCTTGACTCGATTAATAGGGTCGAGCAGCCCGAGGTCGGTCAGCGTCGTAAGCGCGAAGTCCGACTCGCTCCACTTGGGAGTGTCCATGATGCTTTCTCTTTCTGTGATCCCCGTGCGCGGTCCTAATGACGTTGTCTACGAGGTGATGTAGACGGTACGCCGAAGACGTGCTCGATGGCAAGGACCTTCTTCCTAAGCATCGCCACCATGGGATCCGCATCGTCACGGGTTATAGAGGGTGACCGGCCCCAAGCCTTGGGCGACCGGCGGCGGGTACGCGAGGAACGGCCGATGGAATCGAATCCCGAACTAGGAACTCGGAGATCCTCCGGGCGGCATCCGTGGGATCCTCATGCTCCCAGACACGAACTACCGACCATCCGGCCTGTTGCAGACGCAGGTCGGTGTCTCGGTCCCGCTCAACGTTGCGAGCGAGCTTCTGGGCCCACCAGAGCGCGTTGGCTTTGGGGATGAGTACGCATTCTGGACAAGCGTGCCAAAAGCATCCGTCAACGAAGACGGCGACGCGCCGGCCTGGGAA
>JAKBBA010000235.1 GCA_021808665.1 Actinomycetes bacterium
GCACTCTGCGTGATAGAAACGACCGATGCCGGAGCAGCGCTTACGCGCTAGCGCAGGCAGCGGGGATAGCGAGGTCTCATAGCGGTAAACGATTCCGGCTGGCTCTCTGCGCTGGCATGGTGCGGGCCCGGGCGCACCCGGGCGGTTGTCGCAGCCGCGGTGTAGCGTCTTTGGGCTGTGGGCATCTACTTCAAGTTAGGGCTGACGTAAGAATAAGTTCCTAGATCTGAGCGCAATTCTGTCGGGTCCTGCTCGAAGGCGAGCGGCCGTCGAGAACCTCGGAGCGGAGGGATTGTCGTTAGCCGAAGGCTTTGTGGGCCGTGTCGCGGTTCAAAGGTCCTTGACTACACTCATGTAGTTATGAGAGAGTTACGCCAGAAGGGGAGGAACTCTCTCATTATGAGGCCCGAACGGTACCACCCAGAAGCCCTGAGAAGCGTTCTGCGCCAAGAGAAGATCGCCACCATGGACGAACTCAAGCACGCCCTCGGCACTGCAGCGGACGCGACGGTGTTCCGCAAGCTCGCCGAGCTCGGATACCGCAACAGCTACTCGCATCGGGGGCGGTACTACACTTTGGACGAGACCGCCCGCTTCGACGAGCTCGGACTGTGGTCGTTCCGGCAAGTGTATTTCAGCCGCTCCGGGACGTTGGTTGCGACCGTGGAGGCCTTGGTCGCCTCCGCCGAGGCCGGATATGACGCAGCCGAGCTGGAGGCCGTCGTGAATGTCGAGGTCAAAGCGGCGCTGCTCAACTTGGTGCGCTCGGGACGTCTTTCCCGCCAGCAGGTGTCGGGGCGCTACGTCTATCTGTCGCCTGACACCCCGGCGCGCCGTGCCCAGCTCCATGCGCGCTCGGTTTATGACGCCGAGGCGAGCCGCATCTCCCTCGGCCCGGGCTTGCGGGTGCTGCCCGAGGAGCTCAAGGCGGCCATCGTGGTGTTCTACAGCCTGCTTGATGAACGCCAGCGTCGTCTCTACGCCGGCCTGGAAGCCATGAAGGTCGGCCACGGCGGCGACACCCAAGTCGCTGAACTGCTCGGCGTCGACCCCGGCACCGTCGCTAGGGGCAGAGTCGAGCTGCTCGCAGGCGATGTTCCCCCAGGGCGGGTACGCCGAGAGGGGGGAGGGCGGCCTTCGACAAAAAAAGCACCCCCGAAGTCATCGAGGCGATCCATCAGCTGATGGCCCACGACACCGCCGGCGACCCCGTCAGCGGCGTCAAATGGACCAGACGCACCACCGAGAAGATCGCCGACGAGCTTGCCTCAGCCGGCATCGACGTGTCTGCCGGCACTGTCGGAAAGCTCTTGAAGGGCCTCGGCTACCGGCTCAGATCGAACGCGAAGAAACTCAACCGCACAAAAGACCCCGGGCGCGACGCCCAGTTCGCCTACATCGCCGCCAAACGCGAGACCTTCACCAAAGCAGGTCTGCCCGTCGTGAGCGTCGACGCCAAGCACCGAGAGCTCGTCGGCGAGTTCAAGAACCCCGGGGCGACCTGGGACCAAGAGCCGGCGCTGGTGCTCGACCACGACTTCCCCTCCGACGCCTCAGGGGTCGCGCTGCCCTACGGCGTCTACGACGTCGCCGCCAACGAAGCCTGCGTCTCGGTCGGCACCACCCACGACACCGCCGACTTCGCAGTCGACAACCTGGCCCGCTGGTGGGACAGCCACGGCCGGCACCGCTACCCCGACGCGGCCGAGCTGCTCGTGCTGGCCGACTCCGGCGGCTCCAACGGGGCCCGCTGCCGGGCATACAAACACGGACTCCAGCACCGGCTCGCCGACCCCTACGGGCTCGCCGTCACGGTCTGCCACTACCCGAGCGGCGCCTCGAAGTACAACCCCATCGAGCACAGGGTGTTCTCCGAGATCAGTAAGAACTGGGCCGGCCAGCCGCTCACCGACTACGAGACCATCGTCAACTACATCAGCACCACCACCACCAAGACCGGACTGCACGTCGACGCCCACCTCGTCCAAGCTGACTACCCCACCGGCATCAAGATCAGCGACAAGGAGATGAACGACCTTTCGATCCGCCACCACGACATCCAACCCAACCGCAACTACACCATCAGTCCCAAGTGACCCGTCACCCGAAAGTGGGAAGTTGTTTTTGCGTCAGCCCTTGGTTCTTCCGGTGGAGATCCACGCCATCGGAGCCCAGTACGGCAGAAGCGAATCGCCGCATGACCTCTTGTCCACGAATGATTGATACACGCGATCCATAGCCTCGCCAGAGTGCTTGCGAACATAGGTCTCAACGTCGACGCCTTGAGCGGTTAGGTCCGCTTCCGAGGTCCCGAACATGAGAAGGAAGCGTTCGTCCTGAGTCCAGATGCCCAACCCAACTCCTTCGATGTGGCGAAGCCCGATCATCGCATCTGTGATCGCCGTCCTCCGGTGCACCAGCGGCTAGGGAGTCGCTCCGATCGACGGCTCGGGAACTTGGCGGAGCTCACTATCTCCGAGCAGACGACGCCGCCCAGATCAGCGGGCCGTCCTCGCCCTGCGGAGAGTGCCGGCCGGCACGCAGATCGGCACATCTCGGCGCAGCTCGCCACGGCGACCAGTGGTCACGCCGGACGCAGGGTCGGTCTCCGCCCGCGAGACTCCCGACCCGTCGCTCTTGGCTTCGTGCAGGGGGTCTTCCTATTCCCGTCGCGGGGCGCAGATGAGCAACTATGGGACGGTCGGAGAGGCTGAAGGTCCGGGCGGCGATTTGCTGGGCGCTCCGGCCGGTGGGATGCGGGGCTTGGAGCCTGGTCTGGGGACCGCGGAGAACTATCGGCGGTTCGCCCGGCAAGAGGCGGCGGGTCGCTCACCAGCGTATGAGTCGCTTGCGTTGGCGGTCGCCGACGACGAGACCATCCTCGGCTTCCTGGCCGGCCTGCCGGGCGAGAAGCGCCAACCGAACCTGGTCTTCGCCGCCGCACGCTTTCTGCTGGACGCTGTCCCGGATGTGGCCGACCTTCGCCACCTGGTGGCCGACCGGCACGACCGGCTGGTCGAGGTGATGTTGGAGCGGCGCACCCAGACCAACGAACCGGCGCGTTGCGCCACGGTCCTCCCGGCGTTGTGGCGGCTCCCCCAGCCGTTGGCGTTGATCGAGGTGGGGGGGTCGGCGGGGCTCACGCTGCTGGTCGACCGCTACAGCTACGACTACGACGGGAGCATGGTCACCGGCGCCGACCCGAAGGCGCCGATCCTGTCCTGCCACCTCCAGGGCCCTGTGCCACTGCCCGGCGGGGTGCCCGAGGTGGTCTGGCGGCAGGGAATCGACCTCAACCCGCTCGACCCGGCCAGCGACGACGATGTCCGTTGGCTCGAATGCCTGATCTGGCCGGGGGAGGAGGGCCGGGTCGAGCGGCTGCACGAGGCGGTGGCGCCCGCCCGCCGCTACCCGGTCACGGTCCGGCGCGGGGGACCTTCTCGACGACCTTGCTACGGTGGTGTCCGAGGCGCCCCGGGACGCCACGGTGGTCGTGTTCCACACCGCGGCGCTCGCCTATGTCGATGCCGACAAGCGGGCCGCGTTCGCCGACGCCCTCGGCGCGATGGGTGTAGCCTCGTGGTCCAACGAACCGCCCGGGGTTCTCGGTTCGTTTGCGATAAACACCAGCGAGGAACTGGAAGCCAGTCGCCTTCTGGCGAGCCCCCGCGGACACGAAGCCTCTCTCCCGCTCGGCCAGCAACGCCAGATAGGCCTCCAGAGGCTCCTCCAACGCCTGCTCGGCCCTGGTGCGGTCACCGAGCGAGGAGCGGACCTGGATCTCCGGGGTCTGGAACCGTCTCCCGCCGGCCAGGAGCACCTCGTGCTTGAGGCGCCGGACGACCAGCCTCCGGGCCACGTCGACGGGTACCGTGCCCGGCTCGACCTCGACGAACGGCTCGAGGAGGCGCAGCAGCGACAGGAACGTGCCGGTCTTGCCGTCGTGCGGGGTAGCGGTGAGCAGGAGCAGCGCGCCGCCCTCGGACTTCCGACAGAACCCGGCCGAGCCGGGCCAGGCGCTTGGTGTGCGAGCCGGTCAGGGCCAGGTGAGCGGCCTCGTCGACGATGACCGCGTCGAAGCCGACCGGGCATGCCCGGAGCTCGTCGAGCAGTGCCTGGCCCGCCGCCAGGGTCATGGAGACGATCAGTCGCTTTCGTCCCGCAACACAGCTCGCCGCCGGCTGCAAAGAGATAGCCCGCGTCCACGAAGACAGCACATCGATCCACCGGTCTCTCTATAGCAAAAGGGGCCCCCTTGCGGGGGCCCCAGCTCCTCAACGGAGGAGCCACCAGAATTTGCCGGAGATCCGGCGCTATTCATCGTACTGGGCCGGCGCCCCCTCGTCCATCGCGGTCTGCAAGGACCATCTCGCATCACGCGGCACGCCCTGAGCGCCACGGTTGACCTCACCTGCGAACGAGCCGGTGCTCGACTCGCCGAGCCGGCTCTCGGGAACCGGCCATCGGCTACCGCAGCGTGGTCTCAGTTGTGGTCTCAGTTCACCCATCACT
>JAKBBA010000236.1 GCA_021808665.1 Actinomycetes bacterium
CGGATCACGGCGACGTAGGGATCCCCGTCCGCCAGGAGCAGCGTCTCCAGCTCCTGCTCGAAGGCAGAGAAGCCGTCGACGCCGGAAGGCAGCGCAACCTTCAGGACCGCAGGAACTCCGTCGAACCCGAGCGCTTCGGCGACATAAGCGGCGTTGCCGCCATCGAACGCGGCGCCGCAGGTGATCGACCACTCGGACTCCAAGCGGGCGAGAAGACCAGGAAGCTCGTCCATCCAGCGCTTCCCGACCGGCCCCATGGCTCGCACGGAGGTCATCAGCCGCACGGGCACGCTGAGCTGGCTCACCACGACATTCTGCACCGAGGGGCGAATCCTGGCATGAAAACCGCCGGGACCAGCACCTGTTGGTGGTGCGTCACCTGCGCTCGAGTACCGGTTCAGGCTGCCAGGAGAGCGCGGATGGCCTCAGGGGCGACTGCGCTGAGCCGTTCGTAGCGGGCAATGAGCGTCGCGCTGCGACCATCCCGGCCGACCATGGCGCCCCATCGCCAGGAGACGATTGGGTGGAGGGGAAGGGAAGGCAGGCGCCAGGTCCGCAAGAAGCGCCGCCCGGTTCACGTCGATCTGTGCCAGCAGCCACGCCACAGCGGGGTCGCTCCCGACCAGCACGAACCCGAGATGCTCGGGTCGGCGCGCGTGGTCGCGGCGGGCGAGGGCGACGCGAAGCAAGGCCTCGTAGACTGCCTGGGCGTCGAGACCTATCGGCGGGATCATCGCGGCGCAGCGGCCTTTCGCGACCCTGGCGCCGAGCGGGAACCGGCGCTGCGGACCAAACGAGCCCTCGATGTTCGCCGCTTCGAGGAGAGACCCGGCCTGTAATGCCCAGGCTCGCGAGGAGGCTCCGATCGGCGGCCGCAGCAGCGCCCCATGGGCCAGACGCGTCGGCTGTCTCGCGAACCGCTGCGGCGCTCACACCGTGACGGGAGAGCATCGTAGCAGTACCGAGGTGGTCGTCGGCGAGGGCGGCGAGGAGATGCTCGCTGCGGACCCGCGGATGGCCGAGTTGTCGGCGACATGGCGGGCCGATGCCATCACCCCGACGAGCTGCCGGGTATCACGAGCGAGCACGGTCGGAAGCCTCCTGACATCGGTACTTCCGGTGCAACGTCTGCTTGGTCACTCCGAGGCGGCTGGCGATCTCCTGCCACGACCACCCGGCTCGGCGAGCCTGAGCCACCTGGTCGGCTTCGAGCTGCTCGGCCAAGGTCCGCAGGCGCGCCGCAGCCCGCAACGCCACGTCGAGATCCCCACTCGCCATTGCCCTCTCGACCTCACGGAGCGACACCATGCCGTCAGCCTAGGCTGACGGCATGGGCGGCGTCAACCGGCCGCGAACACTCAGGCGACCTGAGTCGCCGGTAGCGGGGCTCAGCTGGCGGCGCGCTAGCCCCAGCCCTGCCGCACCCACTCCGGTGAACCTTCTGCGCAACGACGGAAGGTCGTGCGTCGGGCCGGGCTGGGGATGACCACACCCGGATGGGCTCTCGGTGCAAGGGGCGCCGCTGCCGTCGTTACGCGTGGGAGCGAAGGGCGCGGCCGTACCACTCCCACGAGTCGATGATGTCGTCGGGAGCCTGGCTCGGGGCCCAGCCGTTGACGATGCCTACAAGCGTCCAGTAGCGGCCGACGCGCCGGTCGGTGAACGCTTCGATCCGCTCGGCGACACGCACACGGTCCTCTGCCGGCTTGGCGCTCATGGCCTCGAGGCGCTCGACCACCTCGAGGGCTTCAGCCGAGGCGGGGTCGACGCCAGAGCGGGCTGGCGGACCGGCGAGCTCGCCGACTGCCTTGCCGACTTCGAACTGGGCGACATCTGGCTCTGGGCCTTCCGCCAACGCCCGTTGCGCCATCGCCCGGCTGGAGGCGACGAAGTCGGGGTCGCGCATCAGCTCGGCGATCTCGACCCAGGCGGCGACCTGGTCGGGCGTCGGGTCCTCGGGCAGCTCGGGGGTACCCATGCGCAGCTTGTCGGCCACACCGCCCGGGTGGTCGCCGAAGACGGCGTCGAGGTAGTCGTCGACGATGCGCCGGCGTTCCTCCGCTGTGAGGGTGGTCAGGTCGGTCATGCGTTCTAGCTCCATGGGGTCGGTGGATCCGATGAAGGCGCGCAGCACTGCACGCTGCAGGCGCAGCATGGCGATCTGGGCGTCGAGAGCGCGGGCGTGCTCGGCGGCAACGTCGACCAGTGATGTCTCCGCGGCGAGCACCGCCTTGATGTCGTCCAGCCCCACGCCCAGCTCACGCAACGTACGCACGAGCCGTGCTCGCGCGACGGCGTCGGGCCCGAAGATCCGGTAGCCCGCGTCCGTGCGTCCCGACTCGGGCAGCACGCCCGCGTCCGCGTAGTACCGCAGCGTCCGCACCGACAACCCGGTACTCGCTGCCAGCTGTCCGATCATCATGTCATCGATCATGAGGCCTCCACCGACTGGAGAGTCAAGCCCCAAGAGCGGTCAGTGAGGATCCGGCAATCCCTTTCCTGTCCGGTCACCGATCCGCCATCGAGCTTCGGGCTCCTTTCGTCTGATGTTCGTCCAGCCGGTCCAGCCGCGCTCCTCGAGGAGTTCGAGGAGGCGGGTCGCACACGGGAAGGACTGGACGAACGCTGCGTCGAGGAGGGCGATCAGGTCATCGCTGATCGGCTTTTGCTCCTCGGCTGCTGCGGCCTCGGCGGCTGCCGCCTCGAGGAAGTCGGCGACTCGGTCCGCCGGCGCCGGTAGGCGGGAGTCGTCGGGCGCGCAGTCGACGAGGTCGCCGACGTCGAGGTAGAGCCGGCGCAGCGTCTCGTGCTCGATCTGGGCGTGCTTGATCGCCATTAAGGCGGGGACCTGCTCGGGGATCTGGGCAGCGATCAGGATCCAGCTGTCGCGCTCGATCTCGATCAGCCTCTCCCGGAAGCCGAAGTCGCGCATCCGGTCCAGGTAGGCGACGGCTACTGGGGGCAGCGCCAGGCTGTCGCCTGCGGCGAGCTGGCTGATCCTCTCCCGGTGATGTTGGCGTTCGCGGATCTCGGCGCGCAGGCGCCGGTCGATGTCGGCGACCGCCGCGGCGAACTCCTCGCCACCTGCCGCGAGTAGTTCACGCACCCGCGACAGCGGTACCCCGGCATCGGCCAGGGTGCGGATCCTGATCAGCTCCACCACGGCCGCGGCGTCGTAGCGCCGGTAGCCGGAGCGGTCTCGCTTCGGTTCGGCCAGCAAGCCCTTGGCGTGGTAATGGCGGACCGCTCGCACGGTGACCCCGGCGTAGGACGCCAGCTGGCTGATGGTCAGCACGGAAGGGATCCTTTGCGGTGGGCGCCGGGGATCGCAGCCACCATCTCAGGCGAGCTTGCGCCAGTAGGTGCGCATCGCGAGCACGTAGGCGACAGCCAGCAGCCCGACGCACCAGGCGACGGCGATCCAGCCGTCGTGGCCGACCGGGCGAGCGGCGAGAAGATCGCGGATGGTGTCCACGATCGGGGTGACCGGCTGGTGTCGGGCGAACCAGCGCACCGGGCCCGGCATACCGCCGGTGGGCACGAACGCCGAGCTGATGAACGGCAAGAACACCAGCGGATAGGAGAACCCGCTCACCCCGTCGACTCGGCATCGACTGGAACCGTTCGAAGATCCCGCCCGACACGTCGGTGAAGAGCCGGAGGGCGGTGTAGGCGATACCGGAGGCGATGGTGATGAGCAGGACCCCGGGCAGCAGGTAGTCGACGTAGCTGCCGCCGCCGATGTGGATCGCGCCGCCGAGGACGTAGACGAACAGCAAGAGCATGGCGATCGGCGTGAGCGCCGTGGTGACGATCGCGTCCGGGCTGCGCAGGACGTGCCGCAGCGACCGCTTCGACAAGACGATGGTGTCGGCGAGCATGTCGGTGGTCATCGTCTGGTCCCGACCTTGGCGGGGCCGTTGTGGCCGACGATCGTGAGGAAGATCTCTTCGAGGGTCGGCTGCTTCTCGACATACTCAACCTTCGCCGGCGGGAACAGGGCCTTCAGCTCGGCGAGGGTCCCTTCGGCGATGATCCGCCCCTCGTGCAGGATCGCGATCCGCTCGGCGAGCTGCTCGGCCTCGTCGAGATACAGAGGGGCACCTTGGTGCTCGGATAGCGAGCCGACGAGACGAGAGCGTCGAGGCCGAGTTCTGCCCATGGCGGCCATGATGGGCATCCTTCCTGGCGCTGCGCGCCTTGTGGTGGATGTCCGTCAGACCGTGCCAACTCCACTGGCCAGGCCCCGGGTGTCGGTCACCCGCACTGTCACCGGCAGCGCCAAGGCGGTACGGTGGAGCGTGGAGGGTGGAGGTCGCCGAACCGCTGACCCCACTCATCACAAGATTCTGTCCGGCTCATCACGGTACCTGTCAAGCTGTGTGAGACAGAAGGTTTGGGTTATTGCTGTGCTGTCGTGGTGGTCTCCTCTGGTCGGTTGATCCACGCGGCGGTCGGTAGTTGTGGTGGCGTGGGGAGTTTGCGGACGAA
>JAKBBA010000237.1 GCA_021808665.1 Actinomycetes bacterium
CTTCTATCGTCAGTTGTCGCCGGAACGGCGCCGTCGCCGGGACCAGGGCATTCTGTACCCGTCCGTCTCGGGTCGTCGCGCAACGTCGGGTCGTCACGCAACGTCGGGTCGTCGCGCAACGTCGGGGTGCCGGCATAACCGGGACCGGCCGACACATGCCGGGCACGAAAATGCTCGGCGACCTCACATGGACCGACGTCGCCGAATTTGGCGCTGTCAGTGTCATTGCCATTCCTGTGGGTTCGACCGAGCAGCATGGCCCGCACCTGCCGCTTGGGACCGACACCTTCATCGCGGCTGAACTTTGCAGGCGGCTCGCGTCTCGGCGAGCTGATGTCCTCGTCGCCCCCGCCATTAGCTACGCGTCGAGCGGCGAGCATGCCTCCTTCCCCGGAACCCTGTCTATTGGCAACAAAGCGCTCGAGTCGCTACTGGTCGAGCTAGGCCGGTCGGCCGATTCTTTTCAGGCGGTGCTGTTCGTGTCGGCTCACGGGGGGAACCGCCTGGCCCTCGACAGGGCCGTACGTCTTCTCGCAGACGAGTCCCGCATAGCCCGAGCATGGCATGTGACTGCGCCCCCGGGCGGCGACGCACACGCCGGTCACGTCGAGACATCGGTGATGATGGCGCTTCGCCCGGAGACGGTTCGTGCCATCCCCGCTGCCACGGACGGTTGCGTCACCCCGCTGGGCGACGTGATAGAAACGCTTGTCCGCTCCGGTGTCGGTACTGTCAGCGCTAACGGTGTCGTCGGCGACCCGTCCGGCGCGTCACCCGAAGCCGGGGAGCGCTTCGTCGACACATGGGTCGGCAACCTAGAGGCTTCCATTCATGGCTGGCCCCTATGAGCGACGAAGCGCCCGGCAACCGCAACGCTCTCGAATCACCGCGCGCACCGGTCGCCGTCGTCACCGGCGCAGGGCGAGGGATCGGCGCCGCGACCGCCCGTCGCTTGCACCACCTCGGCTGGAACCTCGTGCTCGTCGACCGCTGCGCAGACGACCCGATCCTCACCTATGCCCTGTCGACTCGCGACGACCTCGAATCCGTGGCGGCCGACTGCGGGGGCCCACGGCGCTGCCACCCGGTGGTCGGAGACGTGCGGTCCCAAGCAGACCTCGACAACGCAGTGGCAGTCGCTCTCGAACGCTTCGATGGCCTGGACGCCGCCGTGTCGGTGGCCGGTGCGATCGCAGGCGGCGCCGAAGGATGGAGCACCTCGGAGGAAGTCTGGGCTGAGATGTTGTCGGTCAACTTGGAGGGGCCGTGGCGGCTCGCGAAAGCGGCGCTCCCCGCGATCATCTCCAACCCCGAACCCCGCTGCGGGCGCTTCGTCGCCGTCGCATCAGCTGCAGGGACAGTCGGGATGCCACTTCTGAGCGCCTACAGCGCTGCGAAGCACGGTCTGGTTGGATTGGTACGCAGCCTCGCGGCGGAACTGGCTCCCTACGGCGTCACGGCTAACGCCGTGGCGCCCGGCTCGACTTCAGGTCCAATGCTGGACGCGAGCGCGTCGATCTACGGTCTTTCCTCACCGACCGAATTCGTGCAACACCACATGCTTGCCCGCCTGATCGAAGCAGACGAGCCTGCAGCGCTCATCGCCTGGTTATGCGGTACTGACTCCGCTGCACTCACCGGGGCGGTATTGGCGGTCGACGCCGGGATGACTGCCAAATGAGCCTTTTTGGAGGCGCAGCGCCGGGGTGACGGACCCTCTGCCGACAGGCTTCTGGTTGTCCCTTGCTCCGGGCGTCCGCCGGCCGCTGCCGACGATGCTCATAGGCGGCTCCCCGACAAGAGTCATGAGACTTTCTGTTCGAGGCTCCGGCGTGCTCGACCGGTGGCTAGACGGCGATCCTGTCGGAATCGATCGAGGCGAGCAACTGATGGCAGGGCGATTAATCGACGCAGGCGTCGCCGACCCGGTGCCCCCGCCCTTCGACGCTCGGACAACCGCGTTGCGATGCAGCATCGTCATACCGGTGCGAGACGACCCGGCAGGCCTGGAGACAACTTTGCGGTCGATCGCCGAGACGACGCCATGGGCGCCGGTAGTGGTCGTCGACGACGGCTCGGAATCGGAGGCGGGGGCGGAATCGGAGGCGGGGGCGGAATCGGAGGCCGGGGCGGAATCGGAGGCCGGGGCGGGGGCGGAGGCGGTGCCTCGGGTGTTGCGGCGACTCGTGGCGGGCGGACCGGCCGCTGCACGCAACACCGCTTGGCGCTCGTATGCCGACGCGGATCGGCCGGACGTGGTGGTGTTCGTCGACGCGGGGGTCGTTACCACCCCCGGCTGGATCGAGGTGATTCTCGCCCATTTTGCGGACCCGGCGGTCGGCGCGGTAGCGCCAAGGGTTCGCGCGCGGGGCGGCCAGCGATCACCGAAGTCGATCACGCACTACGAGCGCCACCGGTCCCCGCTCGACATGGGACCGGATCCGGCCCCCGTGCGACCTGCGAGCCGGGTCTCGTATGTCCCGACTGCTGCCCTGGCGCTGCGGACGGCCGTACTCGAGGAGTTGGGAGGCTTCGACGAGACGCTCCGCTTCGGTGAGGACGTCGACCTCGTATGGCGCGTTTGCAAGGCCGGGCGGCGTGTCCGCTACGAACCCGCTGCAACGGTGAGTCACCCCGACCGCGAGACGCTCCCAGCGTGGTTACGCCAGCGCTACAGCTACGGACGTTCGGCGGCTCCTCTCGCCTCGCGCCACGGGTCCGCGGTCGCGCCTATTGCAGTGTCCGGTTGGAGCTTGGGGTTCTGGTGGCTCGTGAGCCTAGGGCGCCTGCGGGCTGCGTCCGCCCTCGCAGCGTTCACCTCCGTCGCTCTCGCCGCCAAAGGCACCCGCTGGCGCCCACCTGCGAAGCAATCCCGCGAACGGGTATTGGCCGTCGAGCTGGCACGCCTCGCCCTCGTCGGCAACCTACGTTCCGCTGCCCCGATAGCAAGCGCCCTTCGACGCGCCTGGACGCCACCCGCAGCGGTCCTGCTCGCTGCATGCTGGCCGAGGATGCGGCCGCGTGGTCGCCGCTTCGCCAGCCTCTTCGCGACCGCTGTCGTGATGGCCCCCGGGCTATCAGACTGGTGGCGGCACAGACAGGACGGGATGGGACCCCTTCGATGGTGCTCGATGCGGATCGCTGACGATTTCGCCTATCAGGCGGGCGTGTGGGCCGGCTCTTTCGAGTCACGATCCGCCGCCGCGCTAGCGCCCCGGTTCGGAACGGCAAACGTCACGAGCTCCGCAGCGAGGCCTGTGTAGCCGCCGGGCGTCAGTTTGGTGAGCCGCTCTGCCGCCTCCGCTGGCAGCTGGAGCTGGGCGACGAACTCCCTGACCTCGGCCGGTCCGACTTCGCGCCCCCGCGTCAGCTCTTTGAGGCGCTCGTAGGGCTCCGCTATGCCGTGGCGGCGCATGGCGGTCTGGATCGCCTCGCCGAGCACCTCCCAGTGGCAGTCCAGGTCGGCGGCCATGGTGTCGGCGTCCGGGGTTACTTTCGCAAAACCCCGCCGGGCCGACGTGATCGCCAAGCCAGAGTGGCCGACAGCAACCCCGACGTTGCGCAGCGCTGACGAGTCGGAGAGGTCGCGCTGCATGCGCGAGACCATCAGCTTGGAGGCGAGATGCTCGAGGAGCGCCGATGAGACGCCTGCGTTCGCTTCGGCGTTCTCGAAGTCGATCGGATTCACCTTGTGCGGCATCGTCGACGACCCGACTTCGCCGGCAACGACACGCTGGCGGAGGTAGGAGCGGCTCACGTACTCCCACATGTCCCGGCAGAAGTCGAGGAGGATCGAATTGAATCGCACGATGGTATGGAACAGTTCCGCGATCGTGTCGTGGGGTTCGATCTGGGTTGTGAGAGGGTTCCATTCCAACCCGAAGCTCTCGACGAAGCGTCGTGAGAGGCTGATCCAGTCCACCTCCGGGTATGCGGCGACGTGGGCGCCGAACGTGCCGACCGCACCGTTCCATTTCCCGGTCAACTCCAAGGAGCGCACGCGCTGCACCTGGCGGGACCAGCGGTGGCAGAACACGGCGAGCTCCTTGCCGAGCGTCGTGGGAGAAGCGGGCTGGCCGTGGGTGTGCGACAACATTGCAATCTCTGCGCAACCGGCCGCCACGGCCGCAACGTCGCCGATGAGCCGGTCGGCCTCCGCGAGCCAGGCTGTAGAGATGCCCTCGTGGAGCATCAGGGCGTGGGCCAGGTTGTTGACGTCCTCGGAGGTCGCAGCGAAATGAACGAACTCTCTTTGCGCTTCGCTCCAGCCGAGGGCGGCGAGCTTGGCCTTCAACAGGTACTCGACCGCCTTCACGTCGTGGTTGGTTCGCCCCTCGATGCCCTTCACTTCGGCTACGTCGTCGGGTCCGAAGTCGTCGACCCAGGCGTTTAGGACCGCCGCCGTGTCATCGTCCAAGGGTCCCAGCTCGCCGATCGCCGGGTCGGATGCGAGGGCGAGGAGCCATTGCACCTCGACTTTGAA
>JAKBBA010000238.1 GCA_021808665.1 Actinomycetes bacterium
ACATCTTCGACCAGCTCGTGATGAGAGATCCCTCTACGAACAAGATTGTGCCTTGGATCGCCACATCGTGGTCCACCCCCAATCCGACGACCTGGGTATTTCAGATCAAGCAGGGCGTAAAGTTCTCTGATGGCACGCCCCTGACGGGCAATGATGTTGCGTTTAGTATAAATCGCATCCTCAACCCTGCCTTAAACAGCCCTCAGTTCGCGAACTTCAGTTACATATCCAGCGCCGTCGGCACGACTTCGACGGTGACTGTCACTACCAAAACCCCGTCGCCGACGCTCTTGACGTACATGACGACGCTGAGCATCGTCCCGCAAGCGTATGTGCAGAAGGTAGGAAACGCGGCGTTTAACCTTCACCCGATCGGCTCCGGCCCCTACACCCTGTCGAGTTGGGTGCAGGGCAGCAGCGTTACCTTGGTCGCGAACCCAAATTATTGGGCCGGGACTCCGCCGTACGCGAAGGTCGTGTTCAACTCGGTACCCTCAGATGCGACCCGCTTGGCGAATATCGAGTCCGGCCAAGCGAACATCGCTTTGCAGTTGACACCCGACGACGCTGTTCAGCTCAAGTCGAGTTCCACTGCGAAGGTGATTGCCAGCCCGACAGAACGAGTCGCCTATCTCGGCCTAAACGTGCTCGGCAACACCCCGACGAAGTCGTTGGATGTCCGGCAGGCGATCGCGTACGCCATCAACTATCCGGCTCTGATCAACAGCCTCCTCAGCGGATACGCGAAGCCGGTGAAGGAGGTCTTGACCCCGGCGTCCTTCGGGTACACGACCGCCGTGGCCGGCTACACGTATAACCCGGCGAAAGCAAAGAGCCTTTTGGCGGCCTCCGGTAACCCTCACCCCGTACTGAGTTTCGCGACATCGCCGTCCTATCCCACAGCGGTGATCGAGGCAATCCAAGCGAACCTGCAGGCTGTCGGAATGACCGTCAACATAGTCAACACCGATCAGGCGACCTATCTTAAGGACGTCCAAAGCCCTAGCCACAACTGGGGATCGGTTCGCTACGGGATATGGTCGTGCTCGTGCGAGGATGCTGACGGAACAATTTACCCTCTCTTCCATACCGGATCGATTTGGAGTAGCTATTCAAACCCGGCGTTCGACGCATTGGTCAACGCGGCGCGTTCAACGCTTGATACGACCACTCGCCTGGCCGACTACCAGAAGGCCTTTCAAATCCTTCAGGCTGACGTTCCAGGCATCGGCCTTTGGCAGTATTATTCGATCCGGGCAGTGAGCAAGCAGATCACGTGGGATCCTGGTCCGCAGCAGACTCTGTTCGTCGACCAAATTCACTGGGGATAGCACCATGATCGGAGACTCCCGGGCAGCCATGCGCAAGGTCTTATGGCTGCCCGGATCTCTGATCCTAACGAGAAGTTCTCACTGCACGGTCTCTGGCGGTGCTGTCCCGATGGAGGAAGATGTCGAGTAAGGCAATGGCAGGGAAGCGAATCTGCTACCGGCTGCTCAAATGATCAGGTATATTCTCTGGCGGCTTGTCCAAGCGGCACTAACGCTCTTCGGCGTTCTCACGCTCGTCTTCTTCGGCGTGCGGGCCTCGGGAAGCCCGGTGCGCCTGCTCGTACCCCAGAATGCAAGCGCCGCCGACATCGCTCGGCTAACTCGCCAACTCGGACTCGACAAGCCGCTATGGCAGCAGTACTTGCAGTTCATAGCTAACGCTCTGCACGGGAACCTCGGATACTCCTATGTTCAAGGTCAGTCAGCGCTGAGCATCGTGTTAAGCCGCTTCCCGAACACCGTTGAGCTCGCCGTCTCAGCGCTCATTCTCGCGATTGTCGTGGGAGTCCCCGTCGGGATACTGTCGGCGATCTATCGCGGTAAGTGGGTTGAGCGTCTGCTGATGCCGCTTGTGCTGATCGGACAAAGCATGCCGGCATTCTGGAGTGGGATCCTCCTGATCCTGCTTTTCAGCGTTCACTTTCACGTGTTGCCGTCGTCTGGCAAGGCGGGACTGAACACCTTCATCCTGCCGACCGTGGTGTTGGCGTCCCTCACGATGGCTACAATCGCGAGAATAACCCGAGGATCGTTTCTCGAGCATCTCGAAAGGGAGTACGTCCGCACCGCCCGAGCGAAAGGAGCGTCGGAGGTCAGGGTCAACCTGAGGCATATCCTTAGAAACGCCATCCTCCCGGTTCTTACCATCGTAGGATTGGAGGCGGGGAACCTTCTTGGCGGGGCCGTGGTGGTCGAAACGATCTTCGCTTGGCCGGGCATGGGTCAACTGACCGTCCAGTCGGTGCAGGCGCGTGACTTTCCTGTCGTCGAAGCGGTAGTGCTTTTCGCTGCGGTCGTTTACATCTTGACGAATCTTGTCGTCGATCTTATGTACGGCGTGGTTGACCCTCGACTCCGCACGGCGAGGGCCGCATGACCGATCTAACCAGCGGTCCACGCCCGACGACGGTGCTTGATGTGGCAGGAGGGGGCCGAAGCGGGAACCGCTCGTCGCGGGGCGGCCTGCTACGGCGTGCCCGGCGAGTTCTGCGATGGTGGCCGATCGCAATCGTCGCGGCTGCGGCGGCTGCAGCGGCGTTCCCGTCCCTTCTGTCGCCTCAGGACCCGAACGTGATCCATCTCGGCGCCCGGCTCGTCAAGCCGGGAACGACTTCCGGTGGAACCCACTTTCTTTTGGGCGCCGACGAGTTGGGGCGAGACGTCTTGAGCCGGGTGATCTGGGGTTCCCGGATTTCGGTGATCGTGGCCGTCGTGGCCGTCTTTGTCTCCGGCGTGGTCGGGGGCGCCCTGGGGGTGACGGCTGGAGTACGCCCCAGGATTCTCGGCGTCGCGATAATGCGACTAGCGGACCTCGTGTTGTCGGTGCCGTTCTTTTTGTTGGCGATCCTGGTGGTCGCGGTACTCGGCCCCTCGGTCGTCAACGAGGTTATAGTGCTAGCGCTCGTGCGCTGGCCGCGCTACACGAGAGTGGCGTACGGCCAGACGATCGAGACGGCCAACCGCGAGTTCGTGCGTTCAGCGGTCGCCTTGGGCGCACGCCAAAGCCGTGTCGTGTTCCGTCACATCCTGCCCGAGGTGCTGCCTTCCCTTGTCGTCGTGGCCACATTGGAGGTCGGTTTGATGATCATCTTCGAAGCAGCGCTGTCCTTTATAGGACTCGGTCCGCCGCCGCCGGCTCCAAGTTGGGGTTCGATGCTCTCAGAAGGCCAGCAGTACGTCGCTACGGCTTGGTGGATTTCGACCTTTCCGGGCGTCGCCTTGTTCCTGGTCGTTATCGCCGTCAACAAGATCGGTGACCGGGTTCGTGATCGGCTTGATCCCCGGTCCAGAAAGACGGGACTTTCATGAGCGAGCCAGACGCAGCCGCCGACACGCCGACCGGGACGGGACCAGCAGACGGATACCGGGTTGTCGTCACTGGCGCCGCCGGTGTCATAGGCGGCTGGATAGCCGACGAGTTCGCCCGCCACGGCGCGGCCCTACTCCTGTCTGACCGGAGAGTGGAGGCCCTTGAGTCCGACTTGGCGGCGGGCCGCTGGTCGGGCTCGTCAGTCCACATCCACCGCGCCGACCTTCGTGACCCGGAGTCAGTCGAGGAACTGACCAGTGTCGTAGCCGACAGGTTTGACGCTCCCGACGCCCTGATCAACAACGCGGGAATATACCCGCACGCGCCGCTACTCGACGTGACAACGAGCGACTGGGAGGCGATTATCGCCACCAACCTGACCGCACCATTCCTGCTCACACAGGGAATCGCGCGTTTGATGATCGCGAGGTCTGTCAGAGGCTCGATCGTAAATATAGCGTCGGGCGCTGCGCTCACCGTGTCGCCCGGAGGGACGCCGTATTCGGTCTCGAAGGCAGCTCTGGTGATGCTCACCCGGGGCTGTGCGCTCGAACTGGCTCCTCACGGGATTCGGGTGAACGCTGTCGGACCGGGATTTGCTCCGGGAAGTTCCGTCAGTCCCCTAGACGCTGACTATATAGCCGGCATGGCCGCCACGATACCGTTGAAGCGGACGTCAGGCCCCCGCGACGCTCCAGCGTTCGTCGTTTACCTGTGTTCCCCGGCCGCTGATTTCATCACCGGAACGTTCATGAACGTCGATGGTGGTCGTACCGCTGGTCCGGTGATGCGATGAACGTGGACGCCGACATCGGCGGGTATTTGTGGCCAGAAGGAAAGCGGATGGCTGTATGCGTGTCGTTCGACTTCGACGGTCCATCGCCCTACCTGTGGAACAGCCGGGGCACCCCCCAGAGTGGTGTCGGCGAGCTCGAGCAGCGAAGGTTCGGGCCGCGAGTCGGGGTATGGCGAATACTCGAAGTGCTGCGCGACCTTGACGTCAATGGATCATTCTTCGTTCCGGGGGCTATCGCCGATTCGCACCCCGCAGCGGTCGAGGCCATCCTGGCAGCCGGACACGAGGTCGGCCTCCACGGCTACTTGCACGAGAGGG
>JAKBBA010000052.1 GCA_021808665.1 Actinomycetes bacterium
GTCGGTGTAGGTGAAGCTGAAGGCCGGTCCTGCGGCTACGGCGATGCGCGAAGGTCCGATCCTCTTCGGGATTTCTAGAGGGCCAGCCTCTAAGGGTTCGGCCCCTCGTGCCATGGCGACTACAGCGTCCAAGTCGACGTAGGTTTCTATGGCGGAGGCGAGTCTGTCGAGCGAGGATCGGACCCCAAGTGGGTCTTCGGATACGGGGACGAGACCGAGATGGCGGTCCCTCCACGAAAAGCGCTCGTCGCGTCTGAGAGCGCCTACGACGGGTATTCCCAGGCCGGCGACTGCTTCTTTGAGCATCGTCTCGTGACCGTCGGAGCCGACCCTGTTGAACACTATTCCCGACACGGCTATCGATCGGTCGAAAGTGGCGAAACCGTGAACGACAGCCCCAGCAGAGGCGGCCATCGCCGACGCGTCGACTACGAGGATCACAGGGGCTCGCAGCACGCGAGCCACGTCAGCGCTCGACGAGGCTGTCCCGTCTGCGGCGCCGTCGAAGAGCCCCATAACTCCCTCTGCTACCAGCAGGTCCTGCCCCTCAGCGGCGCGTGCGGCCAGGGAGGGCATGCGGTCCAAGCCGCACATCCAAGCGTCAAGGTTCCGGGGCGGTCGACCGCACGCCGCGGCGTGGTAGCCGGGATCTATGAAGTCGGGACCGATCTTCGCCCCGGCAGTCTTGAGGCCCCTGCGAGCGAGCGCCGCCAGGATACCCGTGCAGACGGTCGTCTTGCCGACCCCCGACGAGGTCCCTGCTATTACAAGCCTCGGTCCGAGAGTGGTCACCGACTCAGATCCGTCCTGGGTTTGTCACGGTTAAAGACCTGCGCCCGTCCGGGGGTTGATCCAGTGACACGGCAGGTGGCCGGCGTGGGGCGCCTTCATAGCGGGGTAGATCATGCCATGTGCCGGGGTGATCACACTCCAGGCTCCTCCAACCCGAGGGCGCGGGCGGTGGTGGACGTCTTTTCGCCCCGTCAGGTCGGGCCGCTACCCTGTCCGGATGCGACCTAAGCGCTTCTGCGAGGTTACCGCCCTCAGCGCTCGCCGGTCTAGTGGGGAAATGCAGGAGTTCGATGTGGACATCGACCCCGACTGGACTATCGGCGGCAAACCGAACGGCGGATACCTGTTGGCGCTGCTCGCAAGGGCGGCGCTGGACGCTACGGGACGGACCCACGTGCTGGCGACGGGGGCGACGTACCTGCGGCCGCCCGACTCCGGGCCGGCGACTGTGTCGACGGCCGTGCTGCGGGAGGGTAGATCAGCGACCCAGGTGCGCGCATGGATCTCCCAGGAAGGTAATACCTGCGTGGAGGCCCACGTAACGGTCGGACGCATCGACCCTGTCAGCACCCCTTATTGGTCGGCGCCGGTAGGTCTCGCACCGGCCTGTGATTTCGAGGACTGCCTAGTTGTCAGGGAGGGTCCACCTGGAGGGCACCGGGTCGCGATCATGGACCAGGTGGAGCTGAGACTCGACCCGAAATCGCTTGGCTACATGAGCGGAGACCCGTCAGGCAAAGGTGAGGTCCTGGGGTGGCTGACATTGCCGCTCGGGGAGGCTTTCGACTCGGTGTCTCTGCTTTTCGCCGCTGACGCCTTGCCTCCGGCTACCTTCGACATCGAGATGGCCGGATGGGTTCCCACTTTGACGTTGACCGTCTACGTGCGGGCCGTCCCCGCACCCGGACCCGTTCAGGTCCTCCAGCGTGCCCAGCTGATACAGGGCCGGTTGGTCGACGAAAGCTGCTACGTGTGGGACGCGAAGGGCTCGCTTGTAGCCCAAGCCACGCAACTCGCCGGAATACGGCTCGGCTAATGCCTTGGACTCCGAGGCTAAGTTCGAGCCTGTGAACTTCGAGCCTGTGACACACGAACCGTCGACCGCCGCAGAGGCGAGCGAAGGTCTCCTTCTGGTAGGTCACGGTTCCAGGTCCTCTGAGAGCGCCCAAGAGATGCACAGCCTCGGGGCGCTGGTAGCGGAGGCTTTGGCCGGTGTAGACGTGCAAGTGGGATTCCTGGAGATGACCGAACCGCCGGCTGGGGCGGTGATCGATTCCATGGTCGCACGTGGTGCTCGGAGAATAACCGTGCTGCCTCTGGTGCTTCTCGGAGCGGGCCACGCTAAGAGTGATGTTCCTGCGGTTGTGCTCGAAGCCCGACTTCGCCATCCAGGTACTTCGATCGCGTTCGCGAGCCCGCTCGGGGTGGTAAAAGCGGCAGTAGAGATCTTAGGCGAGGCTGTAGTCCGTTCGAGCGATGTTGACACGGCGCTGCTGGTCGTTTCGAGAGGAACTTCCGACCCGGACGCGAACGGCGACTCCTACAAGGCGGGCCGCCTCGTATCCGAATGGTGCGGAAACCGGACTTTTAGCGTCGGTTTCAGCGGTGTAACCCGTCCGACGATCCTTGAGGCCGCCAAGATGCTCACGGCGCTCGGCCACCGGCGATTAGCGGTCAGCTGGTGGTATCTGTGTTACGGGCTCTTGATAGAGCGCGGACGGACACAACTTCGCTCTTGGGCTGACGCTGCCGGCGTGGAGCTGATCGACTGCGGCTACCTCGGCCCCGACGTCCGTCTTGTGGAACCCATCGTAGAGCGCTTCAACGAGTCCAGGGTGGGAACCCCCCGGGTAAACTGCGATGCCTGCTCGTATCGGTCTCCGTGGCCGGGACTCGCCGGCCGAGTCGGCCAGCCGGTCGGAGTCGGCCACTCTCACTTGGCGGAGCAGCACCGCCACCACCACCATCACGACGGCGGCCTCGACGACACCAACCGGGGCAGCTTGCAAGGCGCAGCCGCATCCCCGATTGGACCTTAACTAGGGCGGGTTCCCCGAGCCCGGTCTGCCATGTCGGCCAGCGAGAAGGAGTCGAGGTGTTCGCGCATGTGTCCACCCACTTCCGACCAGACCGCAAGGAGCACGCACTGGCCTTCGTGGTCGCATGCTCCGTTTTGGTGGGGCTCGCCGAAGTCGCCGGCCTGGATCGGGCCGTCCACGGCGCTTACGATCTGGCCCAGAGTGATGTCGGCCGGTGGACGGGCCAGTACATAGCCCCCACCTACCCCTCGCTTAGAGCGGACCAGGCCGGCTCCTTTGAGCGCTAGCAGGATCTGCTCCAGGTAGGGCTGGGGGAGACCGGTCCGCTCTGCCACGTCGCGAACCGAGGTCGGGACGCTCTCCCCATCGTGAAGCGCCAGAGACAGCAGTGCCCGGCTGGCGTAGTCCCCGCGGGTAGAAACCTTCACCGTCCCATCGTAGCTCTAGGGTGGTGTGGTGACCCTGATACAGACCCACGTGCCGGCCGCGGTCATACCCGATTATCTAGGGGCGAACCTCGCCGGGGTGGTGCCGGCGTTGCTGTCGAACTCCCCAGAGCGTCCGGGTTGGCTTCCCCGTGCAGCGCTTGGGGCCGAGCAGGTCGTTCTTCTCGTCGTCGATGGTCTTGGATGGCTGCAACTCTCGGAGCGTCTGGTAATGCTCGAGAACCTGGCGGCCCTAGAAGGCAGGCCGATCACCACGGTTGCACCGAGCACCACGGCGGCGGCCCTAACGTCGCTCGTGGTAGGGGCTCCGCCGTCTATTCACGGGGTCGTGGGCTACAAGGTCGTCGTCGCTGGGCCGGGTGGGCCGGAGGTTATGAACGTCCTTCGCTGGAGGACGAAGGCGGGAGACGCAAGGTCCTACGTGGACCCGGTCAGCTTTCAGAGCTGCGCTCCTTTCGGCGGGGCCGACGTTCCCGTGGTCAGCAAGGCTGACTTCGTTGGGACCGGCTTTACTGTCGCCCACCAGCGCGGCGCACGTCAGGTCGGCTGGCATCAGGCATCGGGAATGGCTGTCGACGTCAGGCACCTGGTGGAGAGTGGGGAGAAATTCGTGTACGCCTATTACGACGGGGTCGACAGGATCGCTCACATGAAAGGTTTCGGAGAGCACTATGACGCAGAGCTCGTCGCTTTGGACCGGGTGGTAGGCGACCTGCTCGAGGTGCTCCCGAAGAGCGCCGCACTGGTTGTAACGGCCGATCACGGTCAAGTTAGCGTCGGCTCGAACCTTGTCGAGGTCGACCCGGCCAGCATCGACGGGGTGGCGTTCAGTTCCGGCGAGGCCCGCTTTAGGTGGTTTCACGCGTCCGATGCGGCCCCGGCCGCAGCCGAGCGCCTCTCGGCGACGCTCAAGTCCAGGTTCGGCCACCAGGCGTGGGTCGCTACCCTCGAAGAGGTGATCGCTCAAGGTTGGCTGGGAGGAGAAATGAGTCGGGTCAGTCGCTCTAGACTGGGCGATGTCGCCATGGCGGCGTTCGATCCGGTGGCTTTCGTCGAGCCGGGCGACTCGCCGGAGAGCCGAAAGCTGGTCTGTAGGCACGGTTCGCTGACGCCGGCTGAGATGTTCGTGCCCCTCGTCGGCAGTCGCGGCAGACTGTAGGGGCTATGACAAACTCAGAGATCCCAGAGCCGGTGTCAGACAAGGTCTTCGTGGTTGGGGAGGATCCCGGCGTCGAACGGCTGGAAGGCTCCTCGGAGTCGGTGGAGCAGCCTGCCAAAGTGATGCGGATCGGGTCGATGATCAAACAACTCCTCGAGGAGGTCCGCCAGGCTCCCCTAGACGACGCGTCCAGGACGCGTCTGCGGGAGATCTACGACACTTCCGTCGCTGAGCTGTCTGAGGGACTTTCCGCTGACTTGAGGGACGAGCTCGCAAGGCTGTCGTCGCCGTTCGGCCCGGGGGAAGTGCCTAGCGACGCCGAACTGCGCGTAGCTCAGGCCCAGCTGGTGGGATGGCTGGAAGGGCTATTCCATGGTATTCAGGCGACCCTGTTTGCCCAGCAGATGGCGGCACGGGCCCAGCTGGAGCAGATGCGCCAGCGTAGTCTTCCCGCTGGTTCGCCCGACGAGGCGCCCCGCAGCGGGATCTACCTGTAGGCGACCGGAAGTCGTGGGAGCGTCTTTCACCCATCTTCATCAGCACACCGAGTTCTCAATGCTCGACGGGGCGGCGCGCGTCCCCGATGTGATAGCAAGCGCCGTCCGGGACGGTCAGCCGGCCATCGGCATAACCGACCACGGGAACATGTACGGCGTTCTCGACTTCTATAAGGCTGCCCGTGAAGCGGGGATTAAGCCGATCATAGGGACCGAGGCCTACATGGCCGGGGAGTCGCGCTTCGAGCGACCGGTGCGGCGGGGCCGTATCGACGACGGGGGAGGCGAGGGTGAGACAGGAGAGAAGCTCTACTACCACCTTACGCTCTTAGCCGAGACGGGAACCGGCTATAAGAACCTGCTCAAACTCTCCTCCGACGCCTACCTCGAAGGCTATTTTTACAAACCTCGATGCGACTGGGAGCTTCTGGAGCGTTACCACGAAGGTCTAATAGCTACCACCGGCTGCCTGGGCGGGGTGGTCCTACAGGCGCTTCTTCGCGACGACACCGAGCGGGCCGTCAAGCTGGCTGCCCGGTTACAGGACATCTTCGGAAGGCAGTCGCTGTTCGTCGAGTTACAAGACCACGGGCTTCCCGAGCAGCGACGGACCAACCCGAAGCTGGTAGAGCTTGCGAAGCGTATAGGGGCACCACTGCTCGCTACCAACGACAGCCACTACGTGTCACGCTCGGACGCCGAAGCCCACGACGCTCTCCTCTGCGTGCAGACAGGGTCGGTGAAAGACGATCCCAAGCGTTTCAAGTTCCACGGTGACGAGCACTATCTGAAAAGCGCCGCGGAGATGCGCGCCCTGTTCGCGGAGCTTCCCGAGGCTTGCGACAACACCCTTTGGATCGCCGAGCGGGCTGACGTCGAGATAACGTTCGGTAGGCCACAGCTTCCGTCGTTCCCCCGTCCGGAGACTTTCGCCGACGCCGACGCCTATCTGCGTCATCTCAGCCTAGAAGGGGCTAAGCAGCGCTACGGAGACCCGCTGCCAGCCGAGGCGGCGCAGCGCCTGGACTACGAGCTGGCGGTCATATCGGACATGGGCTTCTCGGACTATTTCCTCGTCGTGTGGGATCTCATCCGCCACGCCAGGGAGAACGGCATTCGCGTCGGCCCAGGGCGTGGTAGCGCGGCGGGCTGCTGTGTCGCCTACTGCCTACGCATCGTCGACTTGGACCCAATCCGATACCAACTACTCTTCGAGCGCTTCTTGAACCCGGGCCGTAAGCAGATGCCCGACATAGACATGGACTTCGACGAGCGCTTCCGCTCGGAGATGATCCGCTACGCAGCCGAGCGCTACGGATGGGACCGGGTGGCGCAAATCGTCACGTTCTCGACTATCAAGGCTCGTGCCGCCGTACGTGACGCAGCTAGAGTCCTGGGCTACCCATATGGCCTCGGGGACCGGATAGCCAAGCTGATGCCACCCTTGGTGATGGGGAGAGACACCCCTTTGTGGGCGTGCCTGGAGGAGACACCCAAGTACTCGGACGGCTTCAAGCAGGCGGCCGAGCTGCGCGAGTTGGTGGCGGTGGATCCGGACGCAGCGAAAGTCGTCGAGGTAGCGAGAGGCCTCGAGGGAATGCGCCGCCAGGACGGTATCCACGCAGCCGCGGTGGTCATTTCTGGAGATCCACTCACCGATCACCTGCCCATCCAGCGCAAGCCTGAACCTGGCGGCAGAGTCGAAGACGCCCCTATCGTCACCCAGTACGAAATGCACGGGGTCGAGGAACTCGGCCTGTTGAAGATGGACTTTCTCGGGTTGCGAAACCTGTCGGTGATCGAACGGGCGCTGGACCTGATCGACGCGACAACCGGTTCCAGGCCCGACATAGACCGGGTGCCTCTCGACGACCCGAAGGTCTTCGAGATGTTGCAGCGGGCTGACACCATCGGGGTGTTTCAGCTCGAAGGCGGTCCGATGCGCAACCTGGTGAGATCGCTTGCGCCGACCGAGTTCGAAGACGTGGCTGCGCTCGTGGCGCTATACCGGCCCGGGCCGATGGCCGCGAACATGCATAACGACTACGCCGACCGGAAGAACGGGCGTAAGCCGGTCGTCTACCAGCATCCTGACATGGAGGAGGTGCTGGGAAACACCTACGGGCTTTGCATCTACCAGGAGCAGATGATGCTTCTAGCGACCAAGTTCGCCGGCTACAGCCTCGCCGAAGCCGACAACCTGAGGAAGGCCGCCGGAAAGAAAATCCGGGAGGTGATGGCGAAAGAACGCGAGAAGTTCGAGGAGGGCTGCGAGGCAAACGGATATGGCCGTGGCGTCGGCAAGATGCTCTTCGACATCATCGAACCCTTCGCTGACTACGGCTTCAACCGGAGTCACGCTTTCGGATACGGTTTCGTCAGCTACCAGACGGCTTGGCTCAAGGCAAACTTCCCAGCCCAGTACCTTGCCGCCCTGCTGACCAGTGTCAAAGACGACAAGGACAAGACGGCCGTCTACCTCGCCGAGTGCCGCTCGCAGGGCATAGAGGTGCTGGTCCCCGATATCAACGTGGCCACGTCAGAGTTCGCCGCTACTCAGGTAACCGACCCCAAGGGGGTGAACCGATGGGTCATACCGTTCGGGCTTTCCGCCATTCGTAATGTCGGGGAGGGCCTCGTCGAGCGGATCATCGCAGAACGACGAGAAGGGGGCGCTTTCAGCGACTTCTACGACTTCTGCTCGCGAGTAGACCCGGCGGTACTCAACAAGCGAACCGTAGAGTCGTTGATAAAGGCGGGGGCTTTCGACTCTCTTGGCCATCCTCGCCAGGGTCTTATGCTCGTATACGAGTCGGTCATCGACCGCACCCTCGCTCGGCGCCGAGAAGCCGACCAGGGGGTTATGAGCCTCTTCGGTGACCTCGGAGCGCAGACGGCGGTGTTCGACGACGCCAGGATCGATATCCCCGACCAAGATTTCGACAAGGCGACTCGATTGGCCTTCGAGAAGGAGATGCTCGGCCTTTACCTTTCGGACCATCCCCTCAAGGGTCTCGAAGCGACCCTGGCCCGTAGGTGCGACGTTGGCATCGCCGAGCTTCGCGAGCAGGCGGGGCGGGAAGTAGCGGGCGAGACCGTTGGCCGGGTGGCGGGCTTCAGGGGTCGTGACGGCGAGGCTCGCTGCATCGGAGGGGTCGTCACCGGTCTTGTCCGCAAGTACACCAAGCGCGGCGACATGATGGCCACCTTTACTTTGGAGGACCTTTCCTCGTCGATCGAGGTCTGGGTTTTCCCCAAGACGATGGCCGCTGTCGGTCACCTGCTCGCAGACGACGCAGTCATTGTCGTGAAAGGCCGTCTCGACCAGCGGGAGGAGACTCCGAAGCTGATATGCCTCGACGTGGAGAGGGTCGAGATCCGAGACGACGACGTTGAGCCACTCCATCTGAACTTACCCCTGCAAGCTTTGAGCGAGGACCGTGTCGCGCGTTTGAAAGGCGTTCTCAGTGGCCACCCGGGCGTATCCCCGGTGTTCCTGCACGTAGGGGATAAGTGCATCAGATTGGGCCCGCAGTTCTGGGTTGATCGCTCTGGCGGTCTCGCCGCCGAACTGCGCGAGCTGCTCGGGGCGAACTGCCTGAGCTCCGGCTGAGGTGGCGCAGCTGAACGGTTGCAGGCCTGCATTGCAGGCCTGGCGGTTTCGCTACTGCGTCCGGACGGCCTAAACTGGTCCAGCGGAGGACAGCGGGTGAGGAGAACGATCTACGCATGAAACTTGAAGCGGAAACGAAGGACTGCACCGCACTTTCGGACGCCGAGCTGGCCGAGATGGCTGACCTCGTGACTGACGGTCCTGCCGGGTTCGACATCGGGCTCATATCCAAGCAACCCGAAGCCTGGGTTCTCATAACCCAGGTGAGGGACGCCGGCAGTCTTCGTGGCTTTTCCTTCTGCACATTAGAGCGGATAGGAGGCACCCCCTGCGTGCTATGGGGGTTGGCTTCGGTAGGCAGAGGTCCCGGCGCTGCGGAGGTCTTGGAGGAGATAAGAGCAGCACAGCTTCACAAGGCGGTACTGGCTTTCCCCGATGAGGACGTGCTTATCGGCACTCGTTTCATTAATCCCGGAGCTTTCGCGACCTTCGCCAGCTTCCAGGACATCTGCCCCAGGCCTGGACACAAGCCGACCGGTGAGGAGAGAGCCTGGAGTAGGCGTCTTGCGAAGCGCTTTGGGGCGGAGGGCCGCATAGACGACCGGTCCTTCGTGGTCTGCGGGGACGGCAGTCCTGTGGGTGTTTTCGATTTCGAAGTTGACGATCCCAGCAATATCGATGCCGAGGTAGCTGAGTTGATGGGGCCGCTAGATCCGGTACGCCGAGACGTCCTGATCGCCTTCGGCTGGGCGATGGCTGAAGACTTGGCCGCGAAATACTCCGGTTAGCACAACTTTCAGGGTCTTGGTAGCAGCGATTCCACGACCTTGTGGCATCGCCCTTCGATGGGAGGGGTGAAAGCGACGAGCAGCCGGCTGCCTTTCGGTGCCATCATACGTTTCATCCCGGCCCGGTCCATCTGGCCCGCAATCTTGCGGTCCAAGCAGGGAAGTTCCCGCCGATGGCCCTGCCAGTCGAACACGCAGGCGAGGTAAGAACCTTGACGTGAGAAAGTCACGGACCCGCCTGGGTCGACGACGGCAACCGAGGGATGGTCACTGCGGCGCTCCCAGAAAGGTATAGCCGTCGATGGGTTGTTGAGCAGGGGCCTGTCTTTAGGGTGCAGCAACGCTCGCAGCATCTTCTCGCAGCGTCGTCCAGTTAGCCTGTCGATGGCTTCGGGTTGCGCTTCGATCACCACCGCCTCGGGCTGTGCCGGGTCGGGCAGGACGTCGGCGCTGCTGCTGCCGGCGATGGTCACCTCGACCACGTCGTAGATGGATAAGGCTGCCTCGAAAGGTTCGGTCGCCCACCCCCGGACGAGCGTGCCCGACTCGACGTCGATACCAGTGCAGTGGCGCTCGTCGCTGGACAAGACGACGAGGCGTAGAGTGACTCCCGCGTCTACCCTGACTCGGGGCATCTCCTTAATTACAGGACGGTAGTCAGGTGCGGTGACCGCAGCCCCGAACGACGACGGCCTGACCTTGTCGGTGATCAACAACCTTTCGAGGGCAGAGGTGGATGTCACGATCTCTAATACTTGTCCTTGCGTCGGTCGAATTGGTGGATGCTCGGCGGTCCGGCAACTCCGAGCTGAGCTAGAAGGGTTTCAACGTCCCCTGCCGGCATCTGGCAAGCGTAGTCGCGACAGACGTAAGCGAGGCCGTCGGACGAAGCCGTCGGGCTCCCCTCGCCGTCTTGTAGGCGCCGGCCCTCCCAGAGAGGGGAATCGAAGGGTTCCCCCCACACGACGACAGCCCCCGGAAGGTAGCGGCTCCGCAGCGCTCCTAGCAGGTCGGGCCTGGAACCACTGACCACGACTTCTGTGACCCCTCTGCGCCGTAGGTCTGCGGCGACGACCATACCTGTGAAAGATAAAGGTGACTTCGACATCGCTGGGGCCATAGCTTCTACCAGTACCCTGGCGTGCTCGCCGTAGCGGCGCTCACCACTTATGGCGCCGAGGCGTAGTAATGCTGTCGCAGCCACTGAGTTCGCCGAGGGAACCGCCCCGTCGGAGGTGTCGAGAGGGGCTGCTATCAGGGCTTCGGCGTCCACTCCGGAGGTGGCGAACGCCCGGCGCTCGTCGTCCCAAAACAGCTCGATCAGGCTGTCGGCGGCCTTGCGGGCTTCGGCGAACCATTCGGCTTGGCCGGTTGCTTCGCCCAGACGGCAGAACGCCTCTACCAGCCAAGCGTAGTCAGAGCTATAGGCGAGGTGCCGTGCGGTTCCGTCCTGCCAACTTCTAAGCCAGCGGCCGTCCGCTCTGCGGGAGTTCGCCAACAGGAAGCGCCCGACAGACTCGGCTACGTCGAGCAGCCGAAGATCCCCAAGCGCCGCGCCTGCTTCGGCGAGCGCCGCGACGGCCATGGCGTTCCACTCTGTGAGCACCTTGTCGTCGAGTCCCGGCCGGGGCCTGGTGTTGCGGCGTTGCAGGAGGGCCCGCCGGCCGTCCTCGACCGTAGGGGGTGGGGCCAGCCAATCAGTGTCCGACGGCCAAAGCGTGGCTTCGCCCTCGGCGCTTCGACGCGGCCGGTGAAGGATGTTCCTGCCTTCCCAGTTCCCGGCTTCGGTCACTCCATACCAGGCGGCGGTATCAGGTCCTGCGACATCGAGAACCTCGTCGTGGTCCCAAACGTAGAAGCGGCCTTCGACTCTTTCGCTGTCGGCGTCTTCAGCTGACGCGAAGCCGGCGCCGGCCACCCGAAGCGGAGGGCTGAGCAGGTAGTCGACGGTCTCTTGTAGGACCTGCAGGTAGGCGGGCCGTCCAGTGACTTGCCACGCGTGCAGGTAGACCCGCACGAGTAGGGCGTTGTCGTAGAGCATCTTCTCGAAGTGCGGTATCAGCCACGTGCGCTCAGTGGAGTACCTGGCGAACCCCCCACCAACATGGTCGTAAATGCCTCCGGCCACCATCGCGTCGAGAGTCGTGGTGAGCGCTTCGAGCAGGTCGGGACGCTCGTAGGCGACTGCCGCCTGGAGGAGCGCTTCGAGCATCGGCGGCTGAGGGAACTTCGGCGCCCTCCCGAAACCTCCCCATTCAGGGTCGAAGCGAGCTAGAAGGGCGTCGCCAGCACGCTCTAGAAGCTTCGGGTCGCCGGCCGCGCCCGCGTCGCCGTCCCTGGCCCAGCTCGCCGAGGGCAGCGAGGTGTGAGACCTGACAGCCTCGGCGAGCTGGGAGGCGGCCTCCTCTAGATCAGCGCGCTGATCGCGCCAGAGTTGACCGACCCGTCCAAGAAGGGCTAGGAACTGGGCCTTGGGATAATAGGTTCCCCCGTGGAACGGCCTGCCGTCAGGTGTGAGGAAAACTGTCATCGGCCACCCTCCGCCGCCGGTAATCGCTTGTAGCGCCTCCATGTACACGCTGTCCACGTCGGGGCGTTCTTCCCGGTCGACCTTGACACAAATCGCAAGGTGATTCATTACCTCAGCGACTTCGGGATCCTCGAAGGATTCGTGCGCCATCACATGGCACCAGTGGCAGGCGCTGTAGCCAACGCTCAGCAGGATGGGCACGTCCCGGGACTTCGCCGCCTCGAACGCCTCCGGCCCCCACGGGTACCAGTCGACCGGGTTCTCTGCGTGTTGGAGCAGGTAGGGGCTGGATTCCCGGGCTAGATGGTTCGCGGTCGGCACCCCTCCCAACCTAGCGGTAGTTCCAGCGACATCCGGCCCCGGTTCATCCGTGGGAAGGGCCCTCCTCCGTGGACGGCTCCTCGGCGCACAATCGAAATGGCATCCCGAGCCTCACCCGTTCCGGGGAGCTGGCGGGCTCCGCCCGGGAGCCTGAGGGGCCTCTCTGACGTTTACGAAGCGCACGCCCGAGCGGTCTACAGCTTCGCCTACTACCTTTTCGGACGGCCCAAAGCCGACCAGGTTGCACAGGACGCGTTCGTGTGGTGGTGGACTCGCGGCGAAGGCCGTGACACCTGCGGCACGACGCAGCGGGTGAGCCTCCTGGCATCGGTATACAGGAGCGCTTTGCGAGAGGCGGGCCTGTCTGGCAGATCGCAGCTGCCAACGCAGGAAGCTGCAGTCGGCCTCGCAGACTTCGGCGGCCTTGCGCGCGATCAGATAGCTACGATACTGGAGGAACCTAGTGAGGCCGTCAAAGTTCACATCCAAAGTGGCATGTTGCGACTTCGACCGGTTAGATCGGCTGCGACGAAGGAGGAACTGTGACTGGTTTAGCCAGGACTTTCCTTCACAGATCCTGTCGGGTGGTCTCAGGCCACGGGGCTATCGCGGCGGCTACGACGCCGACGCTAGCCGGCACGACATTTGGCGGACCAGGCGCCCGCTGGAATCCCCAGCGCTGGCACCTGTGGTTGCTCGCTGTCGTCTCGACCACCGGATTCTTAGTCGGGACCTATCCCCAGGCTTCGACTGGTAGCGCCAGCCGAGACGCGGTCCTAGGAAAGCCGACTACTGCGTCGGTTGCGTCAGGTTCAATCGACGTGGTCATCGTAGCCGCATCTCCAGTTGTCCCGGTTGTGGTGATGATGTGCGTCGCCGTCAAAATGTCTCGCCGGAGGCGTCTAGGAAGCAATGCCTTCGAAGGCGCGTTCGAGCTGGAGGATCGTGTCTTCGTCGAGAGCGTCGAGAACTTCGACGGCGGCCATGTTGTCACGGACCTGGTCAGCGCGGCTGGCGCCGGTGATCACAGTCGACACGTGAGGGTTGTGGGCGCACCAGGCGATCGCCACCTGGGAGGGGGTAGCACCGAGACGCTCGGCGACGGCGGACAACTGCTCGACAGCCTTGTTCGCAGCCGGGTCGGTGAGCCGGTCACGCAACCACTCGTAGCCCGGAAGGGCGGCCCGGGATCCTTCAGGGATCCCGTCGCGGTACTTGCCGGTGAGCAGCCCTGAAGATAGAGGGCTCCACGTGGTCAGGCCGAGGCCAATCTCGGAGTACAAGCGAGCGTACTCGCGCTCGACTTTTGCCCGGGTTAGCAGGTTGTACTGGGGTTGTTCCATGACCGGTTTGTGAAGGTGATGGCGTTCGGCGATCTCCCACGCGGCGCGGATCTCGTCAGCCGGCCACTCTGACGTCCCCCAGTAGAGCGCTTGACCTCGTTCGACCATGTCGTGCATCGCCCAAACCGTCTCTTCTAGAGGGGTGTGGGGGTCATGGCGGTGGCAGAACACCAGGTCGACGAAGTCGAGGCCGAGACGCTCAAGGCTGCCTTCTATAGCCTGGCGCAGGTATTTGCGGTTCAGTGTGTTGCGCATGTTCACCGCAGGGTGCAAGCCCCAGAACAGCTTCGTCGATATCACGTAATCGTGGCGAGCCCATCCGAGGTCGGCGATGGCCTGACCCATGATCCTCTCAGACTCGCCACCTGAGTACGCCTCGGCGTTGTCGAAGAAGTTGACGCCGGCGTCATGAGCGGCCTCGAGGCATTCAGCAGCCCCCTGACCGGCGAGCTGGGGCCCGAACGTGACCCACGACCCGAAAGACAAAAGGCTGACGCGCAGACCGGAACGGCCAAGGTTGCGATAGGGCATCTTCATGTCTTGCAACTTACCGGCCTTCGGGCTCGCCCCGGTCGAGACGGTCCCGGCGGATCTTCCCGATCGCCGTCCGAGGGATCGAGTCGACCGCCACGACCTCCCTAGGTGCTGCCCAGCGGGCAAGGCGGGAACCAACCAGGTCGCGCAACTCCGCAAGGTCAGGGAGGGGCCGGCCCTGCGCTGGGACAACCCATGCGACGACCCTCTGGCCCCACTCGGGGTCAGTCCTGCCAGCTACCGCCACGTCGGCGACGTCGGGGTGTTCGACCAGGATCTCCTCGATCGGCGCCGGCCAGATCTTCTCGCCCCCAGAGACGATCATGTCGCCCATTCTGCCGGCGACCATGAGACGCCCGTCAGAGTCGAATTCGCCTGCGTCGCCGGTCGGAAACCAGCCGTCGGGTCCGAAAGGGGCCGCGCCGTCGCGATAGCAGCGCAGCAGCATTGGTGCTCGTAGGGAGATCTCCGACGTCCGGGCGTCGATCCTGATCTCGACGCCTTCGAGAGGGAACCCGTCGTAGACGACGCCACTGGCGGTCTCGGTCATCCCGTAGGTTCCCACGACGTTCGCTGGCCGGTCAGCGGGGTAGGAGGAGCCTCCCAGCACCACCGTGTGAAAAAGGTCAGCCGGCGTCCGGGCGAGCGCCGTGGTCACCAGCGACACGAAGCAGTCCGGGCCGCTTAGCTCCCGGACACGGTCCGCGTCGAAGCCGGCCAGCACCTCGAAAGGCGTCCCGGTAGCAAGGCTGCGGGTCACCACCGCCAGACCCCCTATGTGGTTGAGAGGCAGGCAAGCCAGCCAACGGTGCCGGGTGGGGTCGACGCCGAGCCTGCGGCTGGTAGCTGCTGCAGAAGCGTCGAGAGCTCCGTGGGTCAGAACCACCCCTTTCGGGCGGCCTGTCGTCCCGCTGGTGGCCATCACTAGGGCGTCACCCGGCTCGACGGGGGCTCCACCCTCCAGTTTGTGACGCTCGCCGTCTGGGCCGACTACAGCGGATGCCCGTAGCGAGCGGATCGTGTCCGCCTGGGCGCTAGCGGCCAGGCGCTGGTCTACGGGAAGTGCCGCATCACCGGCGTCCCAGATCATGCGTAGTGCTGTCACGAACGCCGGTCCGCCCGGAAGGTCGATTGCCACGAGAGCTGCCATCGGCGGTAGTTTGCCACCCGGTGAAGGTTTCGCAACATCCGTGGGTGCTCGGCGCCCGCCCGAGGACGCTCCCGGCGTCGGCCGTTCCTGTGGTCATCGGTACTGCGGTGGCAAGGGCCGGCGGTCAGGTGATCTGGTGGCGGGCGGCCCTTGCGTTGGTCGTGGCGTTGGCTCTCCAGGTCGGTACGAACTACGCCAACGACTACAGCGACGGTGTCAAAGGCACCGATGTCGACAGGGTTGGGCCCCTGCGGCTTGTAGCGTCGGGCCTGCGAAGTCCGGCGGCAGTCAAGAAGGCGGCGCTCGCGTCTTTCGCCGTGGCCGGAGCTTGCGGCCTCGTGCTAGCAGCGTTCGCCGGCTGGTGGCTGGTAGCGGTCGGGGCGGCGTGCGTAGCCGCCGGTTGGTTCTACACGGGCGGGCCCAGACCGTACGGTTACGCCGGGTTGGGAGAGCTGTTCGTGTTCGTCTTTTTCGGCCTGGTAGCTACCGCAGGGACTGCGTACGTGCAACTCGGACGTCTCGATGCTCTGAGCGCTGTCGCTGGGGCGGCTTCGGGCCTGTTTGCCGTTGCCTTGCTGGTGGTGAACAACCTCCGTGACATAGACGGTGATGCGTTGTCGGGCAAGCGGACTCTGGCGGTGAGGGTGGGGGCGGCTCCGACGAGGGTGATCTACTCGGCGTGCATGGCCGGCCCCTTCGTAGCCGCAGCGTTGATGGCGGCCTGGCGGCTGGGCGGACTTGTTGGCCTGGTGGCTCTGCCGTTTGCAGTCGTGCCGGTTAGGCGTGTCCTGGCAGGTACGACGGGACGGGACCTGATCGAGGTGCTCGGCGAAACCGGTAGGGCGCAGTTGGCGTTCGGAGCTGCCGTGGCGGTCGGCTTGTGGATCTGACCAGCCGAGGAGCAACGCCGTGGGGCTCAGGGTCGACGGGCCGTCAACCACCTCTGTACCAGCCTGTGGAATACAGTCGGGGCCTCGAGGTGGCATGCGTGGCCGGCGTCGGGAACGACGGCCAGTTCGGCGTTGCCGCCGATCGACTCGACGAGCCGGTGGGCGAGGTCGCGGTACTTGGCGTCGAGGTCGCCTGCGACGACGAGGACCGGCACTTCGATGTTCCCAAGGCGGTCCCACAGAGGCTGCTGCGCTCCCGTCCCGGCGAGTCGGAGGCTCGAAGCCAGGCCCGCCGGGGAGTTGCCCATCCTCCCCTCGAGGTTAGCCGCTTCAGTCGGAAGGGTGGAGAAGATCGGCTGCGACAGCCACCAGGCGAGGAAGTCGCCCACGCCGTCGCGTTCGACGCGACGTGCTACGTCGGCGTCGGAGCGCCTTCGCGCCTGGCGCTCGTCGGGGTCGTCGATGCCGGCGGTGGAGCTGACCAATATCAGGCTCGTTACCGCCTCTGGGTGAGCGAGAGCCACGTGCAGGGCGTAGCGGCCACCCATGGAATAGCCGATCCACGACGCCGGGCCGCCGGAGCCCGCTTTGAGCACCGCTGCTGCCATCATCTCAGCCCCGTCCACCAAGCCGGCTTCGACGGCAGCGGAGCGTCCGTGCCCAGGAGCGTCGAGCGCGACCGTCTCGAAGCTGTCGTCGAGGCTGTCGACAAACGGTCCCCAGGAAGCCGCCGACTGCGTGAAGCCGTGTACGAGCGCCAGACGGTGACGCGCAGGGGCGTTGCGCACGAGGACTCCAAGCTCGCTTCTCATGCCGCAATGATGCCATGATCCCGTCGCCCACCGTCTCTGCAAGCGTTGCGTCCCCAGGAGGTGCCCCATGACGCTCGAAGATGTCAAGCGGGCTGACGTCCAGGCGGCGTTCTGCTCGGTGCTGTGCGACGAATGGCACCGAGCAGGTGTCCGCGAAGCTTTCGTCTCACCCGGATCACGCTCCACCCCAATGATCACAGCTCTCCAGACCCAGGGGGCGATCCGGGTGAGCGTCGTGTTGGACGAGCGTTCGTCGGGGTTCGCAGCGCTTGGAGCTGCTCTCGCCACTGCTAGGCCAGTTATCGCCGTCACGACGAGCGGAACGGCCGCAGTGGAGATGCACCCTGCGGTGGTAGAGGCCTCTCAGGCGGGTGTCGCCCTGATCGTCGTTAGCGCAGACCGCCCCCCCGAGCTGCACGAGGTGGGCGCACCCCAGACGGTCGACCAGCAGGGCCTCTACGGCCGGTCGGTTCGCTGGGCCTTCGAGCCAGGCGTCGCGGAGCTCGCGTCGGCCGGGATGTGGCGCTCTGTGGCTTCTCGTGCGGTGGCCGAGGCGCTCGAAGGACAAGGCCCGGTCCACCTCAACTTGGCGTTTCGCGAGCCCCTTTTCGGCGACGGGTCTGGAGTTCCGGTCCCGCTGGGACGCCCGGGGGGCAGGCCCTGGCACGCCGTAGGGCGCTTGGCGCGAAAAGTGACACCCGACTCGGCCATCGTCGATCTGATCAGATCCCAAAGTGGCAGGCGCGGGCTCATAGTCGCCGGGGAGGGCGCGGCGGCCTCCGAGGAGGACAGGGAGGCCGTGTTGGCGATAGCTCAGACGATGGGATGGCCGGTCCTGGCCGATCCCCGCTGTGGGCTTCGCGTGGAGCATCCCTTCGTGGTGGCAGGAGCAGACCTCATGTTGCGCTCCGAGTTCGTGCAGAACCTCGAGGCCGACTTCGTGCTGCGCTTCGGAGCACCTTGGTCGTCTAAGGTGCTTAACACATGGCTCGGTGGCCTCGGCGGGGACGTACCTCAGGTGCTCGTCGATCCTCGCGGACGCTGGGTAGACCCCGAGCGAACCGCATGGGAGGTGTCGACCGCCAACGCGGTCGACTTGGCGGGAGCGCTCAGTGCGTCGACCGCTACCGACGTGGTTGGGGCGGCAGGCGACTGGCTTTCGCTGTGGAAGCGGGCAGACGAGATAACCCAAGCGACCCTCGACGATCTTCTAGCGCTGGGGACGGCGTTGGAGATGTCCGAGCCGGCGGTTGCCAGGGCTGTCACGGAATCGCTTTCGCCTGGCTCTCAGCTGTTCGTGTCGTCTTCGATGCCAATACGCGATGTCGAGTGGTTCGGGTCGCCTCGTTGCGAGGGTCGAGTGATGTCCAACCGTGGAGCGAACGGTATCGACGGGGTGCTGTCAAGTGCGCTTGGAGCTGCCATCGGCGCCGGACAGCCGACCGTGGCTCTGGTAGGGGACCTCGCATTCCTATACGACGCCGGGGCGCTCCTATGGGCGGCCGAGCGGCCGGCCCGGCTGAGCGTGGTAGTAGTAGACAACGACGGGGGTGGGATCTTCTCATTCCTGGCCTACTCGGATGTCCTGGAGCCTGAGCGCTTCGAACGCTACTGGGCTACGCCGCACGGGGTGGACCTCGTAGCGCTTTGTAGCGCCTACGGTGTCGAAGCGACCCGCATCGACACGAGGATGGACCTGGAAGGTTTCCTCGAAGCAGCCGACCTCCCCGAGCCTTGCAAAGCTGTGCGGGTCGGGATCGTGACATCGGACAGGCGGCGCAACGTCTCCGACCACGACCGGCTCGTAGCCGCCGTCGACGCCGCCCTGACTGCAGGAATGGTGACCTGAAACCAGCCTCGACCGGCTTCTGGTAGGCGCCGAGGGCATTGTCCGGTCCTTGACTGGTAAAGGGGCGGGCCGCTAAAGTCAACTCGATGTGCTTGGGCTCCAAGCCGGCTCGGCGAGATAGGGAGGAACCACAATGTCGGCTGGAAGCGAACCCCGAGTCCCGCGCCGGCGTAGAGCTCGTCGCCGGGTAGCAGTCAGCCGTGCTGGTGTCGCGGGCACCGTCGTCGGGCTCATAGCCGTCTTTGCTCCGACTGTTTCGGCCAGTGCTGCCGGCGCTACGCTATCGCCCCAGCAGGCGCCTGTGAAAGTGCCGATCGGCCACGCGATCGCCGCGCCAGTCCAGGCGAAGGACCTCGGACCTGAGGACACGACGACCACGCTTCACTTGGACGTGAGCCTCGCCCCGAGGGACCCGGCGGCGCTGCAGTCGTTCCTCTCCGAGGTCTACGACCCGTCTTCGCCCTCGTACCACCACTTCTTGGCGCAGGGCGAGTTCGGCCCCACGTTCGGTGCTTCTGCAGCCACGATAGCGGCGGTCGACTCGCAGCTCGTGGCGTTGGGACTCCAACCGGGTCCGGTCAACCCCGACGACGTGATCATTCCCGTGACGACCACGGTAGGCCAAGCCGAGAAAGCTCTCGGAGTAACGCTGCACAGCTACCGGCTGGCCTCCGGCCGGGTCGCTTACGCGAACACCACCGCTCCGCTACTGCCATCTGCGATTGCGCCGTCTGTCGTGGCGATAACCGGGTTGTCGACCATCTACCAGCTGAAGCCCCAAGACCTGGCTTCCAGCGCACCTTCCGCAGCGGAGACTCGAGCGTCGGGTTCGGCGGGAGCCGCCGCAAAAGTGTTGCCGCGGATCGCCGGCCCCGTCGGGTGCCCGAGCGCGCAGGCAGCCGGGGGTTACACCGGCGACCAGCTGGCTACGGCCTACGGCTTCACGGCGGGGGCGTACTCGAAGGGGATGCTCGGCTCGGGCGAGACGATCGCCCTCTACGAGCTGGAACCCTACGCACCCTCGGACGTCTCCACCTTCGATTCTTGCTACGGCGTCAACCCGACGGTGAACGAGGTGAACGTGGACGGCGGAGCCGGCACCGGGCCGGGGTCGGGGGAGTCGATCCTCGACATCGAGAACGTGATCGAGCTCGCCCCCCAGGCGACACTTGACGTCTACGAGGCGCCCAACGGCGGGAGCGGTCCTACCGACGAGTACACCCAGATAGCCGACGACGACACAGCGGAAGTGGTCTCTACCAGCTGGGGTATCTGCGAGCCCCAGGAGGGCGAGGCGGGGGCGCAGGCCGAGGAGATTGTTTTCGCGCAGATGGCCAGCCAAGGCCAAAGCATCCTCGACGCTGCCGGCGACGCCGGCGCCGAGGACTGCTACGGCGGTGCCGGGACCTCGACGGCCTTGGCCGTGGACGATCCGGGCAGCGACCCGTACGTGACGGCGGTCGGAGGCACCACGCTCACCCTGAACACTAACCACACCCTCCAAAGCGAGACGGTGTGGAACAACGGCGGCACCCCCGGGAACGTCTCCGGGGGCGCCGGAGGGGGAGGTGTCTCCACCTTCTGGTCGATGCCGTCATGGCAGACCGGAACCGGGGTGTTCGAGACCGGCCTGTCGCAGAGCGGAACCTACTGCGGGGCTGCGACGGGGACCCACTGCCGTGAGGTGCCCGACGTGGCCGCGGTAGCGAACCCCGACAGCGCCTACAGCATCTACGACAGCGTTTCGGGCACCGGCCAGTGGACGGCGGAGGGAGGCACGAGCGGCGCGGCCCCGGTTTGGGCTGCCCTGACGGCTCTCGCCGACGAGTCCTGCGGGGCGACGAAACCCGCCCAGGCCGCCGGTCTCCTAAACCCGGCGCTGTATCGGAACCCGTCTGACATGAACGACATCACGTCGGGTAACAACGACTACACCGGCACGAACAACGGAGACTACCCGGCGGGAACCGGCTACGACATGGCGTCGGGTCTGGGCTCTCCGACGGCGGCCCTGTTCGCCCCGGGGGTGCTGTGCGTCAACAAGAATTCCATCGTCACCGCAGCGACTGTGTCGGCATCCAACCGCCAGCAGGCGGCCCAGAGCAACTGGACGTACACCTTCACGACCGGCGGCACAGGGTCGCTCGCGGCCAACACCGCCACGGTGACTCTAGGCGCTCCCGCCGGTACCTCCTTCCCGGCCCAGGCGTCGAACTTCAGCGTCAACGGGAATACCGTGACGGGCACGGTAACCGTCGGTGGCACTACGAACGCCCCGACCGTGACGCTGACGACGCCGGTGGCGGTGGGCGACGGCACCGCCGTAACCGTAGTCGTCGACGGCGTGATCAACCCTACGGCCGGCGTCGACCCCGCCAGCGATTTCACAGTCGCCACCAGCTCGGACACGGCCACCCAGACCGTGTCCGCCGGCCTCGACTTCGGCTCCGGTGCCACCGGATTGGCAGTTACCTCCTCCTCCGCAGCAGCGGGCGGTTCGTCGACTTGGACCTACGACTTCTCCACCAGTTCGTCTGGCGCGTTGGGCTCCGGTGACACGGTGACGCTCGTCGCCCCAACCGGCACGACCTTCCCGACCGCAGCGGCCGACTACACCGTGGGTGGGATAACCGTAGGTGCGGTCAGCGTGACCGGCCCGGCCAACAGCGTGACTCTGACCGTCCCGGCTTCGATCGCAGCCTCGAGCCCGGTGGACGTCACAATCGGCGACGTCACCAACCCCCCCGTCGGCACATATTCCAACACCGTCTTCAGTGCTTCCACGATCGCCGACTCAGCTACCAACGCATCGGCCGGCCTGACCTTCTCTTCGGGTGTTACCAACGTGTCGTACTCCGCGACGGTCAGCCAGGCTGGCCAGCAGGAGCAGTGGCTCGTCGGTTTCACCACGAGCAGCACGGGGTCCCTCACCTCAGGTAACACGGTGACCCTGACCGCACCGGTCGGAACGGTCTGGCCGGCCGCGGCGGGCAACTACCTAGTGGGCGGCTCAACCCCGTCGACTGTAAGCGTGGCGAACCCCGCCAACAGCGTCACCGTAACCGTGCCGACGGGCTTTACTGCCGTCGGAGCCCGGGTCGTTGTGTCATTGACCGTGTCCGACGTCACCAACCCGCCACCTGGGAACGACCCGGCCAGCGCCTTCGAGGTGGCGACCAGTGTCGACACCATCGCCGGCCAAGCCGCCACGGGCATCTCGTTCGGCTCGGGCGTCACCAGAGTCTCCCTGTCAGCCACGTCCAGTGTGCCCGCCGCCAGTGACGTCGACTGGACCTACGACTTTCAGACGAGCGACACCGGGGCGCTGAGCCAAGGGGACTCGCTGACGTTGGAAGCCCCCACGCCGGCGACGTTCCCGACACAGTCGAGCGACTACACCATAGACGGGGTGAAAGCCGGCGCAGGGGACGTGAGCGTGACTCCCGGGACTCCTAACACGGCGACTATAACGCTTTCGTCGTCGGTGGGCGCTTCTACGCAAGTCAAGGTGGTCGTGTCCGCCATGACCAACCCCGCCCAAGGCTCCTACCCTGCAACTGATTTCGAGGTGTCGACCACGGCTGACGCCGCAGGCGGCCCGGTCAGCCAGGTCAGCTTCCCCTCGGCGCTGAGCGGCGTCGCCGTCGCCTCGTCGTCCACGTCGGCCGGGGCCGTAGCGACTTGGACCTACAGTTACACCAGCGGAGCCCTGGGAGGCTTAGCGGCCGGTCAGCCCATAGAACTAGTGGCGCCGAGCGGCACGACACTGCCGTCAGCTACCTCCGACTACAGGGTCGACGGTACCGGCGTCCACGTAGTAACTGCGACGGCCGCCAATAGCGTCGAGGTCGACACTCCTATCGCTATCGCGGGCGGTTCGTCGGTCAGCGTGGTCGTGTCGGGCGTGACCGACCCGCCGGCTGGGACATACCCGCCGGGCGACTTCGCCGTAAGCACCGCAACCGACACCGGTATCGGCCACCCTGCCATGGGTTTGACGTTCGTGAACCCGCCCCCGTCGGGTTACCGGCTTGTTGGTGCTGATGGTGGGGTGTTCTCGTTTGGGGGTGCTCAGTTTTACGGGTCGGTGCCTGGTTTGGGTGTTCATGTGAATGATGTTGTTGCTGCGGTGTCGACGCCTTCGGGTAATGGG
>JAKBBA010000239.1 GCA_021808665.1 Actinomycetes bacterium
CGTGGCGTGGCGGCTCCTTGGCGCCTACATGGTGTCGGTGTACGAGGGTCGCTGCGGCTGGCTGGGCTTCGTCGAGCGTCCGATCTACAAGCTGATGGGTGTCAATCCTGAGGTCGAGCAGTCCTGGCAGCGATACGGCGTCTCGCTCATTGCGTTCAGCGGGGTGGTCCTCCTCGCCGGCTATCTGCTCATGCGCCTTCAAGGGAGCCTCCCGCTTGACCCTCAGCACCTTGGCGCTGTCAGCCCAGCCATGTCCTTCAACACCATCGTGTCATTCGTCACTAACACGAACTGGCAGGCGTACTCCGGGGAGACGACCATGTCTTACCTGTCGCAGATGGGTACGCTCGCCCTTCAGAACTTCCTCAGCGCAGCGGTCGGCGTGGCGGTAGCGGTCGCCCTGATACGAGGATTCTCCCGTAAAGGGTCCAAGACGATCGGGAACTTCTGGGTGGACCTGGTCCGTGGCACCCTGTACATCCTCGCTCCGATAGCCGTCGTAGCCGCCGTGGTGTTCATAGCCCAAGGGGTCGTTCAGACCCTAGCCGGCCCTGTGACAGTAAGCGACGCAATCAACCATGTCACCCAGGTGATACCCCGGGGGCCGGTAGCGTCGCAAGAGGCGATCAAACAACTCGGGACGAACGGGGGAGGGTTCTTTAACGCCAATGGTGCGGACCCTTTCGAGAACCCGACCGGCCTGACGAACTTCCTTTCGATACTTCTTCTTTTGAGTATACCCGTCGCACTCACATACACCTTTGGCAAAATGGTAGGCAGCGTCAGGCAGGGGGTGGCAGTCCTGGCAGCAATGACGGTAATCTTCGGGGCGTGGCTGGCGATAGCCACGGTGGCCGAGCATCAGCCCAACCCTGCGGTAGCGACGGCGGGGCTGAGCGCCCAGCCGGCGGGCAACATGGAAGGCAAGGAAGTCCGGTTCGGCGATACCTCGTCAGCTCTCTACGGGGTGGCCTCGACGCAAACCTCGACTGGCTCGGCGGACTCTGCCTACGACTCTTACACCCCGACGGGCGGCTTCGCCTTGCTGACCGGGATGATGCTGGGCGAGGTGAGCCCGGGCGGGGTGGGGAGCGGGCTCTACACGATACTGCTGTTCGCTATCGTCACCGTGTTCATTGGCGGTCTGATGATCGGGCGCACCCCGGAGTACCTTGGTAAGAAGATCCAGGCCCGCGAAGTGAAATTCGCCTCTCTGGGTGTGCTCGTCATGCCGCTGACAGTATTGGTGCTGGCCGGAATAGCCGTGGCGGTTCCGGCAGGCAGGGCGGGACCTCTCAACGCTGGACCGCACGGCTTTACCGAAATCCTCTACGCCTTCACGTCAGCTGCGAACAACAACGGATCGGCATTCGGTGGAATAGCCGCCAACAGCAGGTTCTACGAAATAACGACCGCAGTGGCGATGCTGCTCGGGCGCTTCGGTGTGATCATACCAGTGCTGGCATTGGCCGGATCGCTCGCCGTCAAGGAGCACGTAGCGGAGTCCGTTGGTACGTTCCGGACGGACAAATCAATCTTCGTGGGGCTACTACTCGGGGTCATCTTCATCGTAGGAGCATTGACCTTCTTCCCAGCCGTCTCGCTAGGTCCCATCGTAGAGCAGCTATCACACGGAAAGTTCTTTTAGACGAATGGAAGCCAACAGCATACAGGCGGCACGGGACGTGGACTGTGACAGCGAACTGCAAGCTCGTCTGAGCTCTCCGCCTAAAGGAGCTGGAGCCGGGCGTAGCCTTTTCGACAGGAAGATCCTGGCTGACGCAGCGCTGGAAGGGCTCAAGAAGTTCGATCCCAGAGTTCAGGTGAAGAATCCTGTGATGTTTGTCGTCCTCGTAGGGACAGCAGTCACCCTCCTGGAGTCCATCGCGAAGGCGAGCCTGTTTTCGTGGTCTATCACCGTGTGGCTGGCCTTGACCGTCTATTTCGCAAACTTCGCAGAGGCGGTCGCTGAGGGGAGGGGCAAAGCGCAGGCCGACGCTCTCCGCCGCCTGAGAGTCGAGACGGAAGCACGTCGTTTGCGCTCCGACGGGGTAGAGGAGAGGGTTTCCGCCGCCGAGCTAACCCGGGGCGACACGGTCGTGTGCGAGGCAGGTGATTACATTCCCTCCGATGGCGAGATCATCGAAGGTGTCGCATCGGTAGACGAGTCTGCTATCACCGGGGAGTCGGCTCCGGTCATACGCGAGTCGGGCGGCGACCGATCTGCGGTCACAGGAGGCACCAGGGTGCTATCCGATCGCATCGTCGTGGAGATAACCGCCGAACGGGGCAAGACCTTTCTCGATCGAATGATTAACCTAGTCGAGGGGGCCGAACGCCAAAAGACGCCGAACGAGGTGGCGCTGACGATACTTCTGGCGGCGTTGACGATTGTCTTTCTTCCTGTCGTGGTCGTCCTAGAACCGTTTGCCACTTTCGCAGGTGCTTCAGTGTCGGTAGTCGTCCTTATAGCCCTCCTCGTCTGTCTGATACCAACGACGATAGGCGCGCTGCTGTCGGCGATCGGCATTGCTGGCATGGACCGGCTCGTCCAGCGCAACGTCCTCGCGATGAGCGGACGGGCAGTCGAGGCGGCCGGTGACGTTGCCACACTGCTACTGGACAAGACGGGAACTATCACCTTGGGCAACAGGATGGCTTCGACTTTCATCCCTGTGGCAGGGCACTCAGAGGAGGAGGTGGCCGACGCCGCCCAGCTTGCTTCACTGGCGGACGAGACCCCGGAGGGGCGTTCGATCGTGGTTCTGGCAAAGCAGCGGTTCTACCTGCGCGAACGCGAACTTGGCTCTCAGCGGGTATTCGTGCCTTTCAGCGCCCAGACGCGCATGTCAGGACTTGATATCGACGGCCGTCAGATACGAAAGGGAGCTGCCGAAGCTTTGAAACGCTGGGTGCTCGAACATGGAGGTTCAGCACCCGACGATCTGGACGGGGTGGTCGAGAAGGTCGCCAAGGGTGGTTCTACCCCGCTTGTGGTCGCCGACGGCAGCGAGATTCTGGGGGTGATCGAACTTAAGGACGTCGTGAAGGAGGGCATCAAGGAGCGCTTCGAGCAGATGAGGGTCATCGGCATACGCACGGTGATGATCACAGGTGACAACCCTCTGACTGCCGCCGCCATAGCCCAGGAGGCTGGAGTGGACGATTTCCTAGCTGAGGCGACGCCCGAAGCCAAGATGAACCTGATCAAAGCTGAGCAGGAAGGCGGAAAGCTTGTGGCGATGACCGGGGACGGAACCAACGACGCTCCGGCACTCGCCCAAGCCGACGTGGGAGTAGCGATGAACACCGGCACCACGGCGGCGAAGGAAGCCGGGAACATGGTGGACCTCGACTCGAACCCGACCAAGCTGATCGAGATCGTCGAGATCGGAAAGCAACTCCTGATGACCCGGGGGGCACTGACGACGTTCTCGATAGCTAACGACGTGGCGAAGTACTTCGCAATCATTCCGGCCTTGTTCGTGGTGTCGTACCCGCAGCTCAAAACCCTTAACATAATGAGGCTGCACAGCCCCCAGACGGCGATCCTGTCAGCGGTTATCTTCAATGCCTTGGTGATCGTGGCCCTAATACCACTGGCGTTGAGGGGAGTTCGCTTCCGACCCGCCGGAGCGACTTCGATCTTGAGGCGCAACGTGCTCGTCTACGGAGTTGGAGGGGTAGTCGCTCCATTCCTCTTCATCAAGCTTATCGACCTAGCCGTGACCGCAACCGGAGTGTTCCACTGATGCGCTACCAACTGCTCGCCAGTCTTAGACGAGGGATCGTCGTGACAGTAGTGTTCTTCGTTCTGCTCGGGCTCGGGTATCCGCTGTTGGAGACTGCCATCGGGCAGGTTTTCTTCACCCATCAAGCTAACGGTTCTCTGACCGCCGACGGCTCGACGCTGATCGGCCAGAACTGGGCTTCGACGCCATGCCCAGGGCATCTGCCGGGCAGTTGCGTCTTCCAGGGTCGCCCTGACGGTCTCGGACCGTACGCAGCGGACCCGGCCAAAGGAGTATCGGGTGGCGACAACCCGCTCGTGGCGAACGGGGTGCCAGGAGGATCCGGACCGACCAACTTGGGACCGCGGTCCAAAACCTTGGTGGCCGATACGAGCAAGCTGATTGCGTACTGGAAGGCGAGAGGTGTAAACCCGACCCCTGATTTGGTCACAACCTCGGGCAGCGGCTTAGACCCCGACATAACCCCTGCCGATGCTATTGCCGAGGTGCCGATGGTTTCTGCTGCTACCGGCATCACGCGGGCGGCATTGGAGAGGCTCATCGCCCAGCAGACCACCGGCAGCCAATTTGGCTTCCTTGGCTCCGGGTACGTGGACGTGCTGAAGCTGAACATGGCGTTGGCCAAGATGCGATGAGCACGTTCCGCCT
>JAKBBA010000240.1 GCA_021808665.1 Actinomycetes bacterium
AATACCAGCAGGAATAGCCAGAGGAATTTTGGTAGCTTTGGACCCCAGCATAATTGTATGCATACGAGCCTGGCTCGATCTGCGTAGTCGCAAGCGGATTACACGCTGCACCAGTGTTTTCAGCCTGTGCCCACACTGTAATCGAGTAACCGTTATTTATCGTGAGCACGGCGTTTACACTGCCATTAGGTGCTTGAGGCGGTATTCCAATAAGTGGAAGCCCAAAGTCCCCCTGGTTACAGCTATTGTTTGTCCAACATTGCCTTTGATTAGTTGCAGTCCCGCTACTCCACTCGGGAGTACCGCCCGAGTAGATGACGGCGTTCCCATCGGTCTGAAGATTCAGGGTATCTCCCGACAGGCCACCGGTGTGGCTTGCCCAGATCGGCCCACCAGACCCGTAGATAACAAAGTTGCCGTCACTCTGGAGAACCGCATAGTCAGAGTTCGGGGCGTAGGTGGAAGACGCCCATAACGCTGTGCCGCCATCATAAAGCACCAGGTTACCGTCGCCTTGCAAGATCAGTTCGTAGACGCTATCCGGCGACTGCAAATAGTCGCCCTGTGACATCGTCTCGCCATCGGTTAGCTGACTTCCCAAGAAGCTGCTTCCACCGCCACAGCAGGGTATGCCCGGGGCAGAAGCCAAAATGCTCGACGAGGTCAACCCCATAGCACTCGAAGCGACAATCGGTGAAATCATCAGCGACATAACGACACTGAGTAGTGCAATGACACCAGACCTTACGATCCTGTTCCAGGATACACTCATATGAGAAATCCCCCAACTCTCAGATTCTGGTTCTCGATCTCGATTCGCGACACAACTTCAGTTTCATTGGAAGTTGACGACTTCCCAAGCCTGAATCGCGGCCTCAACCTTGCAAAATTAATTTACTCCGAGCCGGAGCGCGTGTCAAGAAGCGGCATTGGCCATGCTTCGGAGTGCTTCGGAGGCAAACTAGCCAAGCTAGGCGGCTCAGTCAGCGAGCCCGGATCGGGCTACGCTTCGCACAATGGGAAGACTTGTCTTAGCTTAGTCAGGCACGGCCAGAGCCAGTGGAACCTCGAGAACCGCTTCACAGGCTGGTGGGACGTGCCCCTCTCCGAGCAAGGAAAAAAGGAGGCCCGCTCAGCAGGAGCCTGTCGCCGGTGAACTACACGGTTCTACTTTGCTGGTGATCCTGGGCGGCGACCGAATCTGGGGAGGAGCCCGCACCCAGGACACCATCATGAGCCATGAGCGTGTTGCGCACCGTCGAGCAGCAAACGGTCGACGTCATCGGCTGGTTCGCCCGCTACGCCAGGGCCTGCGACCTCACCGTCAAACCCCTCCTCACCTAAAAGCGAGGAATGCAGCACAGCCATTCACAGCGAGTCCGTTCCAATCCCCCCGGTATCCAAGTATGCATTGACAAGCGGTCGTTTACTCGATAGGGTTCTCCTACCGTCGGGCTAACCAAGGGCAGCCCGACGGTAGGAGATAAAAACGTGAAGATTAGTGGCCTTCCTCCGTTGCTGCAGCTGGCACACGGGCGGCGACGTGCTCGCCACGTTTTAGGAAGCCTGGTGGCCCTCGTGATTATGCTCGGCTTCTATCCGGCGGGAACTGCGTGGGCATATTCGTCGCCAACGACTACGACAGCGCAGGTAGTTCCCGATACCTCTGGTACGCATTGCAGCGCTGGCGGCAATATATGCATCGATGTGTATGGAACTGCTCTTAATGTTAACTACGCGCAGATTTGGACTCGGAATCACAATCCATTCGAGAATGGCATCGTGGTTATGGCAGTTTTTCCCCCGGGCACAGGTACGAGCAGCAACAACTCGCAGTACTGGTGGTGGAGTCAGGCTGAAGACAATTACAATGGAAGTGGACCCAACTCATTTTATATAAACTTCCAAATGACCTTTGAGAGTGGCACTCAGATATGTGGATTTGACATTGGTGGGGACAATGGGCGACCCTGTATTACTGTCTCATAAAAGAGGACCGCTTTATGGAGCCAAATTCGCAGCGGGACCACATCTTTATTGAGCAAGCACTTGCTCGGCTTGAGATGCTCGAGGGGTTGTGCAGAGCGTTCGATAACTGGGAAGAGGTATCGTCTCGAGTTTCCCAATCCGAGGATCTTGGAGAAGCGATCGCCACCTTGAGACAGCCTCCATTGTGCCTTACGGAAATCCAAGCGCGGACAGTACTAGATTCTCGACAATCACGGCGCACTGTTCAAGAACGACGAAAGATCGAACAGGAACTCGACGCGGTTAGGGCGAAGGTCTCGGAGCAGCCGCAGTAGGCGACTTCAATCCTTGAGCACGCGCGCATCGATTTCTGGGAAATCGAACCTGCTAGGATCTCGGTAGGGATCGCCCTTGCGGGTGGCCCCGCGCAGACCCCACCGTGCGGCACTACCTCACTGGGCTTCCGCCTTGGATACGAACGCTGAAGCGCACGCTCGGGAATGGATTCTGCGGGCGGGCAGGGGGGAGCCACCGGGTTGCAAAGCGGTTCATCCGTTCCAGTTGAGATGGTTGGGGCGCCGGAGCGCCTTGAACCAGTGCCTCGTCACCTGGGTCCGAAAGGCCGCTACTACATCGGTATTGCCCGCCACGGCGTAGTTGGCGAGATGTCCTCGCACCACCGAGCTGAGCCAGCGTCCCTGCTCGGGAATGGGCAGATGCCGACGGCGTAGAAGCTCAACCTTCACCTCTTTCAGCTTGGCCCGCATCCCGCTTCGTAACGGTCTTGCGACTGAGCCAGAACCGTCCGTCCTGTTCTTCCTGCAGATATGCGTGAGTCCCAAGAAGTCGAACGTGGTTTGGGGGACGGGCTGGGGAGACCGACCATTGGTGACAGCGGCACGGCGCCCCGGTCCGATACCACCTCGCGAACCACAAACTCGACGAGTGCCGCGGGCGGGTGCAGAACGACACTCTCGGACAGCTACCAGACGGTGAACAGGGCCGGCCGGGGAGGTAGCGACAAGAGCTGCGGCACGAACAGGCGCACTGTGGTTGTCGCTGCGATTCGATCGGCGACAGGATCACGGGTAAGGATCAGGACAGGTCGATTTCCGCCGCCGGGGACGGCCGCGAACCAAATCTCACCTCGTTGCATGGCGCTCGTCCAACCAGGCGGCGAGGTCCGACCAGTCCTCGGCCGGGCCCCAGTCCCCCGCTGCAGCAAGGGCCAGCTCCTCCTCGCTGAACGGCTGACACTGGTATGCCGCTGCGTCGTGCTCGCCGGCGAGGCGGGAGATGTACGCCATTAGGGACACAGCGGTCTTGTCTGGATCGGTCCGGATGGCGGCCGCGATGAGCGGACCGGCGTCGACGACGACTATCGCCCGAACCCTTCGTACTCGCCGTCTTCGAGCCTCTGCTCGGCCTCAGCGACGCTCACCTCGGCGGGTCCGTCGAAGAGACCGATGAACCCGAACCGCTTGGTCCGAGACACCGTCGGTACATGAGACACCAGCACCTCGGCGGCTACCTCCTCGGCCGAGGTGCCGCGCTCGTTGGCCTCGGAGGCCAGGCGTTCAGCGATCTCGTTAGGGATCACGACTCGCAGCTCGGTCATGCCGGTAATCGTACCTGGAGGCTGGTCGGACAGCCGTCCATGCGCTCCGCGGGGGCTCCTGGTCCGGGGCGGATGTGCTGAGAAACGCCACCACGATGGCCTGGATGGGACCTCACCCGTTGCGTGGCCGACTGAACCAGTGGCCTACCTCACTGCACATGTCGTGCCTAGAAAGAGGAGTGTGACTAAAGATTTCTAAGTCACTTTGACTCAAGTTTTGCCTACACTGGTCGTCGAACCATCAACTAGAACTCTCGGAGGCACGAATGCCCAAGGCCGTCGGTATCGATCTTGGTACCACTAACTCAGTCGTCAGCGTGTTGGAGGCAGGCGAACCGGTGGTTATACCCAACGCGGAGGGCGCCCGTACGACGCCGTCGGTGGTGGGCTTCTCGAAGTCCGACGAGGTGCTGGTCGGCGAGGTGGCCAAGCGCCAGGCGATAACGAACCCGGATCGGACGATCCGCTCGGTCAAGCGCCACATGGGCGACAACTCGTGGAAGATCGCGATCGGCTCGAAGAGCTACAACGCCCAGGAGATCTCGGCGCGTATCCTCCAGAAGCTCAAGCGGGACGCGGAAAGCTATCTCGGCGACACGGTCACCCAGGCGGTCATCACCGTTCCCGCCTACTTCGACGATGCGCAGCGCACCGCCACCAAGGAGGCCGGCCAGGTGGCAGGTCTCGAGGTCCTGCGTATCATCAACGAGCCGACCGCTGCGGCGCTCGCGTACGGCCTCGACAAGGAGGAGGAGCAGACCGTCTTGGTGTTCGACCTGGGCGGCGGTACTTTCGACGTGTCGGTT
>JAKBBA010000053.1 GCA_021808665.1 Actinomycetes bacterium
GGGGGACATCGAAACTGCTGGATGTTGCCCTTGGCGCGTGAGGCGGCCGCCGCCGCCGAGGCGATCCGACAGAACATGAAGATACCGTTCCCAGATGACTGGGCTTCCCGTCTCGAGCTGGCCATGGGGCGCGATCTAGCTGATCCAGCAACCCTTCCGCCGAGCCGACCTGTTGAGCGACTCTCTGGGTGGGGAGCTGGGGATGTTGTTGGTGGTTGCGGTGTCGCTGGTTTGAGGTCAGCTTGGGGATGTCCTGTTCGCGTGAGGACCTCCTCGTTGCGCTCTTGGTTGAGTTCGAGGGGGTCCTGGGGTTTCCCCGGTTTTGTTGTCGTTTGATTATGCTGCTCCCGCGGGCTCCTCGTATGAATAGTGGTACTGTTGTGGGGTCATGTAGTCAAGTGTGAAATGTAGCCGTTTCCGTTTGTAATGGACTTCGATGTACTTGAATATGTCGGCTTGTAGTTCCTGGCCGGTTTAATCTGAGTTCTATAGACGTGTCTGGGCTGTTGATGTGCCCGGTTGAGCCGGCACTGTGCGCAACGTCCCAGCCACTGGGCCGGTCAGGACGCAGGGAGAGAGGTCAGCTTCTTCTAGCACCGTGAAGAGTTCGGAGAGCGCGTGAGCAGTGGGGCATTCGTTCTAAGAAGACCGTGGCCGTTCGGAAGCCATGCCTAATCGAAGTCCTGCCGGAGCCACTCTGCGCTCCGCTTTGCGACCCTGATCGGCGCAGCAGCCCGGCTAGGTCAGTGGTGTTCGTCGGGACCCCAGCGTTCGCCGAACTGGTCGGCCTGGACCAATCCCGTCTCGCCGGCCTCGCCCGGCCGTTTGTGAGCAATCCCCTAGCTGCCGAAGACGGGGCCCAAGACAGTTGGCTGGCCGTGCTGGGCCGTGTAGAGCACTTCGAGGGGCGTTCATCGCTATGAGGAGGGACGTTCCAGATAAGCGAGAACCGGGATCGCTCGCTTGGCGTTCGAGCGAACGGGGTGGTACCAAAGGGTTTGGTTGAGCCGGATGTGGACCCCGGTCGCTTCGGCTCCGACGGGGCCTGGTCCGTGCCGCCGGCCCAGTGGGCTGGCCTGGTCGAAGATCGCCTGGAGGCGGACGCGCTCCGCGGAGAGGTGCGCGCAGGTATCGACCGCCTACCGATCTTCCAACACCTCGTTGTGACGTTGCGAGACGTCGAGGGAGCGACGAGCCAGGAGGTATGCTTGATCTTGTCGGTTAGTGAAGGCAACCAAGGGGCGTTGCTCCACAAGGATCGTTCTTCTGTGCGCCGGCCGCTAGCTCCGGTGCTCGACCGATGAGATGATCGGCGACCGCCTCGAGGGCGCGCTATCCGTCCATCAGACTAGTCGACTGATGGATCAGGTGATACACCGCAATCTCCGTGTCGAGTACGTCGGCCAGAGTCGAAGCACCATGGCTCTAGCCCACCGGGTCCGCCGGAAGGGATTGACCCGGTGACCATGCAGTAGCTCATGGGGCCCTATAGGGCCTGGCAGAAGGAACCCTCTGGCCGAAGTTGACATGAGACGCCCAAACCCGTTTGGTGTAACCGTGGCGAGCGACTCGGTTCTGCAAGCTGCAGAAATCGGAGGTCAAGCTGAAGAGACATGATATCGAATCAATCGACTATGCTTCGACCCAATAGTTCTAAGCCTTCGACCCGTGCTCGTAAGTCCGGCCACCGGCGAGCGCTGCTAGTTGCCGGTACTGCTATAGCTGGTTCGACGGCACTGGCCCTAACATTGCCAGTGTCGCCGAGCTATTCTAGCGGACTCTTGTCGAAGGCGGCCCTTGCTTCAGTATCCACCAGGGCCGTGGACCCTGCAGGGTCCGGCTATTGGCTTGTTTCGGCTGCCGGGCAAGTTTACGCCTTTGGCAACGCCGTCAATTACGGCGGCATGTCTGGCCAATATTTGGCGAAACCATAGTTGGCATCGTGTCGACACCCGACGGAGGAGCGGCGGGAACGGTCACGGCTCCTGACGGTGCGGGATCGGGCGTACTGATTGCATCTCAGCCTGGCTTGACTGGCGGCTCCTTGACAAGCAACCCTGCCTCTATCCCCGGCGCAGGAGGATTCGCTGCTGGCGTAGCGGGTGGCGGATTCGTGATCATTACGTCCTTGTGATCGTTGGGTTACCTGGCACGCACGATAGGAGAAATCGTTCGGCGTTTAGGTCCAGCAGGGGTGCCTAGGCGAAGTAGTGGCCCGAGCGCACGTTATCGACCCAGCCGGGCCAGGCTGGCTCCCAGCCGAGCAGCTCTCGGGTGCGCTTGGTCGATGTGGGGTTGTCCCAGGAGGCGAAAAACGCCAGGAAACCAAGGTAGCTGGGCGCCTCTTCGTGGGTGACGCTCCTCGTGGCAACCCCGAGACCGGCGGCGATCTCTTCGGCGATCGTCTTGAAGGGGATCCCCTCGTCCGCTGCCCCGTGTAGTCGGGAGCCGGCTGGGGCTTTCTCCAGGGCGAGGCGGTACAGCACGGCGACGTCGCGGGTGTGAACGGCAGGCCAGCGGTTCGACCCTTCCCCGATGTAGGCGGCGGTCCCGTGCTCACGGGCCATGCCTATCAGGGTTGGTGTGAAGCCGTGCAGGTCTATGTCGCTGTGAACCAGCGGCGCCAGACGGACATACGAGGAGCGCACGCCACGATCTGCGAGGGCGATCAGGGCGTTCTCGGAGTCGATCCGCGGACCTCCCCCCGGGGCTACGTCTTCCTCGGTGCCGGGCCGTCCCGTGACTCCCGAGATGGCGAGCATCAGGGTGCCGCCGGTGCCGACGAAAGGTTTGCCGGTGCCGGCAAGGGCCTCGCCGATGGCGGCTATGGCGGCCAGGTCTGCGCCGGCCGCGACGTCGATCTTGCCGTCGTGGAGAGCTTCGTGCTTGAACGCAAGGTGGATGACTCCGTCCACCTCAGACGCCGCGGCTGCTAAGCCGTCGGGGTCGTCTAGGTCGCCCCTGCGCACCTCGGCGCCCAGCGCTTCCACCTTCTTAGCCGCATCGTCGGAGCGGGCGAGTCCGACGACGCTGTGACCGTGGTCGAGCAGTTCGGGGATAAGTGCTGAGGCTATGTGGCCCGAGGCGCCTGTAACTAGGACACGCATTGGGAGCTCCTTCACAGATAAGGTGATGTCATTGTGTGACGTCATTACTGTAACACATCAATGGCACTGTGTGTCGTAACTGTATGATGTCGAGGTGAGCCGCTGGAAGCCTGATGCCGTTGGGCGCCTGATGGGGGCCGCTCTGGCTCTCTTCGACGAGCAGGGCTACGACGAGACCACGGTCGCTGACATCGCAGCGCGCGCCGGGCTGACCAGGCGAACATTCTTCCGGTACTTTCCCGACAAACGTGAGGTCCTCTTCAGCGGAGCGGAGCACCTAGAGCAGGTTTTCGCAGAAGCGGTCAAGCAAGCCCCCGAGGCCGCGTCGCCCATGCAGGCCCTGCGGGCCGGTCTCTGCGCTGCCGGTGACGTCTTCGCCGGTGTCCATCCTTACGCCCGTGTAAGGGCTCGAGTGATTGCGGCCAACCCGGAGCTACAAGAACGTGAGCTGATCAAACTGGAGCGTCTCGCCTCCAAGGTGGCCGAGGCGCTCGAAGGCCGCCAAGCGACGCCGAGACTCGCACTGCTAACTGCGGACATCGGAGTTCGCGTGTTCCACCGGGCCTTCGCCGAGTGGGTCGCTAACGGCGACCCCGATGCTTTGGGTCCCATGACAGCGAGGATGCTCGACGAGCTGGGAGAGCTGTGGGACACCTGAACGAGTTCGGTCAGCCTGTCGGCCCGCCCGTCCCGGGCTGGACGCCTCGCTCTGCGCCGACGCCGAAAGTCGTTACCGGACGGTGGTGCCGGCTCGAACCTCTCGACGCCGGGCGCCACGGTGCCGACCTGTTCGCCGCCAACGGGCGGGATGGAAACGCCGGGATGTGGACCTATATGGCCTACGGTCCCTTCGAGGATCTGGAAACCTACATGGCGTGGATAGACAGCGTGGCGGACCGTGACGACCCGATCTTCTTCGCCATACTGCCCAGGGGCGGGAGCGCAGCAGGCGTTGCGGCCCTGCAGCGGATGGACCGCCAGATGGGCAGTGTCGAGGTCGGCCATCTTGCTTTCAGCCCGGAGCTGCAGGGGACCACAGCGGCTACCGAAGCTATAGCCCTGCTGGCGAGCATGGTTTTCGACGAGCTCGGCTACCGTCGCTACGAGTGGAAGTGCGACGCATTGAACGCGCCGTCCAGGAGAGCAGCTCGACGTTTCGGGTTCGTCTACGAGGGGACTTTCCGCCAGGCCGTAATCGTGAAAGGGCGCAACCGGGATACGGCTTGGTTCTCGATCACTGACGGCGAATGGCCGCGAGTGAGAGCAGCCTACGACCGCTGGCTGGCACCGGAGAACTTCGCCCCTGACGGATCGCAGCTGGTGTCGTTGTCGTCGCTCACCTGCGCTGAGCGCTGACGCCTCAGCCAGTCTCAGGCCGGGAACGGTCCGGCGAGGACTGGTACCCGGAGTCTCGAAGCCAGCTCGTCTACCGTCGTCCCGAAAGTCTCGGTGACGTACACCTGATCGTCCTCCAGCCGGAACACGGCGAGGTCAGTGTAGACCCGGCTGACGCAGGCGAGGCCTGTAAGAGGGTAGGTGCACTTGGGGACGAGCTTCGGGGTCCCGTCCTTGTCGAAGAGCGTCATCATCACATAGACCGTTTTGGCGCCGACGGCCAGGTCCATGGCCCCCCCAACGGCTGGGATGGCGTCAGGGTCCCCGGTATGCCAGTTGGCGAGGTCCCCGGCGGTGGACACCTGGAAGGCGCCCATGACACACACGTCAAGGTGCCCGCCGCGCATCATGGCAAAGGAGTCGGCGTGGTGGAAGTAGGAGGCTCCTGGGAGCTCGGTGACAGGAAGCTTTCCTGCGTTGGTCAGGTCCGGGTCGATGTCGTCGCCCTGGGCTTGGGGTCCCATGCCGAGCATGCCGTTCTCAGTGTGCAACACCACGTGCTTATCGGAGGGAAGGTAGTCCGCTACGAGGGTCGGCTGGCCGATGCCAAGGTTCACGTACGAGCCACCTGGAATGTCACGGGCGACGAGCTTCGCCATCTCAGTCCTGGTCAAAGGGGCGCTCACCTCGTGGTCTCCCGCGATCCCGAGCGGGCCGATCCCGCCTTGGCCGTCCCGACGGCGAGCACGACACGGTTCACGAAGATGCCCGGCGTCACGACGTTCTCAGGGTCTATAGCCCCAGCGGGCACCACCCGGTTGACCTCGGCGACGGTTACCTTGGCGGCAGTCGCCATGATAGGCCCGAAGTTACGGGCGGTCTTACGGTAGGTGAGGTTGCCCGCCTCGTCCGCGGTGTCGGCCCTTATCAAGGCGACGTCGCCGTGGATAGGCAGCTCAAGGATGTAGTCACAGCCGGCTATGTTTCTGACCTCCTTGCCGGCGGCTAGGGGAGTCCCGACCCCGGTCGGCGTGTAGAAACCGCCTATGCCAGCGCCCGCCGCCCGGATCCTCTCGGCCAGGTTGCCTTGAGGAACGAGCTCGAGCTCGATCTTGCCCTCCCGGTAGAGGCGGTCGAAGACCCACGAGTCGACCTGGCGGGGATAGGAGCAGATGATCTTACGGACACGCCCCGTGGCGAGCACCGCGGCGAGGCCGCTGTCGCCGTTGCCGGCGTTGTTGCTGACCACGGTCAGGCCGGCGGCGTCGCATCGCAGGAGACCGTCCAGAAGACCGAACGGCAGGCCTGCCTCCCCGAAACCCCCGACTAGGACGGTAGCCCCGTCGCGCAGGTCGCGAAGTGCGGCTTCGGCGTCGCCGCAGACCTCTATCACCTACGCGCTCTCCGAGACCGCTGTCGAAGGTTGGGGAGCCAAATTTCTCGTCACGACATTCGGAAGACTAGACAAGCGGCCGCGAGGACGCCACCCGCAGCGGGCCGGGCCTCGCCGGGCGCAGGGGGTTATCATTCGGCTGTGCGAACCCAGGTCGCGATCGTCGGAGCCGGCCCTTCGGGGATGCTGCTATCGCACCTGCTTGAGCGGGAAGGGGTTGAGTCGGTGGTGCTCGAAGCCCGCTCCGAGGATTACGTCGCCTCACGCGTCCGCGCTGGTGTGCTGGAAAGCTCCTCGGTGGACCTTCTCCGTCAAGTGGGTCTCGGGGATCGCCTCGACGGGGAAGGGTTGCATCACAGCGGGATCCTCTTGCACTGGCCGGGCGAACGTCACCGCATCGACTTCGTCGATCTCGTCGGGCGCGGCGTCTGGGTCTACGGGCAGACCGAAGTCCAAAAGGACCTGGTAGCGGCCCGGCGGGCGGCCGGCCAGCGGGTCGAGTACGAGGTGTCCGAGACGTCGATCCACGACGTCCACACCGATCGACCCTTCGTGAGCTTTGTCGACGCGGGCGGCGTCCCAAGGCGCCTCGAAGCTGGCGTCGTGGTCGGCTGCGACGGCTCTCACGGGCCCTGCCGGACTGCCATCACCGATCGCCGAGCGTGGGAACGGACTTATCCGTTCGCGTGGCTCGGGGTGCTCGCTGACGTGGCGCCGTCGACTGGCGAGTTGATCTACGCCTGGCACCCAGACGGCTTCGCTCTGCACTCGATGCGCTCCGAAAGCGTCAGTCGCTTCTACCTGCAAGTCCAACCCGACGAGGACCTCGCCGCCTGGTCTGACAACCGTATCTGGGACTCCCTAGCCGCAAGGCTCGGCGACGAGCCCGGCGGGTGGCGCCTGAGCACCGGCGCGATCAGGGAGAAGTCCATCCTCCCGATGCGCAGCCACGTGGCAGCCCCCCTCCGCCAGGGAAGGCTTTTCCTGGCAGGGGACGCCGGGCACGTGGTTCCTCCGACGGGAGCTAAGGGCCTCAACCTCGCTATCGCCGACGTCGCGCTCCTAGCCCCGGCGCTGTCGGCGATGCTGCGAGACGGGGACAGTTCCCTGGCGGACACCTACTCCGAAAGGGCGCTGCGCCGGGTGTGGCGCTGCACGCAGTTTTCTTGGTGGATGACTATGATGTTGCACCGCCACGGAGACGACTTCGACGCAGAGCTTCAAATCTCCCAGCTTCGCTGGGTGGCCACTAGCCGGGCCGGGGCGCAAGGCTTGGCGGAGAACTACGCCGGGCTGCCGCTAGAACTGTGACGGCGGATGCACCGCTGCGAGAAGTCTCTCCAACACCAAAAGCGCCACGGCTAGGACAGTGAGAGCCGGCCCCAGCGAGGCGACACCCGCTACGTCGACGACCACACCGACCAAGGCTGAAATAGCCGCTCCACCGGCCGCGGCCGCTCCCACCTGCCAGGAGATGGCCGTGGCGGCGAGGTCCGACCCGAGCCGGACCGGGGTCAAGCCGATCAGCGCCGGGAACACCCCCGCCAGCGCCCCACCGAGCATGACAAAGCCGGCGATCGCCGCTGCGGCAACGGGATCCCACCAGATCAGCCCGGCGGCAGCCAAGCTCAGCGTCACTCCCCATCGCAGCACCGTCTGGCCGGATATGGGACGGGGCAGGAGCGCGAGGATCAGCCGTACGGCGGTCAGCGCCGCCCAGTATCCGAAAGTTGCGATGCCCGCGGCCGGCGTCGACAGGTGCAGGTGGCCCTTGGTGTACGTCGTCTCCCACTGGCCCGCCGCCACCTCAAGGCCGGTGTAGACGAAGAAGACGGCGACTCCCGCAGCAACCGCCGTGCGACGGCGGAGTCCCGCGGGCGTTGGGATCGACCGAGCTGCCCCTTGGGGGCCAGAGGCGACGTCGGGGACCGCTCCCACCGGCGCGGCGGGTGTCGCAGGGGAGCCTCCGGCTGCGTCGAGGGCGGCATCGCGTCGGCGCAGCAGTATCCACCACGACGCCACGACGGCGTCGACCGCAGCCAACACCACATAGGCGGGGCGCCACGAGCCGCTGAGCACCGAGAGGGTGACTACGACAGGCCCGATAGCCGTGCCTACCCCGTAAGCGCCGTGGAGAAGGTTGAGAAGCCTGTTACGGCCCGACAGCCCTACCGCGGTGTTGAGTCCCGCGTCCGTGAGGCCGGCCGCCACCCCGAACAGCACGCTGAAAGCGACGACGACCCCGAATAAGGGCGCCACAAAGAAGCCTACAGCCGCAGACGCTGCCGACACAGCGCCAGCGGCCAGGACGATGGCCACCCCGAGCCGTCGTAGCAGACGCCCGACGAAGAAGGTAACGCTGACCGATCCCGCGGTCGACAGGAGCAGTATCAGGCCGAGGTCGCCGATCGGAGCGCCGAAGCTGTGGCGCATCTCCGGCCAGGCGGTTCCGAGCATCCCGTCGGGAATGCCTAATGCGACGAAGCTGGCCAGGCTCAGGACCTCACCGGACCGCCTCACCAGCGGCGCCCGTCGGGCCCGGCGTTGGAGTCAGAGGTAGCTGAATGGCTCAGGGTTCGCAGCGCAGCCCTTGCCCATTCGATGCTGGCACGGTGCGCGACTATGCCGTGTTCGAGAGCGAGAGCCGGGTGGCGTCCCGGTAGGGGGGTCGCCGAAAGGTAGTCCTCGACCTGTTTCACGAAGACTTCGAGCGCGCCGGCGAGATCGGCGAGGAACTCTACGACTTCGTGTTCGTCCAACTCGGGCTCCATCATGGCGAAGCGCATTAAGTGGACCCCGAGATCCCGCCCGACGTTGGAGGGATCGACGGGCTGACGCAGCCAGGCGCGGTGCACTTCGAGCCCTTCGGCGGTCACATCGTAGACCCGCCGGTTGCGTGGGCCGGGTTCGTCTCGGGCGTTCAGGTAGCCACGTCGCACCAAGCGTCTCAGGGCGGGTACGAGCGCCCCTGCGCTCGGCTGGTAGACGCCGGCCGGACTGTCAGAGAAACGCTTCTTCAGGTCGTAGGCGGACGAGGGGTTGCGGGCGACAAAGCCGATCAGCACGTTCTCGAAGTCGGTCAAAGGTCGGTCTCGCACCATCAGATCCTTGTAACAGGTCGATTCGACTGGTAGTCTAACCCTGGTGGAAGTCGGCATTGGCGACAGGCGGCGATGGGCGAGCCGAGATCCCGCCGGCACCCTGCCACCTGCGATCGAGCTCGCTGGCGTGCACAAGCATTTCGGTGACGTCCAGGCGGTGCGCGGGATCGACCTTCGCGTCGAGCCGGGGGAGGTCGTCGCCTTCCTCGGACCTAACGGGGCCGGCAAGACCACGACCATCGACATGGTCCTCGGACTGTCCGATCCGAGCGTCGGGCGGGTTTCGGTGTACGGCATGTCGCCCAGGGACGCCGTGCGTCGTGGCCTGGTGTCGGCGGTCATGCAATCCGGCGGGCTGCTCAAGGACCTGACCGTGGCGGAGACCGTCGCCTACACGGCCCACCTTTTCCCTTCGAGCCGGCCAGCGGAGGAGGTGATGGCACGGGCGGGGATCACCGAGATCGCAGGGCGTCTGGTCGGCAAGTGCTCGGGAGGCGAACAACAACGGCTGCGTTTCGCGATGGCGTTACTGCCCGACCCGCTGCTGCTCTTGCTCGACGAGCCGACCCAGGGTATGGACGTGGAGGGCCGGCGAAGTTTCTGGGCGGCTATCCGCCACGACGCTGACGTCGGGCGGACCATCGTGTTCGCCACCCACTATCTGGAGGAGGCCGACGCGTACGCGGACCGGGTGGTGCTGGTGCGACGGGGGGAGATCGTCGCCGACGGCACCGCCTCTCAGGTCAAGGCGTTAGCTTCGGGGCGTACCGTGCGCGCCACGCTCGCAGAACCCGACGATGCGGCGCTCCGCTCGATAGCAGGGGTGGATCGGGTGGAGGTTCGCGGGTCGAGCGTGGTCGTGCACTGCGCCGACAGCGACGCTGTAGCCAGGTACCTGCTCACCGAGACCAACGCCAAGGACCTGGAGGTCACAGCGCTCGGATTGGAGGAGGCTTTCGTGGCTCTCACCGGGGACCCTGACAGCCCCGATGCCGCACCGACGATACGGCCCGCGGTGGGCCGGTGAACGCACCGACTGTACCGGCCGACCCTCGGGAGCGTCCCGTGCCTCCCCTCGGGGGCTTCTCGGCGGCTGTAGTCGGATTGGAGATCCGCCGCCTGCTGCGCAACCGCCGAACGGTGATCTTCACGGTCGTCGTGCCGGTGCTGTTCTTCTTGCTGTTCGGATTGAACAGCGCATACGCGACCGATCGGGTGGGCCAGGGCAACGAGTCCGCATTCATCATGATCTCCATGGCGCTCTACGGCGCTGTGCTGGCAACGGCGGGTGGCGGGGCGATGGTATCGGTTGAGCGCCTGTTGGGTTGGAGCCGCCAGCTGCGGATCACGCCGCTGGCCCCGGCAGCCTACATAGCGATCAAGATGACGACCTCGCTGGTGTTAAGCCTTGCCGCCGTGCTCGCCGTCTACGTCGTCGGCATGGCAACTCACAAGCCCGTCATGCCCGCAGGAATCTGGGTGGCGACGGGGTTGGCGCTTTGGATCGGGTCGTTGCTGTTCGCTGCATTCGGGCTGTTCGTCGGCTATCTTCTGCCATCGGAGAACGTCATGCAGATCATCGGGTTCGCCTTGATGCTGTTCTCCTTCGGCGGCGGGCTGTTCATCCCGCTTAGCCAGTTCTCCCACGCACTACGGATGCTTGCCACCTTCACGCCTCTATACGGGCTCAACCAACTCGTGCACTACCCGCTCGTCCAAGGCGCCTTTGACTGGGCTTGGGCGGCGAACCTGGTCGTGTGGCTCGTCATTTTCACAGCCGGTGCTATCTGGCGGTTCCGCAAGGACACCGCCAGAGTCTGACATCACCGTCTCGCCGGCCGTGTAGCACTCGACAAGACGCCGCCCGAGGGCGGCGAGCTCGGCGCGCACCTCCGGGGGGTTCAACACCTCGACGGCGCCGTCGAAGCAGACGAGCTCCATCGCCGCCTGGCGGGGGCTGCAGATCCGAAGTAGCGCTTTGCGCCGGCCGTCGCAGGCGACCCCAAGGTCGGCGAGATCCCACCAGGCGCAAAGACGCCCGGACAGGCGGGGCCATGCGCCCGCATCGACCAACACTTCGACGGTGACTTCGGCGGACGGTCTGAGCGCGTCGAACGCGCGCTGCGACTCGCCCCAGGTAGCGGCCAGGTCGAAATCCGCCGGGGTTCGTGACGGCTCTGACGTCAGTTCGAGCGTCTGGATCCTCGACACGCGGTAGGTTCTCGGACCGGTCGGGCCGAGTCCGAGCAGGTACCAGGTGCCGTGCTTGACCACCAGCCCCAGAGGGTGTACGCGCCGCCAAGAGGCATCGGAGCCGGGCTTGGCGTAGCAAAGGTCCACCACCAGGCTGCGCTCGAGGGCGTCCCGGAGCCCGGCGAGGGTTGACTCGGCGCCCTCGCCCCGAGCTGGTCCCCAGGCGGTTGGGTCGACGTGCACCCGGTGGCGAGCTGAGAGCACCTGGTCGCGTATCGTGGCCGGCAAGGCTGCGAGCACCTTGCGTAGAGCGGAGTCGACACCCTCCTGACCCGGAGCTCCAGAGGCAGCCAGTACCAGCGACCTTGCCTCGGCGGCGGTGAGACCCGACAGGTCGATACGGTGGCCCGCCAGAAGCGCCCAACCGCCGCCGCGACCGCGCTGAGGGTAGACGGGGACGCCCGCTGTGCAGAGCGAGTCGAGATCCCGGCGTATCGTCCTCTCCGAGGCGCCCAACGTCTCGGCTAGCTGGGCGACTGTGCGCTGGCCGTGAGACTGCAGCAAAAGGACGATTGCAACGAGCCTGTCAGCGCGCACAGCAGCGACGTTACACAACAGGAAAAGAAATAGGACACAAGGTGACCACTTGGCCTTTCACAATTAGGTCATGACCGAATCCACTGAGCTCCACGCAGACCACGACATCTCCGACCGCCGGCGAGCCCTCCTCGACGCCTACGCCCACGCCGCGCAGGTCGTTTCCGCCGTGCGCGCCGACCAGCTGGCTGGGCCGACTCCCTGCCCCGACTTCGACGTCGCTGCCCTGGTCGACCACCTAGTGGGGGCGGGGTGGCGCGCCGTGTCGCTAGGCCGAGGTGAGACGCCGAGCGGCGAGGAGTTCCCCCACGTCGAGCTGGGCGACGCAGCAGACCAACTGAGCCAGGCTGGGAGGGCTGCGGCGGGAGCCTGGAGCGACGACCGCCTGTCGGAGACCACCACGATGCCCTGGGGTGAGACCTACACCGGTTCGACGCTGGTCGACATGTACCTGAGCGAGCTGGTCGCCCACTCCTGGGATCTGGCGGTAGCGACCGGCCAGCCGGCGGTGTGCGACGAAAGCCTAGCGATGGCAGCGCTCGACGCCGGCCGGGCGATGCTGCGCCCGGAGTACCGGAACATGATGGGACCAGGCAGCCCCTTCGGCACAGAACAGCCCGTCGACGAGGGCGGCCCGACGTTGGAGCGCTTCGCCGGTTTCATGGGGCGCAGCCCCGACTGGCGACCATGAGGAGCGAACGCGGGCTATGGTGTCAGGACAACACATAACCGGGAGCTCGCACCTAGCGGGCTGAGAGGGTGGCTAGGGCCGCCGACCGGACGAACCTGTCCGGGTAATACCGGCGAAGGGAGCAAGACATGACACCGAAACCTCCGGTTGGGTCCCCTGTCGGGGTGGTCAAGGCTTACCAGCGTGGATCACGCGACGACATCCGGGTTCCGGTTCGGCGGGTGACCCTCTCGAACGGCAAAGTATTGGACCTCTACGACACGAGCGGACCGGCGTCGGACCGGTATGTCCAGCTCGACGCCGTCACAGGCCTGCCCACTCTGCGCGAAACGTGGATTGAGGAGCGACGCGACACCGAAGCCCGCCCGGTGGCCTCGGTTAGCAGCGACGGACCGGGACGCCACGCCAGGCGGCCGCGTCGGGGCGACGGTAGGCGTGCTGTGACCCAGCTGTCGTACGCGAGGAGAGGGATTCTAACCCCTGAGATGGAGTTCGTCGCTGTACGCGAGGGCGTCAGCCCCGAGGTGGTTCGCGACGAACTGGCAGCAGGAAGGGCTGTTATGCCTCTCAACGTGAACCACCCCGAAGCTGAGCCGATGATCATCGGCAGGCGCTTCGTCGTGAAGATCAACGCGAACATCGGGAACTCGTCGGTAGCGTCGACGATCGACGACGAGGTCGACAAGATGTCCTGGGCTACACATTGGGGTGCGGACACGGTGATGGACCTGTCGACGGGAAGCTATATCCATGACACGCGGGAATGGGTGATCCGAAACAGCCCGGTTCCGGTCGGGACCGTCCCCCTCTACCAGGCGTTTGAAAAGGTCAAAGGTAAAGCGGAGGATCTCACATGGGAGATCTACCGTGACACCGTCGTCGAACAGTGTGAGCAGGGTGTCGACTACATGACGGTGCATGCGGGTGTGCTCTTGGGCCACATTCCCCTGACAGCTCAGCGCAAGACAGGTATCGTCAGCCGGGGAGGGTCGATCCTCGCTGCGTGGTGCTTGGCGCAAGGCGAGGAGAACTTCCTCTATACCCACTTCTCCGAGCTCTGTGACATCCTGGCTTCCTACGACGTGACCGTATCGCTCGGGGACGGCCTGCGTCCCGGGTGTGTCGCCGACGCAAACGACCAAGCGCAGATCGCCGAGTTGACGACACTGGGCGAGTTGGGTCGGTTGGCTCGTGAACGCGACGTGCAGGTCATGATCGAAGGGCCAGGACACGTCCCGATGGACAAGATCGCCGAGAACATGGCGCTGCAGTCACAGCTTTGCGACGATGCTCCCTTCTACACCCTCGGTCCGCTCACAACTGACATTGCACCCGGCTACGATCACATAACATCTGCTATCGGCGCTGCCATGATAGCTTGGCAAGGCACGGCGATGCTATGTTACGTGACGCCGAAGGAGCATCTCGGTCTTCCCAACCGCGACGACGTGAAAGCAGGGGTGATCGCCTACAAGATCGCCGCGCACGCAGCGGACATAGCCAAGGGTCATCCGGGGGCGCAGGCCAGAGACGACGCACTCTCCGACGCACGCTTCGAGTTCCGCTGGGAAGACCAGTTCAACCTTTCAGTTGACCCTGACACCGCCAGGTCATATCACGACGAGACTCTCCCCGCCCCAGCAGCGAAGAACGCTCAGTTCTGCTCGATGTGCGGGCCTCGCTTCTGCTCGATGCACATCAGCCGGGATATCCGCCGCCTCCTCCACCCGACGACCGATGTCGTACCTCTCGACCCAGCGCTTGGAGTTGTAGCGATCTGACTCGCCTGCGGGTAAGCCGCGCAGCGGGCGAAACACTCCGGGGGTCCTAAGCTCGCCGGCGGCGGTCAACTCGATGCAAACCTGGGCGCTTATCGGCGGTGGGCGCATGTGGCGGACGGCCGACGGGACCTCGTGGTCCCAGGTGAGCCCGGCAGGGTAGAAGGGCCCTGATCGCCTCTCGAAGATATGACGATCGGCCCTAGCAGGAGAGCCAGCCGAAGCTGAAAATGGCAGGATGGAGACTTCCGAATCAGACGCTGCTCTGGAAAGCTTGATTCCCGAAACCTGCTGGGCGCTTCTAGGCCAAAAGCATCTCGGGCGCATAGCGGTCATCGTCGACGACGAGATTCACGTGCTGCCAGTGAACTACACGCTGCAGCAAGGGCGGGTCATCCTGCGCACCGGGTCGCACAGCCTCCTGCGCGAGGCGGCCCCTTGCCATGCGACCCTCGAAGTCGACGACATCGACGAAGCGGAACGGAGAGGTTGGAGCGTGTCAGCCAAAGGTGCTCTCGAAGAGATCAGCGACGAGGCTCACGACCACCCACAGCTCGCTTCGCTCGATCTCGACACGTGGGCTCCAGGGTCCAAGCCGCTTGTTATGCAACTCCGACTGGCAGGAGTGACGGGACGCCACCTGTATCCCACGCCCGGGGTGGACAGCTCCAAGTAGACAAGCTTGCACAAAGGGCTTGACAATCGCAGCTCTGTCCGCGAATATGAGCATACGCGCATATACAGCTAGGGGGTTGTAGCGGTGCTCGAAGAACCAGCTGTTCCCGCACGGGAGTCCGAGCGTCAGAAAACCATGGCCGTGGTCTGTTGGAGCTCCGACCTGGACCGGGTTTGGCCGACGTTGATCCTCTCCACGACCGCCGCGGCGTCAGGTCTCGACGTCAGCGTGTTCTTCACGTTCTGGGGTTTGCGTGTCCTGCAGCGCAACGACAAGCTCGTGACCGGCACGAACTGGATGCAAAAAGCCGAGTCTCTCGTCGACCGGGGCGGAACCGACCATCTCCGGCTCGGCAAGATCCACTTCGGCGGGGTGGGAACCAAGATGATCAAAAAGCTTGCAGACGACTACAAGGTGGCCAGCCCGACCGATCTTTTGTCCATGGCCCAGGATCTCGGCGTGAGGCTCTACCCGTGCCAGATGACGATGGACCTTTACGGGCTTACCAAGGACGACTTCATCGACGGGATAGAACCCCCGATGGGAGCGGCCAGCTACATCAACATGGCCGCCGACGCTGACATCTCGCTTTTCATCTGACCGGGTGCAGCCCGCCGGGCGCCCGCGGGTGTGGCTGCAAAAAGGCGACCGGTTAGCGCCGACGCTGGGACGGCGCCTTCAAGTCGAAGTCGTCTTGGGGGAGCGTTTGGACGTGAGCTGCGTGGCGGAGGAGGCGGCCGTGGCGGTCGTCGCGCTCGAAGCCGGCGGGGCTTGCGACTTCGTGTCGGAGCTCAAGGCGGCGAGACCTGACGTTATCGTAGCGGCGCACACCTTTTCCCCGGACCGCAACGTCTGGGAGGAGGCGGAGCGTGCCGGTGCGGACGTCGTAGTCAATAGCGGGGCTTTGGCGAAGACGCTCGCCGCGATGGTCGCCTCGGCTGGGACGGCAGGGCTTGGTAAGAAGCGGTGGGCGCTTTTCGACGCAGCGGAGATAGCCGGCCGGCTCGGCCTGATCGCAGCGTGCGACGACACTCCGATCGGCCCGGTAGCAGTGTTCAACTTGGACTCCAAGCTCGTCGCCGTCGCTGACCGATGCCCTCACGCCGGGGCTCGGCTCTCCGAGGGGGGTTACGAGTCGGGGGTGGTAACCTGCCCGGCGCACGGCAGCCAGTTCGAAGCTGCGACCGGCGGGCGGGCGCGGGGACCCGCCGACTGCGGCGTGGAAGTGTTCGACGTCGTGTCCGACGCCGGCCGGGTGTGGCTGCTGTGGGTGTGAAAGCTCACTCTGCGCAACGGTAGCAGCGGATCCCGTCGCGTTCGATGACCTCACGGTAGTGTTCGAAGGCCGCCGACGCGTCAGCCAGCAGCTCTAACTCGGCCGGGTCACTCGGCGCTATGCGGGCGAACCAGCCGGCGCCGTAAGGGTCGCGGTTTGCTGCGGCGACGTCAGCGTCGAAGGTCGCGTCGTTCGTTTCCAGGACGGTTCCGGTGAGAGGCGACTTGATCGGCCCTACCCACTTGGCACTTTCGATGACGCACAGGGGCCGACCCCTGCGTAGTTTCGCGCCTGCGTGCTTCCACGACACCTGCACCAGGCGCCCGCATCGTGTCTGGGCTACGTCGGTCATTCCCACCGTGGCCGAGCCGTCAGCGTCGACGCGGACCCACACGTCGGCGTCGAGGTCGTAGACGAGACCACCCGGCACGTCGCAGCCCGCCCAGACGTTGGAGGTCACGCCGGGGGTCATCGCCCGCTCAGGCGGTCTCGGCGCAGGTTATGCCCTGCTCGGCGAGGAAAGCCTCGTAGGAGGCGACACCTCGCGCACCGGTAGCCAGGTCGGCGGAGTCGGCGTCCCAGTCGGCGCAGCGGACCCGGGCCACCCAGCCGGCACCGTAGGGGTCGGAGTTGATCGTCGACGGCGCCGACGCCAACGCTGTGTTCACCTCGACCACCTCGCCGCTGACGGGGCTGGGCACCGGGCCGACCCATTTGCCGCTTTCGACGGTGGCGAGGCTGCGCCCCTTCTTCACTGGCTTGCCCGCGTCGCGCAGAGCCACGGAGATTATCTTCTTCGCCATCGCCTGGGCGACGTCGGTGAGCCCTACTTCTACGACGTCACCGGCCGGCCGGGCCCAAACGTGCTTGTCGATCAGGTAGAACAGGTCTTCTGGCAGGTTGCAGCCGCTGTCGGTTGTCATAGCTCCTCCGCTGTGTTGGACGTGGCGGCGCCGAGGTCGGTGTGCTCGGCGACGATGTGATTGACGAGCATGTCGAACGCTACGAGCCGTATTTCGTTGCGGTACTCCTCAAGAAAGTCAGGAGAGTTGTAGCGGGGTTTGATCTCCTGCTCGTAACCAGAATCGCACGACGGGCAGGTCACTGCGTAGAAGCTGCGGCTGCCGCGCGTCGGGAAGGCGACCATGTCGGGGTGCTCCTCGTCGAAATGTTGCTGCAGTGACCGGGAGCTCCCAGCGAAATCGCACCAAGGGCATTGCACCCGAATGCTCATGAGGTCTCCGTCTCGCCTGAGTTGGCCCCGGATGCCATCCCGGCGGTCTCGCGGGCCGTGTCGCGCACGGCGAGAACGTGCGCCTCCTCGACGAGCTGTACGAGGTCCACGACTCGCATGGACGTGTCGAGACCGGTGGTTTTCGCGGCGTCGCTGTACATGGCGAAGTCCTTCGGGCAGGCGACGACGAAACGGTCGACGGCCAAGAGTCCCGCTTCTTTGATCCGCATCTCGCTGGGACGCTCCTCTAGGTGGGAGTCGTCCATCCAGATGCGTCCCCCGCCGGCCCCGCAGCAGAACGTGTTGTCCCTGTTGCGTGGCATCTCCACCAGTTCGCAGCCGAGCGCTCGGATCACCCTTCGGGGCGCCTCGGTTATACGGTTGTAGCGGCCGAGATAGCACGGGTCGTGGTAGGTGACCTTGGTGCCCAACGGTGCTACGGGGATACGGCCGGCGTCTAGAAGGTCGGCGAGCAGCTGGCTGTAGTGGCGCACCCGGACTTCCAACCCGAAGGAGCTGTACTCGTTGCGCAGAGTGTTGAAAGAGTGCGGGTCGGTGGTGAAGATCTCTTTGAAGCTGGCGTTGCCCATGGCTTGCATGTTCGACTCGACGAGCATTTCGAACAGGCCTTCTTCTCCTACACGGCGCACGTCGTTTCCGGCGTTGCGTTCCGCTTCGTAGAGCAGGCCGAAGTCGACGTCGGCGTCGTGAAGAAGCCGCGCCAAGGACTGGGAGAGGCCTTGCATGCGCTCGTCGAAAGAGGCGTGGTCCCCGACGAACCACAAAAGCTCGACAGGCTCCTTGCGGGCGTCTTTGATCGTGAAGTCGAGCGCTTTGGTCCAGCGCGCCCTCATGCGGGCCGACTTGCCGAACGAGTTGCCTTGGGACGCAACGTTTTGCAGCGCCGCTTGAAGGGTTGGCTCCAACTTGCCCTGGTCGACGAGGCGGCGTCGCAGGGACACGATTGTAGGAACGTGCTCGATGCCCACCGGGCACGCCTCGACGCACGCCATGCAAGTGGTGCAAGCCCAAAGGGTCTCCTGGCGGATCACGTCCCCGGCTGGTTCCGCGTCGGGCGGTGCGGCCGGCCCGGTGGTCTCGGAGCGCAGCTCGGTTTCCAGCAGCGTCGGGATGTGACGCGAAGAGTTGAGCCACTGGCGCAGGTCGAGGATCAGATCCCTCGGCGAAAGCGGACCGCCCGACGTCCTCGCCGGGCACACCTCGTGGCACCGCCCGCATTTGGTGCAAGCGTCGAAGTCTAGAAGTTCCTTCCAGGTGAAGTCGGCGGCGCTCGTGTAGCCCGGCTTGCCGTCCGCAAGGGCGGGAAGCCTGCGCGTCGGACCGGGGTCGGTTGCCACCAGGTCGGCCGCGGAGGTGATCATGTGAACGGCTTTGGAGTAGGGCAGGTAGGCGACGAAACCCAGCGCCATCAAAGAGTGCGCCCACCACAGCACCCCGTGAAGGTAGAACGCGACGTCAGGGCTGATTCCTGCGACGGAGAGGGCCTTGGCGACGAACCATCCCATCCACGTCCAACCCTCGAAGCTGGGGAAGCCCTCCGAGAGGATCCGCAGCCCTTGGACCAAGAAGCCGGTTACGAGGATGGCCATCAGAAGGTCGACGAAGAGCATATCCCCGGCGACGAGCTTCGCTCTCGAGTAGCCGCCGTCCTTCACGTCGACGCGCGTGTAGTCCAACTGAGGCTCGCTTCGCTGGTGCCTTCTCACCAAAAGCACAGCGAGGCCTCCGATCGCAGCGACACCGGCCGCGTTGAAAACGAGGTTGAAACCCTCGTAGAACCATCCGGTTAGGAAGGTCTTCTCGTGGCCTTGCAAAGCGCCGGTGATGATGTGGCCATAGATGTCGTAGTCGACACCGACGATCGTCGTCGCGGCGAGCAGTCCGAGGAAACCCCAAAACAGCGCCAGGTGCGCCCAACCGACCAGAGGCTTGCGCCGCCGCACCGTCCGGTTGGTGAGGACCGCGCCCGCAGCGGACGCGAAGCTCGGCCTTGCCGTGACGCCTTTCACCCCGGAACCCGGACCGCGAAGCCACGGTCGGTCGAGGGCCCGGCCCTGGCGGTATTTAACGACCCGGCGTGCCATGCCGTAGAAGAAGACGGCTATGGCGATCACGGCGAGCGAGTAGAAGACGGCTATCTGGGCCGACCCCATGCCGCCGAGGATGTGACGGGTGACGACTAGTGCTAGCACTGGGTCGTGTCAGTCGCCTAGACGCTCGGCGAGCTCGGGTAGGAGGTCGAACAGGTCTACGGTTGTCCCGTAGTGAGCCACGTCGAAGATCGGTGCGCTCGGGTCGGTGTTGCAGGCGATGATCAGCTCGGAGTTCCGCATGCCCTCCAGGTGCTCGGGCGCCCCGGAGATACCGAAAGCCAGGTAAGCCTTCGGCTTGACCTTCTTGCCCGACTTGCCGACCTGGTGGGGTTTCGGCAGCCAACCCTGGTCTATCACGGGTCTGGAAGCCGACAGGGGAACACCGAGGGCGTCGGCTACCTCCTGGGCGAGCTCGAGGTTGTCTTGGCCTGCGATACCCCTACCCACCGACACCAGCATCGGGGCGGCGGTTATGTCGACCCCTCCGCCGTCGGGAACGCGGCGCTCCTTGAAAGCGCTTTTCAGCGAGCCGAGCACGCCAGGGTCTATCTCCTCGCGCGCCGGGGAGCCGGCTCTCCTACCAGCGTCGGATGGGAGCAGCCCGCCGATGTGGGTGACCACGACCCGTGGTGCTGTCACGCGTAGATCGGCGAGAAGCTTCCCCGCGTAGATCTGCGAGGTGGCGAGAAGCTGGTCCCCGTCGGCTCTCAAGGCGACCACGTACGACAGCGGCGCAGCGTGCCAGCGCGCAGCGAGCGAAGAGCCCAAGTCCATGCCCACCGTGGACGTGCCGATCAGAACCAGCCGGGCGTCGACGCTCTCGACGACGTTAAGCAAAAGAGCCTCCCACGCTTCGGGGCAGTAGCCGCCGAGCTCGGCGCCCGCTGCGAAGCGGACCACGTCGGCTGCTCCTAACTCGCCGGCCAGTTCCGGTTCGCCGAACAGGGCGGCCACGAGCCGGCCGCCCCACGCGTCGGCGAGCTCCCGGCCTTTTCCCAAAAGTTCGAACGTGGTGTCCGAGACGACACCACCGTCGTGCTCGACTACCACCACAACGTCATTTCCCATTGGGGATCCTCCTTCCCGGACCGGTAACGGTCGACGTTCGCTGACTGCGGGACTCGCCGGGCGGTGTCACAGCTTGACCAGCCCTTTGGAGGCGAGGATCTCCACGATCCGCTCGGCAACGGCCGGAGCGTCACCCGAGATCATCTCCGCTCGTCCCGCTTTCTCCGGAGGGTACAGCCGCAAAAGCTCGATGCCGTCGGCCGGGCCGGTGGCCTCGCCGGGCGCTTCTACGCTTTCCAGGCCGCCGGCGGACATCGCCTGGCGTATGCGGCTGATCGGCGCGTAGCGGGGAGCCTGCCGGGCGGTTTGCATGCCGAGAACGCAAGGGGTGGCGATCTCGGTTCTCACCACGGTACCCCCGGCCAGCTCCTGGGTGACGGTCACAGACCCCGAGCCGGGCTCCACTCCCACGACGACCGACGCGTGCGGCACGCCGAGAAGGCCGCCGAGCGTCCCGGCCAGTTGGCCGTCGAGATCGTCGGAGGCCTGCACACCTGTTATCACCATGTCGTAGGACTGTCCTGACAGCCACTGCGCCAGGAGCCGAGAGCGCTCAGCGGTGCTCAGCCAGCCGTCGCCAGCGCCGGTCAGTTTGACCGCTTCGTCGGCCCCCCGAGCCAGCGCCGTGTAGAGCGTCTGGTCCACGTCGGGCTCGTCGAAAGCGACGACGCTCACCTGGGCTCCGACGGCTTCTTTGATCAGCAGAGCCTCTTCTAAGGCCTGCTCGTCCCATTCGTTGGCGACGAACTTGACGAACTCGCGGTCTATGTCGGAGCCTTCCGAGTTGAGCTCCAGTTCTTCTACGAGGTCCGGTACCTGCTTGACCGGTACGACAATTCTCATGGCTATCACAAACCTTCCTGACGTTGCGTGCCCGAATACTTTCTGGCCCCGGGCCTACCGGGGGAACATGGCGGCGTCTACCAACTCGACGATGTCGAGGACCTTCAGGTGCTCGTTGCCGGTGGACTTGGCGGCGTCCTCGAAGCGTGACACCTCGTAAGGGCAGCAAACGGCGAGGATGTCAGCACCGGTCTCGGCCGCTTCTTTGACCCGGCGCTCCGACAGGCGCTCGGTGACCCGGTCCGAGTTGAAACCGTCGAGCCACATGCCCCCGCCGCCACCCCCGCAGCAGTAGCCGTTCTCCCTGCAGCGGCTCATTTCTACGAGCTCGACGCCGGGGATGGCGGCGAGCAGGCGTCTCGGGGCGTCGTACTCGCCGTTGTGGCGACCGAGGTAGCACGGGTCGTGGAAGGTCACTTTCGCCTCGACGGACCCGGCCCACTCCGCCTGATATATCAGAGGGGCAAGGAGCTGCGTGTAGTGCAGCACGTCGAAGTTGTGCCCGTAGGTCGGGTACACCTTGCGTAGCGCGTTGAAGCCGTGGGGGTCCGGTGTTACGATCCTGTTGAAGCTGTACTTGCCCAGGGTGGCTACGACGTCTTCCATCAACGCTTCGAACAGCCCTTTCTCGCCGGCCGTGCGCTGGCTGTCACCGAGGGTCTTCTCCTCGGCCCCCAGGATCGCCCAGTCCACTCCGAGGGCGTCTGCTATGCGCGCGAACGCCTGAGCCGCCTGCTGGCCTCTCGGATGGTAGGACCAGTAGTCCTCGACGTAGAAGAGCACGTCGACGGGTCGGGGATCCGACGCGAGAACCCGGACCGGCACTCCCGCGCCTTTCGTCCAAGCGTGGCGGCGCCTCGGGTTCTCCCCCAGGCAGTTACCCTGGCGGAAGGTCTTCTCGAACACATCTTGAAGTTCGGGAGGCATGATCCCGTCGGTGACGGCGGCTTCGCGAGCGGCGGGCATGATCTGGATCATGTCCACCTCTTTTGGGCACACACGTAGGCAGTTTCCGCAGGTGGTGCACATCCAAAGGTCCGCGTCGCCGAGCAAGTTGACGCCGGTCTGGGCTTTGCGGTGCAACTTGCGCGGCCCGTACTCGCCGACCAGGTCCACCGGGCAGACGGGCACGCACTTGCCGCATCCGTAGCACCATTCGATCGACTCCCCGCCGGGCAGGGAGGATATCCGCGCCAGCTCCGACGTCGTGTAGCCGCTCAGGACGCGGCTTTCGAACATGCGGTTCCACATGCCGGGAAGTTCCCACTCGCGGCCCGACAGCGAGGAGGTCACCGTCGCCTGCTCCAGTTCGGTAGCGACTGG
>JAKBBA010000241.1 GCA_021808665.1 Actinomycetes bacterium
GGCTGCGTGAGAACTCCCATCATCGGAAGACCTCGACCTCCACGCGCGGATCCCCGGCCGACGCCACCCACACCCTCATCTGGGAAGAGCCCCCAATCACCTGATCGAACTGGAGCATAGACAGCTCTCGGCCGGATTGGGTGACCGGACAAAATCGAGATGCTTGCCCGGCGCGGATGGCGGCGACGGCGATGGCCATAGCGTCGAGGGTGCCTTCGACGACGATGACCTGTCCCCGGGGGTGGGTGGATGCGGGGAGGGGCTGGTAGAGGTTGATGGATTTGTCGTAAACGGCGGTGCGGGGCGGGTTTTTGTATTTGGCCCAGCGTTGTTGGTCGCTGATGTTCCGGCCGATGATCCCTATGACGTGTTGTTGGTCGTCTCGGATGGGGATGAGGATTCGTTGGCGGTAGAAGTCGCTGATCGTGCCGTGGTTGGTGTTGCGGTGGGCGAGTCCGGCGTCGACTAGTTCGTTGTTGTTGAAGCCTTCGGCCTGCAGGGCTGTGACGAGCCCTTCGGCTTGTGATGGGGTGTGGCCAGTCTCGGTTCGGAGCGTGTGAGCTTCGAGCACTTCCACGTCGATGCTCCTGCGGGCGAGGTAGGCGACTGCCGCCGCGTGCAGATCCGGGGTGGTGTAGTGCTCCCATGCGACTTGGAGCGCTTCGAGGACTCGGCTGGTAGGGGTGCGGTCGGGGTCGGGGTGGTCGACGGTAAGGCTTCGACTCGCCGCCCGGGAGTCGGTGGGGGTGTGGCCGGCCCAGGCGTTGGTGAGCGGCTGGCGGGAGTCGAGGGCCTGGATGGCGTCGTGGACCCCGACGCCTTCGGTTTCTCGTGCCCATTGGATGACGTCGCCTTTGGCGCGCAACCGAAGCAGTAGAACCGGTCGTTGTCGAGGTAGAGGCGCATGGAGGGGGTGCGGTCGGGGTGGCCGTGGGCTGGTAGCGGGCAGCGGACGGTGACGGACCCGACGGTGGTGGTGAGGTGGATGCCGGTGCGGGCGGCGATGTCGGCCAGGCGGTGACGGGCCAGAGCGGCTTCGATTGAGGCGTTTCTGACTCTTTGCAACAGATCCCGGTTTCGTTCAGACCGCATTGGGGTCGAGCTGCTGGCAGATGGTTGCTGATGTTTTGGATGGGGCTGGGTGTTCCGGCGGGGTCAGTCAGGTTCGGGTGGAGTTCGGCTCTGCGGGGTGCGACCGGCATAGCGTTGCCATGCGCTGGCTCGGGTGACGCCGAGGAGGTCGCCGATCTCTGCCCAAGAGCATTCTTGGTCCCGGGCGTCGGCCACTGCCTGGGGTAGACGGCGCTCGGCCTCGGCCAGGAGGCTGGCGAGCAAGTGCAGGTGGGCTGAAGCGTCTCCCAGCCAGGGCAGGCCGCGGACGGTGCCGAGGCTCTCGATGGCGGCGTCGATGACGGCCTCGGTGACGCGGACGCCTACTTGCGGCACCTGCGTCTCGGCCGGGAGGCCGCGGAGCTGACGGCGAGGTCCTACGCGGGGGGCCATCGCCCTGTTCTTTCGCTGGTGCGATCTACGCGGCTTGCATTGGCAGGCCGGTGTGGAGCCCATCGGGTTGTTCATGACCTGGCTGCGACACGCCGCTGTGGCGCCGTCAACGTCAGGTAATGGGGAGGGGACGGGAGAGCTGCTCGCCGGCCCGGGGGCCCGGCCGGTGCGCGCCGCTTGCAACCTGCATGCGAAGAAGTGTACATATGAACCGTGCCTCAGCCCCCTTGGCTGAGCTGGCTACAATGAAACTGAACGGAGGGGGACGCAAACGATGGGACTGTTCGGTAACAAGGACGTCAAACAGTTGGACCAAGAACTCATGGCTCTTTACATGGCGTTGAAGTTGGATGCTGGGGCGAGTTCCTCCGCTGAACGCTTTGCGGCCGGCGCTCGCAGTGCTGAGTCGGACGCAGTCGGACAAGCTACGCGTGCTAAAGCCGCCGGAAAGACAGCTGATGTCGCCGCCATCCTCTCTAAGATGAGGGCAAAGCCCCTCGAGGGCGATGCGAAGGCACAATTCGAGCACGTATTGGAAAAGGTTCAAAGCGTTATCGCCTAGCGTCGCGGCAAGCAACGTTTGTGCGCTTGGTGACGTGTCGTAGTTTGGGTCTTGGGCATGGCGGTTGCGCCAAGCGATGTAGTGGCGGATCATCCGGTCCTGCTCCTCGTGTTGGCGTGGTCGGTGCGTCGAGAGCGAAGTAGCGCAACGCTCGGACCTGGGCCTCGATCGGGCTTAGCCAGCTGGCATAGGACGGTACGTAGGCCGGCTCGATGTTGTTCGCTGCTGAGCTTTACGACGTAGTGCGGAGAAACCGTGAACCTGGCTCATTGTAGCCAGGGAGCCTGCTCGGCTCGCCCAATATCCCGTTCGCCTTCAGCCATAGCTCGCCCTCAATGTGCCGATCCGGGATGGTTATCCGGGTGACCCTGGATACGGCCGTCGGGTAGCCGGATAACACGGTTAGGGGCGCCCCCAACCACCGGGCCCCATGCCATCCATGTGCCGATCAGGGGCGCCCCGAACGCGCATGCAGAACATCACTATCGACGGGTTCCAGGGCGATCCGAACGACGGGTCGGCGCTCGCCCTCTCCGCCCGCCCTGGCCAGCGGCTGCCCCATATCGTACGCCCATAATGTTCGGGCCGGGGTGTCCTCCAACGATGCTCCTATGGATTGTCAAGGTGCTGTTTGCTGGTTGTTGCGGACAGGACAGGGAGTAGCCACTCGGTGGAGGGCAGGCTCTTATTGGGTCACGCCCAGCGGGTCGAGGGGTGGTCGAGGGCGGCCGACAAGTCGTTCGCAAGCCAGCAGGATCGCGGCAGCCGGTTCAAGGTCAGGCCGCCCTCGAGGACGGTGGTCAGGCGATAGCGGAGCGCAGGTGGGGAAAGGTCTCGCGGGCGACGTAACGCTTCAAGCAGCGCATGATCTCCTGCTTAGATTTCCCTTCTTTGGTTCGGCGTTCGACGTAGACGCGGGTGTCGGGATGGGCGGACATGCGGGTGAGCACGATCCGCCACAAGGCATGGTTGGCTTGGCGGTCCCCGGCAGTGTTGAGCACGAGACGGCCGCTGGACTTGCCTGACGATGACGGGACGGGCGCGGCGCCGCAGAGGTGTGCCCATGCTGCTTCGGAGCGGAGCCGTTCGGGATGGTCACCAGCTGCGATGAGCAGGGCAGCGGCCCCGTCGACACCGACCCCGTAGAGCTTCAACAAGCCAGCGGCGCGCAAGGTGACCATGGGGACGAGGAGCTCGTCGAGACGGTCGGCCTGGTCGTCGAGGAACTCCACACGCCGGGCCAGCTCTCGTAACGCGATGCGGGTGGTGTAGCCGACGACATCGCCCGCTCTTGGTCGCAGCCCGGCCAGCTCGGCCAGCAGCACCTTCGTGCTGTGCCGTGCATAGCGGGCTCGGATGTCCTCGGGCCCAGTGAACACAAGGGATCTGGCCTGGTTGATGCTGGCGATCCGCTCCGAGCGAGCAGACCGTTTCGCGACGACCAGCACGCGGATCGCTTCCACGCTGCCGTCGCGGCCCCTGGGTTTGCGGCCCTTGCCTGACAAGGCGGTCCGCGCCGCGCTGATGGCGTCAAGGGTGTCGGACTTGCCGGACAGGCGCCGGTCCTGACGGTCGGCGCGGTTGATCTCCACCACCGTCACTCCCGCCGCGGCGAGATGGCGGGTCAGGCCGGCCCCGTAGCTGCCGGTCCCCTCCACCCCGACGAGCGTCACGGTTCCGTGCCGGCGCAGCCAGCGCAGCAGGGCGGTGTATCCCGCGGGGTTCACTGGGAACGACTCCACCCCCAACAGACCGCCGACCCGGTCCAAAGCGGCGGCGACATGCGTGTCTGCGTGGGTGTCAACGCCGCCAGTGACGACGGGTTTGCTTACGATGGCCACAGCCACCTCTTTCATGGTTGAGGGGTGGCACGCACCCGCTGGCCGGCGGACCTGTGAATCCAGACCTCTTGTCCAGGTCGGGCAGATCAGACCGGCGACACCGGTGGGTGCCGGGAAGACTCCTGGGCCCCGGCCGACAGATCGTTCGTGAGACAACCCGAGACGGCGTCAGCCGGTTCGAAGGTCACACCGGGACCCAGGACTCCCGACCCTACGACGCCCCAACCTCACCAACCGGGATGCAAGGCCAAGGCGCTACCCCATCCTCCCTGCCAAGGCGCTACCCCATCCTCCCTGCCGGTTCGCGGGCACACATAGCTCCGTCCCGGGAAGCACGCAGGGGGGCGCGCGAATCGGCGTTCTGGCTTCCCCCGTCGGAACACCGGTTGCTGCTCGGGCGGGTGCAGAATGTTCGTCCCGCAGTCGGCGTAGTGGACAGGTGGTCCCACCAGCGTGTGCC
>JAKBBA010000242.1 GCA_021808665.1 Actinomycetes bacterium
CCTACTCCTATAGGTGTCTTCCGTGCGGTGGAGAGAGCGGAGTACTCGACGCTGGTCAATGACCAAGTGGCGGCTGCTATGGAGGCGAAAGGGCCCGGGGACCTTGCGAAGCTGTTGACTTCCGGGCCGACCTGGAGTGTCGGCTAAGGGGTCGGGCGGGGGGTAGCCGTTACTAGCGGGCGCTTCATGTCCGCGAAACCGTCAGAAATGGTCAGGATCTTCAAGTTGAAAAAGTTTTGTACCAAAAAGCGCGTTTTCTGAGCGGGGGCTGGTACAAGATCTTTTGCAAGACAAGATCCTGACCAAAAGTGACGTTTTTCCGGCGTTTTTGGTACAAACGTTTTTTCGCCGAATCAGATCCTGACCAAAAATGACGGTTTTCCGACAATGACGCGACAATGACGCGACAATGACGGGCCGACCGCACTCGCAACTAGCCCCCTAGCTCGCGAATCACCGTGCCCGTCCGCGGCTTCGGCCAGAAAAAGGTCGTCTTCGGTGGCATCCGGGTCGCCCCTTTGCTTATGGCAGCGATCTGAGCGACGGTCGCGGGGCGCAGAAGGACTGCAGCCGACGCGGCACCGGAGGCGACTGCGGCTGCTGCGTTGTCCCAGCCGTGCTGGTAGACGACGTCATGCTCGGGGAGTGCTGCGAGGGCCACGTCAAGCCGGCTGCTGTCGAGGTCGTGCTTGGCGGCCTCGGTCACGGTCGCTTTCGGCCACGCGAGCCAAGCGGTCTCCGGGGTGAGGACGGCGAGCGCGCCGGCCTCCTCCATGCGTGAGAGAAGCGACCGGTCGACCGGACCGCCAGGCGCTATTTCGAACCACGGCTCCAAGGCGCTGGGCAGGTCGAATCCAGGTGGCAGACCGACAAGAAGGCGGTGGATGCCCTGAACGGTCAACTGTTCGTCGGCGAGCTCCACCACAAGCGCCATAACGGCGCCTGGCCCGTCGGCCGCAGCAGTGTCGCCGTCAAGCTCGCTCTGGAAAGTGAGGGCGGTCTCGTATCGGTGGTGGCCGTCGGCAACAAGGACGGGGTTCGCCGCAACCGCCTCGCTGATCTTGGCGACCGCACCGGGAGAGGTGATCGGCCATACCTCGTGGGTGACGCCCTCCGAGTCGGTCGCCCGTTCGAGCGGGTGGTTCGGAGGTTCGAGCAGTTCACTCAGGCCGGGCGTCGGCGACAGGCACCATATGGGCGACAGGTTGCAGCGGGTCGCCCGAAGCAGCTCGAGGCGGTCGGTCTTGGCCTTCGGGGTTGTCTCCTCATGGGGGAGGATCCCCCGGCCGGGTGCCTCTAGGTGTAGGGCGCCGATCACGCCCAAGGTCTGGCGGTTGGCGCCGGTCGGATCACGAAAGCTCATCCGGTATCCGTAGAAGGCCGGCTCGACGTCGCGATGCAGGACGCCGCCGTCGCGCCACGCGTCGAGGAGGGTTCTTGCTGCCTCGTAGCGGTCGTCGCCGCCGTGGGGTAGCTCGAGCCTCACCACGTTGTAGGGGCTGCGTGCTTCCAGTGCTAGCCGCTCGGCGTCTGAGATTACGTCGTATGGAGGGCACACGACGTCGTCTAGGGAGCGAACATGGGACAGCGAGAAACGTAAGCCTGGAAAAGGACTGAAGCTGGGCATGGGTCGACAGTCTCCCATACCAGAAGCCAGGGATTGGTCTTCGCGAGACGGTGTTTGTTGAGGGTGATTTTAGGCTCGACGCCTGGCAGGGGACCAGGAGCGTCGCAGCTGGTTCACCATCCAACACGTCGAACTCGCCAGTAGTCGTTTCGATCCGCCTCACCCAACGACCGCCTGCCCGAAGGCAAACCCAGGTCAATCGGAAACGCTAACGCTGAGCTGAGGGTTGTTGGGCGCCACGGCTACGACTTAAGAGAGCTTCACCACTGGGACGGGTGGTCGACGAGGTCGTCGGCACTCGGGGCGTCGCCTCAAATAACCCAAAACTCCTCTACTGGGTCACCGGCCGCGCTCCGGTGGTACAGGGTACCTGGCACCGGCTTCTACTTTCCTCCTGCCAAAACGGCAACCGAGCTGCGGACACTTCGATCCGACATCTCCGACGGTTCCGTGACTTACCTCGCCTATTTTACTAAGATTACGTCCAATTTGGAGCGGTCTGCACTACCTTCTACCTGCTCTAGCTTGGGAGGAACTGTTGACTTCACCACTTTCCGTGGTAGATAGGCCGATCATCGGCCACGAGTGGGCCAGTGATCGGGGCGTAAACGTCGGTGAGTAGGAGGTCTAGTCTATGTATCTGCACAAAGTAGCGATGGCAGTTGTAGGAGTCATCGGCATTGGAACCGGAATCGGCTTAGCTGCGGGTACCTCCTCTGCCACCCGACCCGGTGTGGCTGCCAACGCTCTCCATCTAGTTACACCGAGCAGCTCTCAGCTTCACGAGATGTACGGATCGACGTGCAATGTCAAGATCGTGGCGAAGGGTGCGATATTGAGCAACTGTGTTCCGAGGTTCGATCTCGTCCCTCATGGTCCGGTGTATTCCCAAGTGCCACGACGAGCGAATTGACTCTGCGCAGCGAACCCGCACCAGCAAAGCGACCCGGCGTATCGCAGTTACCGTAGGCCGGCGTTGCGCGTTGTGTCGAGCCGCCACGGGTCGTAGCGCCATTCCTGAGCCGGTTGCATGTCGATGGGCTCGATGTCGAATAGGAAACGTCTCGCGCCTAGGGTGTAGCAGGTGCTCTGTGTGTTCGACCTCGACGGCGTCGTCTGGTTAGCCGGTAACCCGATAAAAGGTTCGCCGCAAGCTATCGAGAAGCTCCGCAAGGCCGGTTCGGAGGTGGTCTTCGTGACCAACAACTCGACGCCGACCCTCGCCGACTATGTGGAGCGGCTAGCACGTGCGGGAGTCGAGGCGCACCCCGGCGAGCTGGCCACCTCCGCGCAGGCGGCGGCGACGCTACTCAGCGGCGATGACCGTGTCGCAGTGCTGGGAGGCCCCGGGCTTGTCGAGGCCGTCTCCGGTACCGAGGCTGAGATGGTGCCGCTCGACGCTGACCCCGGAGTGGTGATGGTCGGCAGGACAGCCGAGTTCGACTTCGCCCAGCTTTCGCTCGCAGCGAAAGCCATCCGAGGGGGTGCCCGGTTCATCGCCACAAACACAGACGCCACGTTCCCGACCCCCGGCGGCCTAGAGCCAGGAGCCGGGGCGCTCGTCGCTTTCATCGAAGTCGCCTCCGGGCGACACCCCGACATAGCGGGCAAACCGAACGCCGCCTTGGCGAAGCTCGTCGTCGAACGCTACGGCGTACCCGACTACGTTATAGGTGACAGCCCCAAGACCGACGGGGCATTCGCTACTAGGCTCGGGTCACCCTTCGCCCTCGTGCTCAGCGGCGTCACCAAGAGCGAGAACCTGCCGGTCACGCCCACGCCTGCGATCGTCAGCGACGACGCGGCTCGAGCCGTGGACGCGATTCTTGGAGGAAGGAACGCCTGAACAAGCGCACGAGAGCAAGACGGCGACGGCGACGGTGCTAACTAATGCAAGCACGAAGGCGGTTTTGGCGGTACGATGTGGTATGCCACGAGATGAAAAGGTAAAAAAAGCCCGCGACGCGGGTTTCGATCTGCTCGAACTAGCGCGCTCTAAGGCCGAGGAGTTCCTGCGGGAGCTGTCCCGCTCAGGCGAGAGTGCCCAGGAGGTTCTCGACGACCTGGCCCAGGGAGGCAGACGCGGGACTGACCGCCTGATCGAAGTCATTCGCAGCGAGGTCGCACGACAACTCGGTGTCCTCGGGTTGGTCACCAAGGAGGATCTCGCCGACCTCGAGCGCCGCATCGACGAGCGCTTCGCCGAGGCGGCTCCGTCCGATCGCGCGAAGAGCACGACGGGTGCGACGGCCACGACAAGCGCGACGCGTACCGCAAGCGCCTCCGACCCTACCGCTGCGACCGGCCCATCAGTCCCCAAGCCCGCAGCACGGGCAGCCAAGGCGACGGGCACCCGCCCGGCCAAAGCGCCCGCCTCCAGGCCGGCCCGCCCGAGCCGACCGACAGGTGGCGAAGGCTCAGGTGCCGTGAAGCCGGCTGCATCCAAGAGCCCTGCGAACCGCAGCCGTCCGCGACCTTCCAAGAAGAACGAAGGCTGAACTGGCCCAGCAGCGCCGCCGCCTAGACGCCGCCTTGGTGGGCCTGAGTCTGGCCGACTCACGGACACAAGCTGCAGCATTGATCGAGGCAGGCCTTGTGGTGGTCGGCGGAGCCCCTGCTACCAAAGCATCGAGGCTCGTAGCCCCGGGCGAACCGATCCGTGTGGTCGCCGAAGCCCCGAGGTTCGTAAGCCGCGGTGGCGA
>JAKBBA010000243.1 GCA_021808665.1 Actinomycetes bacterium
TCCGCACCGTCCGGCCTTGATCCGGGCCGTCGCGCAAGGCAGCCCGCGCAATCCCCAGCCGGGGGTGCAGTTCCCGGTCCTGATGCGCGAGACGATTACGACCCTGCCGGCCAAGGCGACGGCCGATAGACTCTACTCACGGGCAGGGATGAGCCCGGACGAGATCGACGTCGCTCAGCTCTACGACTGCTTTTCGATCACTGTCTTGTTGCAGCTGGAGGATTTCGGGTTCTGCGCCAAAGGCGAGGGCGGCCCGTTCGTCGCGAGCGGCGCCATCGACCTGGGCGGGGTGATACCTATCAACACAAGCGGGGGCCACCTTTCGGATGGCTACGTTCACGGGATGAGCCACATCGTCGAGGCGGTCCGCCAGATCCGGGGTACCTCGACGTCGCAGGTAGACGGCGCCGAGACGTGCCTCGTCACCTCGACTCCTTTGCCTCCTGGCAGCGCGCTGATCCTCAGGGCAGCCTGATGGAAGCGCCACGAAGACTTCTCCCCGAGACAGAGGACATCGACACGAAAGGCTTCTGGGAAGGGACGCGCCAGGGAGAGCTCCGGTTACTCGAATGCAGCTCGTGCGGCGCTATCTTGCACATGCCGAGTGCCTACTGCCACGACTGCGGCAGCTGGGACACCCGCTGGAAGACGATCTCCAACCTAGGCCGGCTTCACTCGTGGACGGTCGTCCACCATCAGGTCCACCCAGACTTTCCGACCCCGTATACGGTTGTCCTAGTCGACTTGGACGATGCCCCAGGCGCACGCCTGGTCGGCTACTTAGACGGCGCGCCGGCGCTCGTTTGCGGTCAGGCCATGCGGGCGCGTTTCGAGGTGCTCAGCGACGAAGTGACGCTGGCACAGTGGGATCCAGCCTGAGCCGCCGCCCTGCAGGCGCTTGCTTTACCCTCAGAGGCCTTCCACGACGGCTATGGCGCCTTCGGGGCAGTTGGCTATAGCCCGATGCGCTGCTTCCTCCAATGATGGAGCGACGTCGATATCGTCGCCCAAGCCAGTCGGGTAACCCTCTTCGTTGGCTTCGAGGAGTTCAGGCGCGAGCGTGTAGCAGCGACCGTGGCCGGCGCATAGGTTCTCGTCGATGTGGATTCTCATAGTTGTCGGGGGCTTCTCCTCGGGAGATGGGACATGGTGCTGCGTACTACCCGCTATATGCGGGCGATTGAGCTTCCGCCGTCGACGGTGATCACGGTGCCCGTGGTGTAGCTGGACGCGGCCGATGCAAGGTAGAGCGCGGCGCCGACGATCTCGGCGGGTTCGCCGGCGCGCCGGAGTGGGAACGCAGCGGCGTGCTTGTCGAAGGCCTGCATGTCCCAGGCCTGGGAAATGTCGGTGAGGAACGGGCCGGCCATGATCGTGTTCACACGAACCTCGGGCCCGTACGCCATCGCGAAGCCGGTGGTGAGCACGTTGAGGCCGGCTTTCGCCGCTGCGTAGGGAAGTTCTCTCGGTGTGGGTCGCACCGCTGCGATACTGCTCACGTTGATGATCGAGCCCCCTCCCGCTTGCTTCATACGCGTAGCGGCGAGCGAGCACAGACGGAAAGGTCCTTTGAGGTTTACGCCTACCGTCTTGTCGAAGAGCTCCTCGGTGACGGCGTCGAGGCTCGGGTAAAGAGGCGACATCCCAGCGTTGTTGACCACCACGTCGAGGCGTCCGAACTCCTCGTACGCCGCTTCGATCAGCCCGGGTATCTCGTCCCAGCGGCCCACATGGCATGCGTAGGGGAGGCAGCGCCGTCCCGTCCGGTTCTGCACCGCCTCCGAAGCCTCGACGCATGCGTCGAGCTTGCGGCTAGATATTACGACACTGGCGCCGGCGTCGGCAAACGCTTCAACCATGCAACGGCCGAGTCCTCGGGTACCTCCGGTGACCAGGGCAACTTTGCCGGCCAAAGCCAGCGGGGACGCATCGTCGACCATCAGGTCGGTTTCCTTTCGAGGATTCGAGCGGCCCGGCGGGCCATCGGGGCTACCCACGCCCCACGGTCGGCCATTCTAGGGTCCTTGCTTTCACCGCGCTCCCAGCGAGCGTACAGCTGTTGGACGACGACCGCAGTCTTGAAGCACGCGAACGCCTCATACCACGGCGCGCTCGACAGGTCGAGCCCCGTGACGGCGCTGTACTGCTCGACGACCTCGCTCCTCGTCGGAAGCCCCATCTGGTCCAGGCCGGGCGGCGTTATCGGCTTGTCGTCGGCGGTGTCGGATGGGTCGGGCCAGTAGTTGAGGAGCGTGCCGAGGTCGATCAGCGGATCGCCGAGGGTGGCCATGTCCCAGTCGAAGACGGCACTGACGCGGTCGGGGTTTCCGGGCTCGAACTGGCAGTTGTCGACCTTGAAGTCGTTGTGGAGTATCGAGGCCCGTTGCGTTTCGGGCATCTCGGCCGCGAGGGCGACCGCGAGGTCGCCCATGAGCGTCGCTTCGCTTTCGGAAGCCACGAGCTCCCAACGCTTGGACCACCCGTCGACCTGACGCGCCACGAAGCCTTCCGGTCGCCCCAGGTCACCGAGGCCGCATGCGCTTGGATCGAGGATGTGAAGCTGGGCCAGGGCGTCAACAGTCGCCCGGCCGACCCGACGGGACGCATCCGAAAGCGCTGCCATGGACGGCGTCAGCTGACCCCACAAAACCTCCCCCCGGCGGTACTCCATGATGACGAAATCGCTTCCCACGACGTCGACGTCGCTGCACAGGTGAAGCGCACGCGGCGCCGGCGGATAGTAACGCCACAGGCGTGACAGCACCCGGTACTCGCGCTTCATGTCGTGCGCCCCGGGGGCGATCCGCCCGAACGGAGGTCGGCGCAAAACCATCGAGGTCGCGCCGAGGTGCAGTAGGTAGGTCAGGTTGGCGGACCCGTTCGGGAACTGCTCCACGCTGAAAGGGCCGTCTATGTCGACCAGGGCCTCACGCAGCTCGGGCAGAGTCCTCAGGTATCGCGCGAGGCGATCCCAGTCCAGGTCCTCGCCGGTTCTGACCGCAGCAACTTCGGGGGGAGACAGGTTCGTGGTGGCGTGGCGCGGTTGGGAAACAGGCGCGGGGCGGTCGTTCATTTAGCCGGTGGCGGTTCGTCGCCGCCGGCCAGGAGCGGGGCGTGCGACTGCGCGACCGCAGGATGAGCGGAGAATCGGATAGGGGCGCCCGGGAACACTGCGGGTCGACCGTCGGGAAGGGCGACAGTCTCGAAGAACTCTCTGGCCGCAAGGTGCTCGTCTTCGAGAACGTCGTCGGGTGAGTTGACGACCGCGATCGGAAGCCCGCGAGCTTGGCCCTCGTGGTAGATGGTGGTCGCGTCTTGAACCATGAAGAACGCTTCGATCATCTGCTGGATGTGAGGGAAATTCGCCTGGCGGAACGACACTTCGTGGTATCCGGCGTCGGTGAGATCGGCGGCCATCCCGAATCCGTCCATCCACTCGACGAGGTTCTGCCAGGGTTTTATATCGCCGAGGATGAGAGCAAAGTAGACGTAGCGCCCGTCTAGCGTCGAGAACAAGGCGGGTTGAGTAGGCGAAGGCTGCGCGTGACGGCAAGTCTGTCGTTTGACCAGCGCCTTGGGGTAGAACCAGTACGGATTGGCGAGCTCCGGGCTGACTGCTACGCAGTCGTGAACGGACACGTCGATGACCTGGCCGCTACCGGTTTGCTGTCGTTCGATCAGCGCCAGGAATATCGATATGTGGGCGAAGCTCGCCGCGACATGGTAGGCTTGGTTCTCAGCTGGGCGTATCGGGGGGATCGAGTGGTCGTCGTAGCCGCAGCTATTGAGCAGGCCGCCGGCCGCTAAGGCCACAAGGTCCGAGTTCGCATAGCCCGACCAGGGGCCGTCCTGGCCAAACGGGGTGATAGCGCACACGACGAGACGTGGGTGGCGGGCGGCGAGCACTGCAGGGTGGACTCCCAATTCCTGCTGGCGGGCGGGTGTGAGAGACAGAATCAGAACGTCGGCGTCGCGCAGATGGCCGTCGAGCATTTCCTGGTCGCCAGGCAGGCTCGCCTTGGCCGATCGCTTCGACGTGTTGTAGTACCAGAACGTCAAGCTCGTGTCCGGAGTCTGTTCGCCACCGGCGAACGGTCCGATCTGCCGGGTCGGCGAGCCTTCGGGAGGCTCGACCTTGGTGACCCGGGCTCCGTACTGGGCCAGCAGCTTGCCTGTCAGCTCGCCGGCGGGGTCCTCGGCGATCTCGACCACGGTCAGGCCATCACATATCGGCGCGCCGAGGGGAAGCGGGTGATCTTGAACCGTCACGTCAGATCACCCCCGCCTCGGCCAGCTCGTCGATC
>JAKBBA010000244.1 GCA_021808665.1 Actinomycetes bacterium
CCTACGTACCGCTCGATCCCCCGCCCCTCCCGCCATCCGCCCCGCCGCCGAACCCCAACCTGGACCGCCCGCGCAAGACGGCGCCCCCTCCCGCATCGCCACCGTGCCTCACCGAGGCAACCGAGGGAATTCCGACCTCGATAGCGCCGGACAGGTACGGGGTCGACGAGTATCTGTCGTCCGCCGGCGATCACCAGCTCGCAGGGAGTGGCAGAGCTCAAGGGCTCAGAGGGGGTGCTCGAATACCGGTGCTCTGGGTCGCCATCGGTGTTGGGGCCATTGCAGTGGGATCGATTACGGCAGTTCTAGTCACACGACACCAAGAGTCTACAAGCGCGTTGACGCCGACGGCACACTTGGGGACAGCTAATCCGTCGGAGCCGGCTAGGGTCTCCCCCGCTTCAGCACCGTCGGTAGTTTCAGTCGCGACTGTCCCGTCGACGACCACGCCACCTCCGCAAACGACAACGACGGTGTTCGATAATCAAACGGCCGACCTCCGATCGAACTGGATACTTGATCCTAGCAAATGTGGCCCGGACCCGACTGACCAGTCGCAACCGTTTAGCGCTACTCACACATATGAGGTCACAGCGACTATCCACCTCTGGTCGCAGCCGACAACGTCCTCCAAACCACTTGATACTATTCATGTCACTTCAAACGGTCCGGGGGGTATCGGATGTCCGAGCGGTTCTGGACCATTGGTCACTGTGGTATGCATGACTACCGGACAGCCAATCTCAGGCCCCTTTGGGACTGATGATATCTGGGAACAAGTGACTTGGAACGGGCAATTAGGATACGTTCCCGATGAATGGGTCAATACCAAGTGGGATGTAAATTCCTTCCCGCCGTGCTGAAACGATCGCGGTACAGATTGGCGATGGTCGCGGTGATCGTATCCGGAGCAGCAGTTATTGCGATCAGCCTTCCTGGGTCGAACAGACCAACTCATGCGCTCCCAACAGCTACTTCGAACACTGGGAGAAGCTCCATCCCGCAGGACACTCTCAGCGTGGCTAGTTCGCTCGCCAGCACTACGAGCACGATGCCGCCGCCGCCGGCTACTACCGTGCCGGCTGGCCCGATACGAGGCCTCCCGGTCACCAGCACGCAAGTGGCTATGGAGGACACGAGCCGTCCGTTAGTTCGCTCTGGCGTCCAGCTTGCGGCGGGTCGTAGCCTGCCGACAATAGTCTGGAGGCCCAAAACAGTTGGCCGGTGGCCACTGGTTATCTTTGTCCATGGCTATGACGTCGGACCGATGACCTATGCCCGGTTCTGTGCACAGTTGGCTAGCTCCGGTTACGTAGTGGCTGCTCCATCCTTTCCCCTCGAGGACCCATCTCGTGGTTACGGATTAGACCGCAACGACCTTCCTAACGAAGCGACCGATGTGTCTTTCGTGATCACCACACTCCTTAGCGGCAATCTTGCTCCAATCATCGAGAGCACTCGGATCGCGGTTGTTGGGCATTCTGATGGCGCTGACGTCGCCCTGATGGTCGGGTACCAGACCGGCAAGGTCGACTCTAGAGTCAAGGCCATAGTGTCCGACGCACCAGATCCCATGACTGGCTCGATATCCACCAGCTCCGTTCCGTTGCTCCTCATACAGGGAAACGCGGACAATATCGTGCCCTATTCATCCAGCCAGACAGTGTTTCGCCAGGTCAGCGCCCCCCGCTACTATCTCACGCTTCTCGGAGCTGGGCATCTGCCGCCGATCGCAGGTGGCACACCTTGGACGCCCGTGCTAGACGATGCAGTAGCCGAGTTTCTAGACAGCGAGGTTGCTGGGCGCCACCCGGTTGCTGACCTGTCTAGTGAATTAGGGCAGTTACCTCTAAGTATGTTGCAGGTCGCTGGCTGAAGCTAGTCAGGATGGAACGGCCGGCTCCGTTCCGCACATGATTGCGTGGGTCATCCCCACCGGTCCAGGGCGGGGAGCCACATCGCAAGGAGCCGACCATGTCCAGTCTCGCCCATCACCAGCATCGCCGCCACCACGACGACACCGTGTTCCTCGGGTTGGATGTCCACAAGGACTCGATCTCGGTGGGGGTGTTGAATCCTGGTCATGAGACGCCGGACGTGGAGAAGATCTTCCACGACGAGGAGTCGGTACGCCGCCTGATCGGCCGGTTCGGCGAGCCGGGCCTGCTGCGGGTGTGTTACGAGGCCGGCCCGACGGGCTACGACCTGGCCCGACTGCTGCGACAGATGGGCGTGGCGTGTGAGGTGATCGCGCCGTCGATGATCCCCAAGGCGCCGGGCGACAAGGTCAAGACCGACAGCCGGGACTGTCGGCGCTTGGCCCGCCTGCATCGGGCCGGGGAGCTGGTCGCCATCCGGGTCCCCTCGCCGCTCGAGGAGGCTGTCCGGGATCTGTGCCGGACCCGGGGGGACATGGTCGAGGACCTGACCCGGGCCCGGAACCGTCTGACCAAGTTCTTGTTGCGCCACTCGAGGGTGTGGCGGGGCGGGTCGAACTGGACGGTCAAACACGAGGCGTGGCTCGCGGCGCAACGTTTCGACGAGCCGGCGTTGCAGACCACCTTCGAGCACTACCGGGCCGTGGTGATCGCCCGGGACGCCCAGCTCGTCGCCGTCGAGGCCGACCTGAAGTTGTGGATCGACCGGGCGCCGTTCGCCGAGCCGGTCCGACGTCTGGCCGCCTACCGGGGCGTGACCGCCATGGGGGCATTGCGCTTGCAGGCCGAGGTGTGCGACTGGCGTCGCTTCGGGCGGGCCGCCCAGATGATGGGCTTCGTCGGTCTCGTCCCCTCCGAGTATTCCTCGGGCGGCTCCACCCACCGGGGTCATATCACCAAAGCGGGCAACACCCACCTGCGAGCCCAGCTGGTCGAATCGGCGTGGGCGTACCAGCACCGCCCCTACGTCGGCGCCGAGATCGCCAAACGCCACGAGGGACTCCCTCCTGAGGTCGTGGCCCGGGCGTGGAAGGCGCAGCTGCGCCTGTGCGGCCGGTTCCGTCACCTGGCGGCCCGCAAGAACACCAAGAGCGTGGTCGCCGCCGCTATCGCCCGGGAGCTCGCCGGGTTCTTGTGGGCCGAAATGACGGCGGTCTGAACAAATGATCTTCCCGTCCCTTCGGGATCCTGGCGGGCTGGCCGGGTGACCGAGACCTTCACGATGCGCCGGCGTACCGCCGTTGCAGGACCGATCCCCGGCGGCACTATGCCGCGGCCTTGCCGAAGCGAAGCTAGTCAGGGGCAACTTCCTGCGGATACCCGACATGCGGTACCAACCCGCGAACATCAGTGTGGCGGCCAGCCGAACCACCGTCCGCCCGCGCATCGTCGAGCTCTCGGAGCCCGACCCCCACCAGGTTCTCCTGAAGAGTTGCCAGCGTCGACGACGACGCCAAAAGCGCTCCCAGGAACCCCCCAGGGGGGTTCCTCAACCATGATGCTCAACCAGGGCTGACCGGGCCGTCAAGGCTGCCCCTACGGGCGGCCTGCGGCCGGTCTTGACTGCCCTACCTGTCATTCGACGCGCCCCAAAAACCAGTGGCAGAAAGATTCGCGGTCCACTTGACAAGCCGTTCCACATCAGTGCCCTGACCGCGAAAGTTCGCCGTCTTCTTCTTGGTGGAGCGGCTGTGTCGGCCCGAAAGGGTGGATTTGAGGGACTTCGCCAGTGCCCGAGGCGCGGTTCGCGGCATCTGCCGGCGCGTCGATCGAGGCAGGTGGCGAGTGCCAGGAGGGCGGCTTTTGAGGCGGCGCCGGTTGCTTGTCTGCCCTACCGGTGCTGACTGTCGGAGCGGATCCGGGTGCTCTCGTTGCGCTGGGGAGCGAAAATATCGGGGTGCTTGGCGTTGTGTCTCTGTAGGCAGGCGTGGATCTTCTTCGCCATCACGACATGGCTCGGATAGTGAAAGTTGTTATTGAGTAACTCTCGAAGCGGACCGAACTGGTACTCAATCGGGCTGGCGCAGGACCGGTACGCCGGGGTGAAGCACGCTTCGACGGTGTTCTTGGCGCACCAAGTCCGAATCTCCTCGCCCTTGTGACCCGACAGGTCGTCAGAGATGAGGTAGATAGTCTTGCCGTCGGACCTTCGCGCCCGGATCTGTTTCAGGGCAACCAGGGTGTTCGGCACTCCTTTCCTTGGGCCTCCCGGCATGAATGTGGGTGAATTTAGGGATCGCTGGTTGGTGGGCGTTCGTGGGGAAGGACGTGGTTGATGGGTCCGAGAGTCAACATGACGAGCCCGAGGGCTGCCTTCGCCGAGTGGAAACCGTAGGCACGGTTGACGATGAGCCGCACCCGGCGGTT
>JAKBBA010000245.1 GCA_021808665.1 Actinomycetes bacterium
GACGCGTCATGTTCCGAGATGCTCTTGCCTACAGAGAACAGCGCCGAGCTGAGCAGTACAAGGTGCTCGAAGCGACGTCGGTGGACGTCGATGACGAGGGCGACATCGAGACGGTCCTGGCTTCGCCTCGCGAGGCACGACGCCAAGTGGCCGGGCGGCCTCGCGCACGATAGGACTGCGATGCCAACTCACCTGTCCGATGTATCCTCCCACGGTGTCGCTGCGAACCCGGAGTCGTCGCCCATGTGGAAGTAGATGTGTCCCCGGAGCGAGCCGTCGTCTTGGAGGCGAGCCCAACCGCGTCCACTGGCCCGATCGTTGTCGTCGTTTCCTTCCCAGCTGAACTCCACGCTCGGACGCCCGTCTTCCGAGGTGTGACGGCAATCCAGCCAGCCGGTCACCGCGATGAACCCGAATTCGCCCGAGGCTTGCTTGTCGAACTCGATGTACGCGGGGCCGATCAGATCGAGGGCGTCCAGGTCCCAGAGATCCATCTCAGTGATGCGCCACCTCCCCCCGATCTTCTTCGGTCGACTCTTGACCAGGGTCAGTCTCGGAGGCGGTGCGGGATCAGCAGAGCCCGAGCCGGCGACCTGGGGGGTTTCGCTGAGGGCCTCGAAGGCGGCGTCGAAACGCTTCCGGCGGGTTCGGTTCGTCTCATGGTTGGCTTCGGCGGCCACCGCGTCGATCAGCCCATCGATGTCATCCCTGCTTCCTGTGATCATGGCACCCGTCGGGATGCCTCGGGCTCGGAACACCAGGCGCTCACAGTCGGAATCGAGGTACCTCAAGTCCCGAAGTCCCATAGCCACCTCGTCGCTCACGACGATGTCGACCTGGACTTCATCGTCGGGCAAGGGTCTCGGGTCGCGCAGATCGAAGCAGGAGTCCTCCCAGCCGCTGATCAGCCCTTCGTCGCCGCACGCGCTGCAGCGCCACTCGATCGCCGCAGGCAGATCGGCTCTGAACACCGCAATGTGACCAGGACAGGCCCGCCGTCCCGGGCGGCGCTGGCAGCGCAAGGCGCTCTCCCACGGCGACCCCGCTTCCGCCGCTGTCGCGGCGCGAACCACCGACCCCAGATGGTCGGCCATCCGGCGGGCCGGTCCGGGCACGTCGTCGGGAAGGTCTAAGAAATGGCGCAGATCAGACACGAACATCGGCCTGCGACAGTACCCCCCTTCGCCGGCCGGAACTTGGTTCGGACATAGGAGCGGGTCCATTCCTGTGACCCGGAAAACCTCTTCAGCCAGCCCGTGGCTCGTCGCCCTTGGGCCGCCTCCCGCTGCTCGGACGAGACGCAATGAAGGCGTGGAGAGCCTCCACCGGGACCCGCCCGGACCGGCCAATCCACACCGAAGCGATCTCGTCCGCCTCGATCCCTACTTGACCGGTCCCGACGACCGGAAGGCCAAGATCCGCCAGGTAGGTAGCGCCTGAGCCGCAGCTCGTGGGACGCCGGCACCGAGGCCCCCGCCGGTCCGCCGGGCTACCCTTCGGGTAGGGCGATGGGGAACGTAAGGCCCGGCCCGGGCTGTGGGGAGGAGCGATGCATCCAGCCGGCTGGTTCGTGGACCCTGGTGACCCCCACCAGCTCAGGTACTGGGACGGACAGACGTGGACCGGCTACACCCAGCCGCGAGTGCCCGGAGCGCCCATACCCGGCGGTCCTGCGCAGTACGCCGGCTACGGGTATCCCTCCATGCCGCCCGTCGCAGTCGCGGCGAAGAGCCCGGCCATCTCCATGCTGGTGTCGTTCTTCCTCCCCGGCGTCGGCTCCATGATCAACGGCGACGTCGGCACCGGCATCGCCATCCTGGTCATCTGGCTGATCAGCTTCCCGCTGATGTTCTTCTTCATCGGCTTCTTCACCCTGATCGGCGCGTTCATCTGGGGCCTGGTGGACGCCTACCAGGGCGCCCGCCGCTGGAACGCCCGCCACGGGATCATCTCCTGAGGCTGCGCCGACCCGACCATGGATAACAACGCCCCATCAGCCATCGTCTTCCAGGACGACGACGCGGCCTACCTCCACTGGCGGGGCGCCCATCTCCGAGGTTTCGTGCTCAACTGCGCCCGTCGTCCGACGCCTGATTATCTGGTGCTCCACAAGGCTTCCTGCGGGTCGTTTGCCTCGGCTGTTGGTGACGGCCGGAGCTGGACCGTCGCCTACATGAAGGTGTGCTCCGACGCAGCGTCGACCATCGAGTCGTGGTGCCGACGGCAGGTTGGCGCTGAACCGCAGCGATGCGGGGTGTGCCATCCCTGAAGCACAACCACTTGAGTTCCTCAACCGCTGTCTGCCGGCAGCGCTGGATTCCGGCATGATCGTCCGTCTCTGAATAGCGGAGGTCCGGTATGGGGCGGAAGCTGGTAATCGAAGGTGGGGACGGCCAGGTCGGCTCGGTCCTCGAACAGGTGGCGGCAGACAACGAGTACCAGCTGCAGGAAAAGCTCAAGAGCTACCCGGAGCTGCTGCCTCTCGATGAGCTCGGTGTTCCCGGTAAGGCCATGGTCATAGGGCGGGAGTCTGCTCTCGATTCCGGCAACGTCGACCTCGTGTTGCTGGGCAGCGCCAGAGACCTCGCGTTGGTGGAGTTCAAGACCGGTCCTCAGAATCCCGACTTCCGAGCGTGCCTCGCTCAGCTCCTCGACTACGGCTCCGATCTGTGGGGCATGTCGCTTGACGACTTTGAAGTCAGGGTGTTCCGACCGTACGTTGCCAAGCAGGGGAGTTCGAACGGGCTGCCGCCGGATGTTTCCCTCGACGACCTCATGGCTGGACCGGGTACGACGGACGTGCAGGACGCCGTCGACTGGCGGCAGCGGCTTCAGACGCAGCTCCGCGACGGATCCTTCCACTACGTCGTGGTGGCACAGAGGTTCACTGAATCCTGTCCTTCGGACACTGCGCTACCTGAACGCGACGGTCCGAGGAGCACGATTCTCGGCGGTGGAGCTAATTCGCTTCTCGGGGGCCGAGCACTCGGCCTTCGAAGTCCGGTTCGTGGCGGGCGCACAGCCGGTCTCCGGCGGCGGCTCAGCCAAGACCGCTCTATCCGGGCTCGCCGAGTTCCTTGCGAGGATCACAGACGACGACTATCGACACGCGTTGCAGGACCTCTTCAGCGGCCTGTCTGAGATCTCCGGATTCACGGTGTACTGGGGCACCGCCGGGTGCAGCCTCCGTGTTGCTGTTCCCAACCACGGGCCGCTCTCTATCGGCTGGGTGTTCCCTCCGGGGCCGCCTCGGTGGATGGGCCTCAGCGGCCGTCCTGGCGACCGCCCGGAACTTTCCAGAGTGGGCTGGAGCGAGACGGCCGGGCTCTCAGCAACTCGACGTCCCTCATCCTCCGTAGAAGATGACTATAATACTGGTCATGTCTCAGACGTTGCCGTTGGCCGAGATCAAGGCTCACCTGTCGGAGATCGTGGACCGGGTTGAACGTGAGCACGAGCGGGTGGTCCTTACTCGCAACGGCCGGCCGGCGGCGGTGATCCTCAGCCCGGGGGACCTCGAAGCTCTCGAGGACACCCTTGAGTTGTTGTCTGATCCTCAGGCGCTCTCGGAGATCCGGGCAGCGCGCGACGATGTGGCCGCTGGGCGGACCGCCTCGGCTGAGGAAGTGCGCACGAAGTATCTGCGTCGGTGACGCCTGCCGGCTACGGGCTGATCGTGGCAGCAACCGCCGAGCGGGTACTGACTCGACTACCCGAAGCGGTGGCCGCCGCGGTGGTCGAGTTCATGGTGGGACCCCTTATCGAGTCTCCTCGCCGGGTCGGCCACCCCCTGCGTTACGAGCTCACCGGGCTGTGGGCGGCGAGGCGGGGACCCTACCGTGTGGTTTGCGAGATCGACGATCAAGACCGGACGGTGACGGTTCTGAGAATCGATCACCGAGCCGACGTCTACAGACCCCGCTAGCGTCGGTGACGCTGCAAGCCTCATCCCTTGCCGGCATCGGCGTGAGCGTGTGCTTGAACCGGTTCTCGCCACGCAGTCGCCCCGAGAGCGACGGCGACCAAGGTCGCCGAGCTGGTGGAGAGGTGGGTCCAGGCCAGCGGAACCGGGGCATCGACGAGGACCCGGAACCGGTCGATCGTGAAGAACCATCTGGTCCCGGAGCCAGCCACCTTCATGTTGTCCGTGGCCGGTCTTCAGCCTCCCCCCTCCGGCACGCCAGCAGGTAGGAAGCCGTTGAGGAGGATCGCCGCTGGCGGGATCGGGCACGTGCGCTGATCGTCTCAGAATGGCTATAGGTCAAGGATGAAGCGCAGGGGCCTGGCCGATG
>JAKBBA010000015.1 GCA_021808665.1 Actinomycetes bacterium
GACGCAAGAGACACTACGACCACGTAGAGCGAGATCTCGAGAGCGCTGAAACCCTCAAGAGCCAGGTAGATCGGCGTGACCACTCCAGCGAGCGCACGGCCGCAGCTCATGGCGACCCTGGCGACGAAGATCAGGTCGAAGTTAGGGTTCGTCCAAGCCGGGCGGATGCTCGACGCGAACCGGCCCAACCGGCGACTGGGTGTTGTCTCGCTTTCCAAGTTATTTACCCTTGCTAAATTATCACCTGGGGAGATTGTACGGGCCCCGACGCAACACGCGCCGGCCGGGTTCGTGGAGTCGGCTGGGTTGGGTGTATCGGGTGATCTGGATGCTAGGAATGGGCCATGGTGAAGCTGTTGGGCGAGAGGCCCGTGGAAGGTTCGACCCCTGACTCCCTGCTGGCGTTGCACGCCGCCGGATACAGGGAGGTTCGCTCCAGGCTTGGCGACGGTATGATCCTCGACGCGGGCTGCGGGCTCGGGTTCGAAACGGTGTCGCTAGGCGGTCACGGCCGGACGGTAGTTGGCTTCGACTACGACGCAGCGACCGCTGCGCAGGCCGGTTCCACTTTCGCTCGCGACGGCCTAAAGGTCGCCTGCTGCGACGCTGTGTCCACGTGCTTTCGCGATGGGAGCTTCGACTTCGTGTGCTCGTCGCATCTAATAGAGCACTTCAGGCGCCCCGAGCTACATGTAGCCGAGTTGGCGAGGATCCTGGGCAGGGATGGCAGCGCAATGATCCTCACGCCGAACAGGACTGCTGACTTCGAGAACCCATACCACCTACACCTATTCGACCGGGCTGAGCTGACTGAGACGCTTCGGGCCTTCTTCGAAGAGGTGTGGGTCGGCGGCCTGGACGGCTCGGATGCGGTGAAAGCCGATTTCGCCTCCCGGCGTCGAAGGGCTGAAAAGGTCCTCCGACTCGACTTCCTCGGACTGCGAAAGCGCATCCCGCACCGCTGGTACACGACCATCTACTCGGCTGCCCTGCCTCTGGTCTATCGCCTCATGGCTCGTAACGACAGCGGGGGAGCCACAGGGATTACAGCCGACGAGTTCAATGTGACCACCGACGTAGACGACACAACGCTGGTTCTCTTCGCTATTTGCAGCTCCCCGAGGCCATCGAAGAGAGCCCCAGAACCTCAACTCTAAACTTCAACTGCAAGGTTAGGGTTGAGGTTTATAGTGTGCCGGGTCACTGGCGGCTGGGAGCTTCCTTATGAGATCGGCCACGATACCCGGGTGTGTCAGGTGCGCTCCGTGGCCGGTTCCGGGCACGCAGACTAGGTTGCCGTCGGGGAGGGCTTCGGCGAGGGCGTGGGCAGCGTCGCGCTGGTGGGCTCTGGAGTCACCTCCGTAGCCGACGGTGACCGGGACCTCTATAGCAGTCGCGTCGAAGACCGGCCCGTGTGAGAGATAGGCGAAGTCGGTTTGCAAGGTGACCCCTTCCGAGCGTCGAGCGGCGCGGGTAGCCGCCGGGAGCCTCTCCCACAGCTTGTCGCCGACCATGCGCCTCATGAACCACTCGGCGCGATCCTCGGGCGCTAGATCCCCCGCCGCCCCCCGGGAGGCTGTGTCGTCGGGCCAGAATGGCATCCACGGCATCGGGGCCTCCCAGATCAGGGCGGCACTGAAAACCCGGGGGTGGCTTTGTAGGGCCGCAAGGACAATGTCGCCACCGAGACTGTGGCCAAAGGCCACGACTGGACCCGGACCAGCGAGGTCGACGAGGTCCTCCACTTGCGCAGCGAATGATTCGGGGGCCGCCAGACCGGCCGAATGCCCGTAACCGCGCCGGTCGTATGCGACCGCCTCCCACTCGGGGAGCTTGGCGATCAGCCGGGTGAAGCTCGTGGCTCGATCCATCGCTCCGTGCACCATTACCACGGTCCCGGCCGCGGTGTGGCCATCGCGCGCCGGGCGGCGCACGATGCGCATTCCCGCGAGCGGTTGCGCAGCCCGACGGTGGTTATCGGCGCGTCCCTCGGTCGAATGTTTTGGGCCCGTCGGCTCTGGAAGGCTCACCAGTCAGCGCGAGACGGGCTTGTAGCGAATCCTGTGCGGCTGGTCCGCCTCACCGCCCATGCGGCTGCGACGGTCTGCTTCGTAGTCGGAGAAGTTGCCCTCGAACCAGCGAACCTCCGAATCGCCCTCGAAGGCCAAGACATGGGTGGCTACCCGGTCGAGGAACCAACGATCGTGGCTGATGACCACGGCGCACCCCGAGAACCCGACCAGGGCATCCTCCAGCGCCCGCAGAGTGTCCACGTCCAAGTCGTTGGTCGGCTCGTCGAGTAGGAGGAGGTTCGCCCCTGAACGCAGGGTCTTGGCCAGATGGACCCGGTTTCGTTCGCCTCCGGAAAGATCGCCAACCTTCTTTTGCTGGTCGGATCCCTTGAAGCCGAAACTCGCTACGTAGGCCCGGCCGTGGAGCTCCCGTCCGCCGACCATAAGACGGTCCACGCCGTCTGCTACCTCCTCGAAGACCGTCTTGGAGGGGTCGAGGCTTGACCTCGACTGGTCGACGTAAGCGAGGGTGACGCTGTCGCCGACACGAACCATGCCCGAGTCAGGAGTTTCGGCTCCGGATATGAGCCGGAAGAGGGTCGTCTTGCCCGCCCCGTTAGCGCCGACGACCCCGACGATTCCCCCGGGCGGCAGGCTGAAGGAAAGGCCGTCGATCAAAAGGCGCCCCTCGAAGCCTTTAGACAGGCCGTCTGCGTCGACGACGAGATTCCCGAGACGGGGTCCTGGCGGGATAGTTATCTCCAAGCGCTCCGGGATCTTGCGCGACGCTGCTTCCTCGGCAGAGGCGGCCAGTTCGAGGTAGGAGGCCACGCGGGCCTTGCTTTTCGCCTGGCGGGCGCGAGGTGACATCCGGATCCATTCAAGCTCGCGCTCCAGCGTGCGCTTGCGGGCCTCGTCGGCTTTGTCTTCCTTGGCGAGACGTGCCTGCTTTTGCTCTAACCAGGACGAATAGTTGCCCTGCCAGGGGATCCCAGCACCCCGATCGAGCTCGAGGATCCACCCAGCCACGTTGTCCAAGAAGTAGCGGTCGTGAGTGACCGCCACCACAGTGCCCGGGTAGTCACGCAACGTGCGTTCGAGCCAGGCGACCGACTCGGCGTCGAGATGGTTGGTCGGCTCGTCGAGCAAGAGCAGGTCGGGGCTCGCCAGTAGCAGGCGGCACAGCGCCACGCGCCGTCGCTCGCCGCCGGAGAGGTTGGCTACGGCAGCGTCAGGCGGGGGTAAGCGCAGAGCGTCCATAGCGATCTCCAGGCGACGGTCGAGCTCCCACGCTCCGATGGCGTCGATCCGCTCGCCGAGGTCAGCCTGCTCGGCGAGAAGCTTGTCGAAGTCGGCGTCGGCTTCGCCCATCGCTGCACAAACCTCGTCATATCTGGCCAGGAGATCCCTGGTGGCTGCGACTCCCATCGCCACGTTGGCGGCGACGTCGGTCGTGTCGTCGAGCTCGGGTTCCTGCGCCAGCAGGCCGACGCTGAAACCGGGTGTCAGACGGGCCTCGCCTGTGAAGCCGTCGTCGAGGCCGGCCATTATCCGAAGCAGCGAGGACTTGCCCGAACCGTTGGACCCTATGACGCCGATCTTGGCCCCAGGATAGAAGGAGAGGTTAATCCCGCGCAGGACCTCGCGGTCGGGGGGGTAGAAGCGCCTCAAGTCGCGCATCGTGAAAATGAACTGGGCTGGCACCCCCACAGTCTCTCACGCCGAGGGTCGACGCCTGTACCCCGGCGCTATGGAGCGCGTCGCCGTCGAGGAGCTCGCCGGGATTTGACTCGTTGCGGTCCTCGCCCCTAAGTTGGACAGAGGTCATACCAAAATGGTCCACCTTTGGTGCGGCTAGCATCCGAGTCGCACTTTCCCCAGGAGGCCAGCGATGAGTGCCATACAACCTTCCAGCGCGAGTTCGAGTCCTCCCGCGTCAGCGGGTGACAGGCAGTTCCTGGTGAGGAGCATCGACGCTGTCAAGCTTGCCGAAAGCGGGGATGCCGTCGACGTGGATCTGACAGCGGTCGCCTATCGACATCTCGGCGTTGCGCGGGGGATCTTCACCGTCGAGCCCCCGGCAGAGCAGGGCCTTGAGCGTCTCCTGCCGAACGCCCCCGACTGGGGTGACGGCCACTCCTCCGGAGGGGGGACCGTGGCGGCCTCCGACACTCGCCGGGTGTCGATTAGGGTGCGGGCGGCCGGGCCGCGATGCCTGCGGATGACAGTCAACGCTGGCTCGGCTTGGACGCCGGCGGCAGACGGGGTCGACGACGGGATCGTCGTCGACCCGAACCCGATGGGTGCGGGCATAGAAGTCGCCGAGACCCCCGGCTACGTGGAAGTCCGAGGCCAAGGCGTTGCCTTGCGCTTGCACCGCCGGCCTTTCCGCCTAGAGCTGATCGGGGCGTCAGGAGTGCCCCTCGCGCGAAGCGGGGGTGGGCTACGCCAAGTCGCCGGATTGCCTCTCGTGCCGGCCATGTCCCTACTCGACGGCCGCCTGTCCATGAGCCTGGAGATAGCGCCGGGAGAACTGCTGGCCGGGTTGGGAGAGCAGTTCACCTCTACCGTGCACAACGGTAGGAGCTTCGAGCTGATAGCCAACGACGCTCTCGGCGCCGGAACTGGCCTCACCTACAAAGCTGCACCCGTCATACACTCCTCGGCTGGCTACAGCCTGTTCGTCAACACGCCGGGACCTATGCGTGTCGACGTCGGAGCCACCTTCCCGTCGGTGCTGGAACTGGACAACGAGGAGGACCGCTTCGACTGCTTCTTCCTTGCCGCCGCGACCCTCAAGGAGCGTCTGACCGACTACACAGCGATCACCGGACGGATGTCGGTGCCGCCGAGATGGGCTTTTGGGGTATGGATGTCGCGGTGCCGTTACCGCACGCGCTCCGAGCTCGAGTCGGTCGCCTCGAAGCTTCGTGAGACCGGCATGCCTTGCGACGTGTTGCACATCGACCCTGACTGGTTGGAACGCGACCTGCTCAACTGCGATTTCGTGTGGAGCGACACCAAATACCCCGATCCTGCCGGGATGGTCAAGTCTCTCGGCTCGCAAGGCTTTCGCCTGTCAGTTTGGGAACTTCCCTACCTTGACCCGGACTCGCCGGTCTTCGACGAAGCCGCCGATGCCGGTTTGCTCGTGACGGGCTCGGACGGCTCGCCCGCAGTGGTAGCCCGAACAATGTCGCGAGACGGCCGGCCCCGTCACCTGGTGGACTTCTCCAACCCTGCGGCGCGTAACTGGTGGAAGGAAAAGAACAGGGGGCTGGCCGACCTGGGAGTGGCGGTCATCAAGTGCGACTTCGGCGAAGGTCTGCCCGACGACGCCATCATGTCGGACGGCCGGCGAGGTAGGGCGTGGCGCAACCTGTACCCGATGTGGTACAGCCGGACCGTCTCCGAGACCCTCGCCGAGCGTGACGGCTCCGAGGCCCTGGTTTGGAGCAGGAGCGGTTGGGCCGGCTCGCAACGGTACCCAGCCCAGTGGGGCGGAGACCCAGAGGCGAGCGTCGCGGGTCTAGCCGCTGAACTGAGAGCCGGTATCAGCTGGAGCTTGTCCGCTCCTGGGCTGTGGGCGCACGACATCGGAGGGTTCTACGGCGACGGACCCAGCCCGGAGCTCTACGTGCGCTGGGCGCAGGTGGGTTGTCTGTCCCCGCTGTCGCGTTTCCACGGTCTACGCCCCAGGGAACCCTGGGAGTTCGGGCAGCGGGCTTTCTCGATCGTCCGGGACTTCGCCCGTCTGCGCTACCAGCTGCTGCCGTACCTTATGAGCGCCGCGGGCGAAGCGAGCCGTTTCGGCTGGCCCGTGCTGCGACCGTTGGCGCTCGAGTACCCCGACGAGAAGCTCCTGTGGCACGTGGATCACGAGTACATGCTCGGGTCGGACCTTCTGGTGGTGGCAGTGCTCGACGAATCCCCCGACGTCGCCGCCGTGGACGTGGTCCTACCGCCCGGGCAGTGGGTGGACTTCTGGACCGGGGACGTGGCCAGCGGCCCGAGCCGGACTCGCGTGGAGGTGCCCCTCGAACGCATACCTCTCTACGTGAGGGCGGGTACGGTCATCCCGATGGGGCCAGCCGCCAATCACACCGGCGAGATCGACCCCGCTCGGTGGGATCTGCACGTGTGGCCTGGTCCGGCGACCGTTACGACCGTCTACGACGGGGATCTCGCCCACCGCTACCGGCCCGACCCGGGCTCCCCGGACTGGCCCGCAGGGAGAGTCCTGTGTCGCGAGCCTGCTCGCAGGGCGGCGAAGGCTTACGTGCATCTTCCCGGCGGACGGGTGCAAGAGGTGCCTGCCGTGGCCGTGAGCGCGCAGTTCTAGGAGTCGTCCCTGGCCGAGTGCGCGGACGGCTCCGCCACTCGGCCAGCTCGGTTACTCGGGCGGGTTGGTTCAGCGGGCGGGTTGGCGGTGCGCCCCGACAGCATGCCTCGCAGGTATCCCGTCGAGCACCGCTGCGATGTCAGAGGCCAGAGCAGCTGAGATCGCCTCTTGGGATTCGTTGGTGAGACCGGCCACGTGGGGGCTGAGTACCACCCTGTCGCAAGCTTCGAGACGCCCGATGGTGGGCGGTTCGGAGGCCCGGACGTCGAGACCCGCCCCGCCCAGGCGTCCCGATTCGAGGGAGTCGGCGAGGGCATCCTCGTCTATCAGACCGCCCCGTGACACATTTATCAGGTAGGAGCCCGATTTCATGTCAGCCAAGAATCCGGCGTCGACCATACGCTCGGTGTCGGGGGTCAAAGGCAGGTGCAGCGACACGACGTCGGCGGACGTGACGAGCTCTACCAGGCTGGTGGCCCTGGCGTCCACGCCTTTGGGCAGTGGAGTCCCCGGGTCCAGGACGGGGTCGTAGCCGACCACCCGCATCCCAAGCGCCGAGGCCAACGCGCTCAGCGCTCTGCCCGTAGCGCCGAGTCCAATCACCCCCCACGTCTTGCCGGCCAGCTCGGTGCCGTACCGGCGGTCCCAGACTCCTGAGCGCACCCGGGCGTCGTGGCCCACCACGTCCTTGGCAAGAGCGAGAGCGAACGCCAAGGTGTGCTCGGCGACGCTCTGGGCGTTCGCTCCGAGCGGGGCGACGACCACGACACCTAGCTCGTCGGCGGCGAGAAGGTCGATGTTGTCCAGGCCGACACCAGCCCGAGCGACGATCTTCAGCAGCGGAGCTGCCTCCAGGAGCCCGCGGTCCACCGATGTCCGGTTGCGGACCACCAGCGCCGAAGCGGAACGCACGGCATTGACGAGTCGATCACGGTCGGACCACAACTCGGCTTGCCGGCGGACCGCATGGCGAGCTGACAGGTCTTCGAACGCGCCGCCCCAAACGTCTTCGGATATGACGACGGCCGGGTCAGTGTCGGGCCTGTGTGGGCCGGGCTGGTCCTGGCCAGCGGTCTCGTCTTGGTTGGCAGATGGCATCGCTTGGCTCCGTTTCTGATACCGCAGTAGCGTCGGAAGACGTGTAAAGGGGTTCCGGCATGAGGTCTGACCACTGTTAGACTTGCACGGTCGGATGGTCCTGTCAACCCGGGCCACGATCGCTAAAGGAGACCACAGATGCAAAGCACCGTCGGGGCGATGAGGCAGACCGCCGCTCGTATCCTTGTTGCAGCGGGAATGGCCGAGGGCCCGGCGGATCGCACTGCCTGGGCCCTTGCGGCCGCTGACGCTTGGGGGAGGGGATCACACGGTCTCATGCGGCTGCCGTTCTACTTGGATCGTTTTGCCGGCGGGGGGGCGAACCCGGCAGCGGTGCTACGCCAGGTCAGCGACACCGGGCCCGTCGTCTGCTACGACGGTGACAACGGCCTCGGGCACTGGCAGGTTTGGGAGGCCGCCCAGGTTGCTTCCCAGCGCGCCGGCCAGTACGGCATAGCCGCCGTGTCGGTAGGTAACTCCGGGCACTGCGGGGCGTTAGGCCTGTACGTGGCCGCCGCAGCGGAGGCGGGACGCGCGTCGGTGGCGTTCTCGAACGGCCCTGCGGTCATCCCCCCGTGGGGTGGCAGAGCCCCGGTCTTGTCCACCAGCCCGATCGCCTTTGCCATGCCCGACGAGGCGGGAGCGGTGATAGTAGACCTTGCGACCAGTGCCGTAGCGCGCGGCAAGATCGCTGAGGCAGCTGCGGCCGGTCGACAACTCGAAGTGGGCTGGGCGCTCGACGAGGACGGCGAGCCGACAACCGATCCGGCGAAAGCGCTCAAAGGGATGCTCGCCCCGATCGGCGGCGCCAAAGGTTACGCGCTAGCGACCATGGTCGAACTTCTAACCGGCGTGCTCGTGGGATCGAACCTCGCCGGGGACGTCGCAGACCCGCTGTCGCTAGACGCCGCGGGCTCAGCCCAGCGAATAGGCCACCTTCTGATAGCCCTCGACCCTTCAAGGTTCGACGTCGACGGGAACGCCTCGGCGCGTATGTCTCTGTACGCGAAGAGAGTCCAAGCCGCCGGCGGCAGGCTGCCCGGCGCGGGCAGGAAGCTCCCGGGGGCTATCGCCGACGACGACACGCTTACGATACCCGACAGTGTCGCCGAGCGCATCGCCGAGCACGCCGGCCGCTTGGGAGTCGCCTAAAGCCGGGACGGGGTACCCGGGACGGGGGCTATCGGGGCTTAGAGCTTGGGAGAGGCCCAGCCCTCACCAAGTACTGCCAGAAGCTCGTCGGCGAGAGCAGCGGTCGCGGATTCGGTGGCCTCGCGCAGAGGGGCGGCTAGGGTGGCTTCGCACAGGCCCGCTAGCTTGAGCGCCGCCTTCCAGCCGGCGGGGAACCCCGGTCGCCGGCAGGCGAATACCACGTCGGCAAGCTTCGCCTGAAGGCTTCTCGCCTCAGCGGCCGCGGAAATCGACGCATTGTACAAAGAGCGAACCAGTCCCGGGACGAGGTTCACCGATGCGGCTATCGTGCCCTTGCCTCCTGCGGCGAGGCTCGCTGACAGCAGCGTGTCCGAGCCTGTGAGAAGGCAGAAACCTTCGCTTGCGGCGGTTCGGGCTGCGACCGCGCAGAAGTACTCCATGTCCCGACTGGAATCCTTCATTCCCGCTATACGAGGATGATCCGACAAGTCCCCTGTAACCACCGGAGCAACTGACACCTTGGTCATCGCGGGAATGTTGTATATGAGCACTGGGAGAGCTGACCGCTCCGCCACGTAACTGTAGAAGTCGGCAACGGCGCCGTCGCCGAGGGGATAGTAAAACGGCGGAGGGACGAGCACTGCTGTCGCCCCCGCATCGGCGTACGCTTCGATGTCCGCGAGAGTTGCTTCAGCGTTGACGCTGAGAGTTCCAGGAATTATCGGGGTACCGGCCGGGGCCATACCGGTCACCGCCTGCACCAAAGCGACCCGTGTCTCACGAGACAGAAGCGGCCCCTCGCCGGTCGAACCCGCAGGGCACAGCCCGTCGGCGCCGCCCGCAAGGATGTGGTCCACCAGGCGACCCAGGCTGGACACGTCAAGGCGCCCGGATCGTTCAAGTGGCGTCGCCAAAGCCGCCATTACCGTGCCGACAGCAGCGCCGCTGATCCGCCGCTGGCTGGGATCTTGTGATTGTTCCACGATTGGAGCCTAACCTCCGCTGGCTTGATGTGGTCTTGGTCGGCTCAGGTCCGACAGTGGGTCCGCTTGGCGCGACAAGCTGCGGCCGCCGTCGACGACCACGACAGCCCCGGTAACAAAGGACGCGGCGGGCGAAGCGAGGAACACGCACACCGAAGCGACGTCGTCGCCGGTGCCCATACGCCCAAGCAGGGTCGGCGAGCTTGCATCAGGGTTTCCCGATTCGGCCAGCGCCTCTCGGGTCGACCCCGAGGCGACAGCGCCGGGGGCGACGGCATTCACCCTGATACCGAGGGGACCGAATTCGACAGCGAGTGCTCTGGTCAAAGACACGATCCCGCCCTTGGTAGCGACGTAGCTTACGTAGGTGGGAAGTGGAAGCGAAGCCTGGATCGCTGCGAGGTTTATTATCGCCCCTGATCCGCCCTGCGACATCGAAGGGGCGACAGCCTGGCACAGCATCGCCGTGGCGGTCAGGTTCGTCGCAAGGATCCGGTCCCACTCGTCCGGGCCGACTTGGAGGAAGTGGTGGCGGGTGCCGTGGTCGGCTGCGTTGTTGACCAGGACGTCCACGCTGCCGAGCTTCGACACCGCCACGTCGAGGGCGAGGCGACGTTCGGAGGCTACGCTCAAGTCGGCGACGACCGGCCACGACCGTCCCCCGTCAGCTTGTATCGAGGCGGCCGTGGCCGTAGCTGCGTCGGCGTTGCGGTCCACCACCGCCACGGCGGCTCCTGCGTAGGCCATGCGCCTAGCGATGTCCGCCCCGATGCCGGACCCTGCTCCTGTGACGAACGCGACACGCCCGTCGAGCCATCCTGACATGTCGAACTTCGACGCCGGGCGGCGTTCGCCGTCGCCGGCTGGGCCGGTTGGCCCGGCTGGGGGTGTGGTGCCGGTCATGTCGGAGGTCTCGGGACTCCGACTGGTCGCCTGCCGACGAGGAAGTCGAAGTCAGCTCCGCGATCAGCCTGTAACACATGCGAGCGGTAAAGGTGGCTGTATCCGCCGTCGCCGTCGAGCACCGGAGCTCTCCACGACTTGCGCCTCTCGGCGAGCTCGTCGTCTGTCACGTCGACGCGTAGGGTCCTAGAAGCGACGTCGAGGGTTATCCGGTCACCCGTCCTTACCAGCGCCAAAGGTCCTCCGGTCGCTGCTTCGGGGGTGACGTGCAACACGACCGTTCCGAACGACGTGCCGCTCATCCGGGCGTCCGATATGCGGACCATGTCGCGTATCCCGTCGCGAAGAAGGCGGCGAGGCAGAGGCAGGTTTCCTACTTCAGGCATGCCCGGGTAGCCGACAGGACCAGCGTTTCGCAGCACGAGCACGTCTTGGGCTTCGATCGACGAATCCTCCGAGTCCATAGCGGAGTTGAGCTCCTCGACAGAGTCGAACACCCAGGCTTTACCCGTGTGCGATAGGAGGTTCTCCGACGCGGCCGAAAGCTTCAGGACCGCCCCGTCGGGGCAGAGGTTGCCGTGAAGCACGACAGTTCCGCGACCAGCGGGTAGCAGCGGTGCGTTGCGTGAGGAGATAACGGAACGGTCGTAGCATGGGGCGCCTGCGATCTCCTCGCCGACGGTCCGTCCTGTAACGCTCAAAGCTTTGAGATCCAACAGATCTGATATCTCGGCCATGACGGCTGGCAGGCCGCCTGCGGAGGCAAACTCTTCCATCAAGAACTGACCTGTCGGTTTCAGGTTCACCAGGGTGGGCACGTCCCTGCCCAGCCGGTCGAAGTCGTCCAACTCTAAAGGCACGCACGCCCTGGCAGCCATAGCAAGCAGGTGCACGACGGCGTTCGTGGAGCCTCCGATGGCCACGTTGACCCGCACAGCGTTCTCGAAGGAGCCTCTGGTGAGGATGCGGGAAGGGCGAAGGTCCTCTCGAACCATCTCCACGCATCGACGCCCGGCGAGATGGGCGTACACCTTGCGAGCCGCGTCGACGGCCGGCACGGCCGCCGAGCCAGGAAGGGCCAACCCGAGCGCCTCCACGAGGCAAGCCATCGTCGAAGCCGTCCCCATCGTCGTGCAATGCCCGTTGCTGCGCGAGACGCACACCTCGGACGCCACGAAGTCTTCGGCTGTCATGGTGCCTGCCCTTACGTCCTCGGAGAAACGCCACAGGTCGGTGCCCGAACCGACGGCCACCCCGCGAAAACGTCCGTTCATCATCGGCCCCCCGGTGACCACGATCGACGGGACATCCGCGCTCGCCGCTGCCATTACAGCTGCGGGGGTCGTCTTGTCGCAGCCGGTGAGGAACACCACCCCGTCGAGCGGGTTGGAACGTATCAGCTCTTCTATCTCCATCGCCGCCAAGTTGCGGTAGAGCATCGCCGTCGGGCGCATTAACGTCTCGCCCAACGCCAGTGTCGGGAACTCGAACGGGAACCCCCCCGCCTCCCAGATCCCGGCTTTTACCGACTGGGCCAAGTCGTGGAGATGCACGTTGCATGGGGCGAGCTCCGACCAGCTTGCGGCAATGCCGATCACCGGTCTGCCGGCGAACAGGTCGGACGGGAACCCCTCGGACTTCGTGTGGGAGCGGTGGTAGAAGCCGAGCTTTCCGGTCGCTTCGAACCACGCCGCGCTTCGAAGCGGCCGCGGTGACGGTTGGGCCTGTGGCTGCGGTGACACCGCTACAGCCCCAGCGACACGTAGCGCGTGTCGAGGAACTCCTCTAGGCCGGCCTTGGCGCCTTCCCTGCCAAGCCCGCTGTGTTTCACGCCACCCATCGGGGCGAACGCCACAGAGGGCAGCGGATGATTTACGCCGACGATACCGACCTCGAGGCGTTCGGACATCCGCCAGACTCTTGACACGTCACGGGTGTAGAAGTAACCGGCTAGACCCAGATCTGTGTCGTTGGCCAAGGCCAGAGCTTCGTCGTCGCCGTCGAAGGGCACTACGGCGGCGACCGGCCCGAACACCTCGGTCGTCGCCAAGGAGCAGCCCGCCGGGACGTCGGCGAGGAAACCAGGTCGGTGGTAGCTGGCGCCTTCGGGCACGTCTGGGCTGTCCCCGAGCCATCTAGCACCGCCAGAGACGGCCTCGTCTACCAGCTCCTGGACGGATTTGACCCTGGCGGAGTCGATCAGCGGCCCGAGGTCGGGTTCCGGGTTCCTGGCCGGGTCTCCGACCGACATCGCCGAGCACGCCGCAGCCAAGCGTGAGCAGACCTCCTCGAAGACCGGCCTTTCTACGAGCACCCGGTTCGCTGCGATGCAGGACTGACCATTATTGCGGAACTTGGCTGTCATGAGACCTTCCACCGCTGCGTCGAGGTCGGCGTCGGCGAAGATGATGAAAGGTGCGTCGCCGCCGAGCTCCAATGCGCAGCGCACTATTCGAGCCGAAGCCGCGGCCATCAGCCGCGACCCGACCGGCGTCGAGCCGGTGAAGGTGACGACACGTACCGCCCGGTGGGCGAGCAGAGCGTCAGTGCACTCAGACGCGGGGCCTTGAACGAGGTTGACAACGCCGGGTGGTAGCCCAGCATCGTCAAGCGCTCTGAACAACTCGGCTACGGCGAGAGGCGCCTTCTCCGACGCTCTCGCCACGACGCTGCACCCGGCGGCGAGAGCTGCTGCAACTTTGCGGGCTTGGATGGACACCGGGAAGTTCCACGGCGTCAAGGAGGCGACCACGCCTACCGGTCGGGTCAAGGTCAGGTGACGCCTTGACGGATCCTCAGGGCTGAGCAGCTGGCCGTGAGGCTCGCGGACCGCCGAAGCGAACCAGCGTAGGTAGGAGGCCGAGAAGTTGACCTCCCCGGCCGCTTCGGAGCGGCGTTTACCCGTCTCGGCGCTTAGAAGCTCGCCGACTTCTACGGCTCTTGACGCGAGGATCTCCGACGCGCGCTGCAGGATCGCAGCGCGCTGGCCGGGGGAGGTGTCGGCCCATGCTGGGAAGGCGGCGGCGGCGGCGTCGGCAGCCGCCGCCGTTGGCAGCGCGCCGGCGTAGGCGATCCGCCCGACGGGCTGATTGGTCGCCGGGTTGGTCACCGCCACAGACGTTGAGCCGGTTGGAACCTCCCACGTGCCGTCGACAAGCCAGGGTGCCGGCCTTCCGGCCCCGATGAGCTCTGTGGTGGCCAGCATCGACGTCAGGCGCTGCGGTAGAGCTTGGTGATCACGTACTCGCGATGGCCGAGCGTTTCGGCTGCTGTGAGGCGCCCGTTGATGGTCCTGTCTACGAGGGCCATGAGCCTGTCACCGGCCTCTCGGAGGTTGTAGTCCTGGGTGAGCAGGCCTGATACGTCCAAGTCGACGTGTTCGGCCATGGTCCTCGCCGTGAGTGGGTTGGCCGTGATCTTGATGACCGGTTCGATCGGATGGCCGATGATGTTGCCCTGGCCGGTAGGGAACAGGTGCAGTACGGCGCCGGCTGCCGCCATCAAGGTCACGCATTCGGCGGCCGCTGAGGACGTGTCCATGAAGTTGAGCCCGGGTCTCGTGGGAGGGCATGCAGGGCCGAGAGCGTCGACGACGGGAACTGTGCCGGTCTTGGAGATGTTGCCCATGGCCTTCTCCTCGATGGTCGAAAGCCCTCCTCGTATGTTTCCTTGGGTCGGCTGTGAGCCGAGAAGGTCCACGCCTGCTGCAACTACCGTCTGTAGGTAGTCGTCGAAGAAGCCTTGGAACCTGGAGCGGACGTCGTCGTCGATGCAGCGGGCGGCTATAAGGTGCTCCCCGCCCGTGAGCTCGGTGGTCTCGCCGAACAGGACGGTCCCGTCGGCTCCGACGGTGCGGTCTACGACTTCAGACACGGTCGGGTTCGCGCCGAGTCCGCTGGTCGTGTCGGACTCGCCGCACTTGATGGACAGCATCACTTCTGCCCTCGAAACCGCTTCGCGGGTCAGTTCGCTAGCGTCTTGGAGAAGACGTGCTCCCAAGCGGGCGCCCTCTGCTATGACCGCCAAGTCGCCGTGGCGCTCTATGGATAGCCGCGCGACCGGCTTGCCTGTCGCTGCGATCCCGTCGGCCACCCGGTCGGTCCAGGTCGGTTCGATCCCCACCACCACTGCCGCCGCCACGTTCGGGTTGGCCCCGGTGCCGATGAGCGTGCGGAAGGTCAGCTCCAGGTCCTCGCCGAACTGCAGACGCCCGTAGGCGTGGGGGATCGCCAGCAGTCCGGGCACCAAGCGGGCGATGCCTTCCACGGCTGCGTTCGAGAGGTCGTCGACCGCAAGGACTATTACGTGGTTTCGTATACCTACCCGGCCGTCGGCTCGGCGGTAACCGGTCAGTGCTGCGCTTGCCATCTCGTGCTCCTGATGTTGTGGACGTGTACCAGATCTCCGGTGGCGATAGCCCTGCGCGCCGCTCCGATCGTCTCTCCGTATTCGATGACCGCCTGGCCTTCGCTCAGGTCGGTCAAAGCGAGCTTGTGGCCAAGAGGTATCGGCTCGTTGACTCGCACCTGGCTACGTTGCGGAGATGTGAGCACTGCCATCTCGGCTGTCCCGGGCTCGACGTCTCTGACTGCGACAGCGACGGAGTCACCGGGTTCGTGCGCGAGGAACCCCAGTTTCTCGCCGGCGGCTTCCCCAGGGGAGCCTAATTCGTTCTCAGTCATCAGCACCTTTCTGTCCTCTAGCGCCTGCCAGGAAACCCGACAGGTATGACCTCTTGCCACTGAGGCTAGTCCCGTACGAGTCGGCCGTCAAGTGCCCGTTCGGCCGGTCCTCGCTCTGGCCGCGCCAGACCGGCTCGTCGCTGCAGGGGCCGTTCGGGCACGCTGGGCGTTTCCGGCACGCCGGGTGCCTTGGACGTCGGAAGTCACCGCAGCTGCGCCGTCGAAGGCGGCCTCGGCCTGCTCGCGGTGGATGCGGGCCAGCGCAGCGTCTCTGGCGCCTTCGATGTGGGCTGCGGCGGCCTCTCGCGCCGCTTGGGAGTCGCGGTCGCGGATCGCCTCGAAAAGCTTCCGGTGATCCTTGCGGGCCTGGTCGACGCGACCGGGGATCGTGAGGGTCGTCTCCATGCCGGCGGTGATCATCTCTTGAAGGACGCCTTGGGTCTGTAACAGAAAACGGTTCTTCGCCATCTCCACGATCCGCATGTGGAACGCCGTGTCGAGCTGGCGCAGAACCGCGAAGTCGATCGGGCCGACCCTGGACTTCTCCTCGGCCTCTAGATGATGGCCTAGGGCTTCGACCTCGCGGTTGGTGGCGACCTCTGCGGCCCATTCCGCGGCGGGGACCTCCAGCACTTGGCGCATAGCGAACAACTCGGCAAGGGAGACTTCCATGCTCGCAAGGCGCGACCTGATCGCCACTTGGTCGCCGGTGCCGACGAACACCCCCTGGCCGTGCTTTACGACGACCCTTCCGCGCGCCTCCAAGACCCTGACGGCCTCGCGCAGCGCCGGTCGACTCACGCCAAGGAGTCTTGCCATTTCACGCTCCGAAGGTAGGCGCTGGCCTTCTTGGAGATCCTCTGTTTGGATCAGTTCGTCGAGGCGGGCGACGATCCTGTCGGTCAGGCTTCCGGATTCTTTTATCGGGCTCCAAAGGCTGCCCATACGCTGAGACCTCCAATGCGACTCCGGTTCGACGCCGACCGGCTCTTCGACCTCTACGATCATAAGCCACCCGCTACATGTGGTAAGAGGTCAGGACAACTGTGAGGCCAATGCCCCTGCGGACGGCGCCGGCCGCCGTAGGATGGCACCCGCTATGGCTGACATCAACGAGGATTCTCTGCCCGCAAGCTCTCAAGGTTCGGCTTCACGTTTTGGGGCTAACGCCTGGCTGGTCGACGACATGTACGAGCAGTACCGCCGGGACCCTGCTTCGGTCAGTGACTCCTGGAAGGAGTTCTTCGAGAACTACCGGCCCGGCGGCGTGAATCTGGCGAGACCCGCCAGCCCCGAGGCGACGGCCAGAACAGCCGGGCGGATCGCCGGTGGCGGTGGCCAGGCTACCGACCCCGGCGCCTCGGCGAACGGTACAGGCGGCCGGGTAGGGTCAGGTAGGGCTGACCCAACTCCAGCTTCAGCGCGCAGCGCCCCGTCGACAGGGATTTCGACCCCAGCCGACCACGCCGGCGCTAGCGCGGGCGGGGATCCGGCCAACCCGCTGCGGGGGGCGGCTCTGCGGGTAGCGGCGAACATGACGGCCAGCCTCGGGGTGCCGACGGCCACCAGCTTTAGGGTTGTCCCGGCCAAGCTCCTCGAAGTGAACCGCCGGATGCTGAACAACCAACTCTCGCGAACTGGGTCGGCGGGCAAGATCAGCTTTACCCACCTCATTGCGTTCGCCGTTTTGCGGGCGGTGGCCGGGGTGCCGGGGCTGAACTCTAGCTTCGTCGACGCTGAGAGCTCTGATCCCAAATCGGCTCCCGCCGTGGTGCGTCACCGTCACGTAGGGCTTGGGATCGCCGTAGACGTGGAGAAGGCCGACGGCAGCCGGAGCCTGATGGTTCCGGTGATCAAGAACGCGGACGAGATGGACTTCCGGGACTTCTGGCTGGCCTACGAGGACCTGATACGCAAAGTGCGTTCCAACAAGATCGGCGCGGACGACCTTGCCGGGGCGACGATCACGGTGACCAACCCTGGGACGATCGGCACCGTTCAGTCCGTGCCGAGGCTGATGCCAGGCCAGGGGGCGATCATTGGGGTCGGGTCTATCGACTATCCGGCCGAGTGGCAGGCTGCCGACCCCCGAGTGCTAGCCGAGCTCGGCGTCTCCAAGGTGGTCACCCTGACGAGCACCTACGACCACAGGATCATCCAAGGCGCGGAGTCGGGGCTTTTCCTCCAAAGGGCGCACCAGTTGTTGGTCGGTTCGGAGGGTTTCTACCACGACATCTTCAAGTCGATGGGCGTTCCCTACGAGCCTGTTCCCTACGGTAAGGACGCCAACGACCTGGCGGACACGGCCGACCTGCGCCAGCGTAAGCAGGTCCACGTGGACAACCTGATCAACCTCTACCGCGTCCGCGGTCACCTTATCGCTCACCTGGACCCGCTGGACTGGAAAGACCCCCACATGCACCCCGAGCTCGACCCGGCGACGCACGGGCTCTCCTTGTGGGATCTCGACAGGGAGTTCTACACGAACGGGCTGGCTGGCACCGAGTCGATGCGGCTCGGCGACATACTCGGCGTGCTGCGAGACGCTTACTGCCGCACTGTCGGAGTCGAGTACATGCACATCCAAGACCCCGACCAGAAGCGTTGGATACAAGAGCGCGTAGAGGGTGTGCCCACCTCCCTTGCGATAGACGACCAGAGGTGGATTCTCGACAGGCTTAACGCCGCCGAGGCGTTAGAACAGTTCCTGAACACCAAGTACATCGGCCAGAAGCGGTTCGGTCTCGAGGGCGGCGAGGCGGCGATAGCGCTCGTGGATGCTGTCATAGACGAGGCGGCGACGGACGGGATCTCCCAGGTGGTCCTCGGCATGGCGCATCGGGGAAGGCTCAACGTCCTGATCAACATCGTCGGCAAGAGTTACAAGGACCTCTTCGAGGAGTTCGAGGGCAATATCGACCCTGGAAGCGTCCAAGGTTCCGGCGACGTCAAATACCACAAGGGCTTCAGGGGGAAGTTCACCGGTCGCTCGGGAGTGACCGTGGACGTCATTCTCGCTTCGAACCCGTCGCACCTAGAAGCCGTCGACCCCGTCGTCGAAGGCATAGCCAGAGCGTGCCAAGACGAGGTCGCGTCGCCCGGCGAGCATCCGGTCCTGGCTCTTTTGATCCACGGCGACGCCGCGTTCGCTGGACAGGGGGTCGTGGCGGAGACCCTCAACATGTCGGCGCTTCCCGGCTACGAGACCGGCGGAACCGTCCACCTGGTGATCAACAACCAGCTCGGTTTCACGACCAACCCCGACGCCGCCCGCTCGTCGGTGTACGCCACCGACGTGGCGAGGATGATCCAAGCCCCGATCTTCCACGTCAACGGGGACGACCCTGAGGCGTGCGTAAGAGTCGGAAGGCTCGCGTTCGCGTTCCGCCAGCAGTTCCACAAAGACGTCGTCATCGACATGGTCTGTTATCGCCGCTACGGCCACAATGAACAGGACGACCCGTCTTTGACCCAGCCTTTGCTCTATCAGATGATCAAAGAGCATCGAAGCGTCCGCAAGCTGTACACCGAGTCCCTGGTACGGCGCGGCGACATCGACATGGCCGAGGCGGAGCGGGCGTTGGCGGACTTCTCGTCGCGGCTGCAGTCGGCTTTGGACGAGACCAGGGCAGCAGCGCCGCCCAAGCCGACGCACGTCCCACCGGCGCCCGAGCCAGCACCGGTCCTGCCGCCCGAGGAGACAGGAGTTTCCAAGGAGAACCTCGACCGGGTCGTGGCGGCGCTGTCGCGCTTTCCTGACGGCTTCACGGTTCACCCCAAGTTGACACGGGTGTTCGACACGAGGACGAGGCTGTGGGAGTCAGGCGAGGCGGACTGGGCCTTGGGCGAGGCGCTCGCTTTCGGCACTTTGCTGCTCGAAGGCCGCGACGTCCGCCTCGCTGGCCAGGACACCCGGCGGGGGACTTTCGGCCATCGCAACGCCGCTGTCGTCGACTACAGGACCGGAGCCGAGTACCTTCCCCTGGGTGCCCTCGGGCCCGGCCGGTTCAGCATCTACGACTCGCTCCTTTCCGAGTACGCGGCCTTGGGTTTCGAGTACGGCTACTCGCTGATAGCCCAAGATGGGCTGGTCGCATGGGAGGCGCAGTTCGGCGACTTCGTAAACGGGGCGCAGATTGTCATAGACCAGTTCTTGGCGGCGGCGGAGATCAAGTGGGGCCAGCAGTCTGGTCTGACTTTGCTCCTACCTCACGGCTACGAAGGTCAAGGCGCCGAGCACTCCTCGGCGCGAATCGAGCGCTTCTTGGACCTCTGCGCCGAGGACAACATGCAGGTCGTCAACGCCACCACGGCGTCGCAGCTGTTCCACCTGCTGCGCAGGCAGGTGGTGCGCACAAGCCGCAAACCTCTCATCGTGTTTACCCCGAAGCGCTATCTGAGGGGTCGTGAAGCGTACAGTCCCCTCGGCGAGTTCACCTCGGGGCATTTCCGCGAAGTGCTAGACGACCCGCGCTTTGGGGTGGATACCCGGGCTGACCGTTCCGGCGTGAGGCGGATAGTCCTGGCGTCGGGGAAAGTCTCGTTGGACCTTCTCAGCTTGCTCAACGCTTCTGAGCGAAGGGACGTGGCGCTGGTGAGGATAGAGCAGCTCCACCCCTGGCCGGCAGCGCAGCTGACTTCTGTGGTGTCGTCGTTCGAGCGCGCGGAGGAGGTCGTCTGGCTTCAAGAGGAGCCGGCCAACATGGGCGCAGCCGGCTACGTGCGAGACAAGCTCGAAGAATCTTTCGGAGGCGACTTCGCCATATCGAAGGTGAGCCGTGTCGCCTCTGGCTCGCCGGCTACGGGAAGCCATGCGATGCACGAGCTCGAACAGGAGGACTTGCTCGAACGGGCACTCGGAGTTGAGCGCTCCTAGGTGGCCCGGGGCGGATCAGCGCAGCTCGAAGCCGACGAGGGCTTCGAGTTCGGCGATTGCCGTCGCCGGATCGGAGACTTTTATGGTGGCCATTCCCATTGCGCGCGCAGGTTTCAGGTTGATCCCGAGGTCGTCGAGGAAGACCGCCTCGCAGGGCGATACGTCGAGGCGGTCACAGGCGAGCTGGTAGAAAGCGGCCTCGGGCTTGCGCAACCCCACCTTCGACGACTCGATCACCACGTCGAAGTGCTCGGCCACGGAATCTTTGGACGTAGCCTCCATCGAGGCGAAATTGTTGGTGAGAAGACCGGTCCGCAGCCTCTCGTGGCAGCGTCGGAGAGCTTCGACCATCTCCGGACGGATCTGCCCGTTGAGCGCCGACAGCACGTCAGGCGCGTTCAGCTTGCCCCCGGCTCTGGCAGCCTCGGCTTCGAAGAGAGGGGCGAACTCGTCGAGGGTTATCTCCCCTCGCTCAAGAAGAGCCCACGCGTTGGAGTCCGGGTTGGTGGCGTTCAGAGCTCGGATGAACCCTGGCTCGAGACCCGATCGCAGCTCGTACTCGGCGAAGGCGTCGAAAGGACTGGTCGTTATGACCCCGCCGAAATCCCAGAGGACTGCTCTCATGTCATCACCGCGCTCAGCGTAGCGCGCCGGGTCGTTCGTCAGGTCCTTGCGCATCCACCGGGTGCGTCGGAGAGGCCCAGTCCCCTCGGTAATCCCCGACTTGGCTGCCCCGGGCTGCTTGACTCTTGGGTGACATGTCAAGACGGCAAGTAATAGTCGACGGTTCGAACCTGGCGACGGAGGGGCGTTCCCTGCCGAGCCTGGAGCAGCTGGACCAAGCGGTCCGGGAGTTCATTGGCGAGAACCCCGACGACCAGGTGACAGTCGTAGTAGACGCGTCGTTCGGCCACAGGATCGACCCTCGGGAGCTACCGACCTTCGAGGAGGCCGAGGCAGCCGGTGACGTCGTGTCCCCTCCGGCCGGGGCCATAGGGCGCGGGGATGCCTTCTTGCTGCGGATAGCGCAGAAGACCGGGGCCACGGTGCTGTCGAACGACTCCTTCCAGGAGTTCCACGCGGAGCACCCGTGGCTTTTCGACAAGGGACGCCTGGTCGGCGGGAAGCCGGTCCCGGGTGTCGGTTGGATCTTCATGGAACGCACCCCCGTCAGAGGCCCCAAAAGCAGGGAGGTCGTCAAAGAGGCCAGGCGGCGCAAAGACACCACCACCGCTGCTGCGTCGCCTTCGGCTGGAACTGAGACGCCAGTCGCTGGCGAGCCCGCCGTGAGGGGAGAGCGCCGGTCGAAGCTTTCTGCCGCACCGAAGCAGCGCTCCAAGAGCGTCGACCGCGCCATAGAGACCGCCACTCACGAGGTGGTCGACCCTTCCACTGCAGGTAGCCGACGTCGAAGCAGGCCGGCGGCGGAGCCGGTCAACGAACCGCTGGCGTTTATCAGCTTTATAGCTTCCCATCCGCTTGGAAGCCTGGTTGAAGCGGTCGTCTTCGAGTACTCCTCCCACGGTGCGTTCGTGGAAGCCGACGGGGCTCGCTGCTATGTGCCGCTTTCCGCGATGGGGGATCCTGCTCCTCGAAGCGCCCGCGAGGTCATGGGCAAAGGAGAGGTCGTGTCGCTTGTGGTGCAGGCCTTGGACCCCCAAAGGCGGGGTATTGAGCTTGCCATGCCAGGACATGAGCACGTCTCCGGAGCACCGACACCCGAGACCGTCGAGGCTGAGACGCTCGACGAACTGCCCGGTGTTGGCGGGCCTGCTCTGCCACGACGTAGCGCCCGTCGCAGGTCGGCGGTCTCAGACGCTGAGGACACCAGCCCTGGGCCCGTAGCGGCGACGCCTGAAGCTCCCGAAGCTGAGAGCGCCCCGGCAAAACGGGCGCCGGCAAAGCGGGCGCCAGCAAAACGGGCGCCAGCAAAACGGGCGCCCGCAGGGAAGGCCGCGGCACGCAGCGACGAGGATTCCGCTGCGGAGGCCACAGTGCCCTCCGCGAGGCCTGCCAAGGCGCCGGCCAGGGTCGCGAAGTCCTCGCAAGCACTCGACGAGGCGGAGTTTGGCGAGGCCGGCCCTAGCGAAACCGCTCCCACCAAGAGAGCCCCCCGAGCAACGAAGACAGCTGCGGCGCCGCCGGCAGCGAAGGCGGCTCAAGCTACAAAGGCGCCGCGCTCAGCGAAGGAGACGGTCAAAGTGGCACCTGCCACGAAGACGGCAGCCACGAAGACGGCAGCCACGAAGACGGCAGCCACGAAGACGGCAGCCACGAAGACGGCAGCCACCGTGAGGCGCTCCGCGGCTACCTCTGCGGCGAAGTCTGCGACGGCTTCGAAGGCCGTGGCGTCTGCTAAAGCAGTAAAGGCCGTCGCTGCTGTTAAGGCCGTAAAGGTCGCGGCGGCTGTCAAAGCGGCGGCAAGCGGACCTGCGGCGAAGAAGGCGGCCGGGTCTGTAGCAAAAAAGGCAACTGGTTCCGCCACCAAGACGGCCAAGACTGTAAAGCCCGTCGAGCCCGCCGCCAGGGCCACTAAGCCGAGGGCCGCGGCGCGAAAGACGCCAGCCGGCTCCTAGCATCGGATCCTATGCGGATCGCTACTTGGAACGTGAACTCACTGAAGGCCAGAATGCCGAGAGTGCAGGAGTGGCTCGGGTATGCGAAGCCGGACGTGCTCTGTTTGCAGGAGACGAAGATGTCGGACTCCGCTTTCCCCCATCTTGCCTTCGGCGCTCTCGGCTACGAAAGCGTTCATCACGGGTCTGGGCAGTGGAACGGGGTCGCGATCCTGTCGAAAGTCGGGATCAGCGACCCTGTCTTCGGCTTCGTCGAGTCCATAGCGCCTGACCGCGACACCCGCTTGATCAGTGCCAAGTGCGCCGGGGTGTACGTGACGAGTGTGTACGTCCCCAACGGCCGGGAGGTTGGTTCCGAGCACTACCGCTACAAGCTTGAGTGGCTCGGTAAGCTGAAAGAGCATCTCGGGGCCCTTGGCGGCCCGGGCGAGGCCATGGCCGTCTGCGGCGATTTCAACGTCGCACCGGCTGACATGGACGTCTGGGATCCGGCCGCTTTCGCCGGCTCCACCCACGTGACCGACGAGGAGCGGGCCAGCTTGAGCGCTCTAGAAACGTGGGGCATGACCGACGCGTTCAGGATGCTCTACCCCGACGCGCAGCTCTACAGCTACTGGGACTACCGCTCAGGGGACTTCCATCAGCACCGCGGTATGAGAATCGACCTGATACTGCTTACGGCCCCTCTCGCCGCGAAACTCGAGTGGGCGCTGGTTGACCGCAATGCCCGCAAGGGTAAGCAACCCTCTGACCATGCCCCGGTCTTCGTCGACGTAGCAGTCTGACCGGCCGACCCGACAAGTGGGCGGAGGCCCACCCTTGGGGCAGACCGCCGGAAGTCGGGACCTAGACCGCTGCGAACGCCAGGGGGTTAGCAGGCACGATCGAAGTCACGCCGCTAAAAAAGTCGTCGTAGATGTCCCACGGAAGCGGGAGAGAGGCAGCTCCAGATCCCGACAGCGGCCGCGGGCGGCGCGGAAGGGCGGCGCCGGAACTACCACCGCGGCCACGGTAGAAGATGAGCCCGGTGTAGGGATCTGGTACCGCCTCGAGCGCCGCGCGGACCACCATCAGGTCTCTGAAACGGTCCCAAGCGTCGTCGTCGTCGAACTGGACTTCGAACACGACACCCCAGGTGTGCCGATCCCACGACCAGTCACTAGCGCCACTGCTAAGAGCGGCAGAACTCAGAACATCCCCGTAGGCGTCCGCCCACAGCGACGCGGACGTCGCACCGTCGAACACTTCCAAAGAGTACCAAGAGCTCACTTTTCCAATACTACAACTACTGACGTGCCGTTACTAGCCCGGTGCCACCATCACTTCGGACCCCCAGGGGTGTCGACCCTGTCGGGGGCGTCGAGCCGGCTGTCAGGGCGTTCGTGGCCGGCAGAGAAGGCCCAGCATGTCCGCGCCGTACCGGCGCGCCTTGAGTGGCCCGATTCCGTGAATTTCGGCTAGTTCCTCCACAGTCTCCGGGCGTCTCGCGGCGACATCCGCTATAGCATCGTCGGTCACTAGCAGGCGCGGGGGCACGCCGTTAAAGCGTGCGGTGTCGTCTCGCCACGCCGTCAGTGCACCGACCAGGCGGGCGGTTTCCTCTGAAACGTCGCCGGCGGGTCGCGCCGGCGAGGTTGGATCGCTCCTAGCAGGGCTCTGGCGGCCGCCTCCTAGCGGGCCGGTCGCGCCCGCCGTGCACGCCGGGGCGTGCGTCTCTTGGTTAGAAGCGAGCGCTGCAAGCCATCTGCACGGTCTGCGTTCGCTGCGTCGGCCGGCGAAGCAACGAAGCTTCGACCACGAAACCTGCAGCTCATCGACAGCCCTTGTCATGGCAACGTAGAGGAGGCGTCTCTCCTCGTCTATTGCTTCGGAGTCTGTGTGGCGCCCGAAAGGCACCAGGCCTTCCTCAAGGCCTGTCAGCATCACCAGGGGCCATTCGAGGCCTTTGGAGCGGTGGAAACTGCTGAGCGTCACGCCGCTTCGATCGGCTGGTTCGTCGGCGGCCACGTAGCGCTGGGAGCGCTCGGTGAAGTCCGGTGCGGTCCCGTCGGATCCGGCGATACGTGTGGGGACGCCCGCAGCCGTTAGGACCGTGGCGAGGTCCTCCAGCTGGGCGTTCGTCCTGGCGAGGACCGCCATGTCCTGCCATGCACGCCCGCTGCGGTGTGCGTCGAGCAGTCGCCGGGCGATCCCGTCGAGCTCGGCTTGGTCGGAGTCGTAGGAGAAGCACCGCACGGGCGGCCCGTCGGGTCGGCTTGCCGACAGGGCTTCGCCGCCGCTGCCGAGCACAGCCGATGCGGCGGCGACGATCTGTGGGCTGCAGCGGTGGTTAGCTTCGAGGCGGAGTACCTGTGCTCCTGGCCAGTGGCGCGCGAAGCGCTCCAGCAGGGAGCGGTCAGAGCCGTTCCAGGAGTAGATCGCCTGATTCGGGTCGCCCACCACGCACAGGTCCGTGTTGGAGCCGAGCCAAGCCCGCAGCAGCCGGAACTGGAGCGGGTTGAGGTCCTGGTACTCGTCGACGTAGACGTGACTCCACCGCCAACGCTGTGCAGCGGCGAAGTCGGCGTCGCGCTCGAGGGTCTCGGCGCAGTGCAAGATGAGGTCGTCGAAGTCCATGACCCCCCGCCTGCGCTTGTCCGCCTCGTAGCGGCCGTAGAGCGAAGCCACGCTGCAGATAACCTCGGCGTCGAGCTCCGCCAGAGGGCCGCTTCTAAGCTCGGGGTTCTCGGCGGTCAATGCCTCAGGGGGGATTGCCCTCGCCTTCGCCCATTCGATCATTCGGGCCAGCTCGCCTGCCTCCAAGCGGGTGCTGGCGAAGTTCTCACCGACGAGGGGGCCGATGAGCGCGAGCTTGGAGTCGACCAAGGTGCGCCGGGGAGTCCTCCTGTCGCGCCACCACGCTTTGAGCTGGGCCGAGGCGACCGCGTGGAACGTGCCGGCCGTGACCTTGGCTGTTCCCGCCCGGCCGGCGTCGAGCGCGCCGAGACGCTGGGCGAGCTCCGCCGCAGCCTTGCGGGTAAAGGTCAAAGCGAGTGTCCGCTCCGGCCGGGCGGACCCGGTTTCGCATCGGTAGGCGATCCTCCGGGTCACGACCCGCGTCTTGCCTGCGCCGGCCGCTGCTATGACGCACAATGGAGCGGCGCTGGAAGTGACAGCAAGCTGCTGAGGTGGCGTCAGGTCCCCCAAGAGACGGTCGAGCGGGGCTGGGGGGGTCATTCCAACACGATACGACCGGGTTGGCGCCGACTGGCGTAACACGGCGGACACACCGGCTGGTTAACCTGGGAAGGTGATCTACGCCCTTCGAGTGTGGCTGACCGACCGTCCGGGCGCTCTCGGAGCCGTTGCGGGTACTGTCGGCTCGGCCGGCGGTGACCTGGTTGGCATAGACATCCTTGAGCGGGGCGGCGGTAGGGCCATCGACGAGCTCATAGTCTCGGTGCCCTACGAGAGAGACCTGGACGTCCTCGTCGCTGGACTGTCCGACCTCGACGGCGTAGACGTCGAAGACGTCCGGGTCGCCGGGGACGGGGTGGCCGATCCTCGACTCGACGCGTTGGAGACAGCAGTGGCCCTGGTGACCAAGAACTCTGTAGTGGCGCTCCTGTCGAGCCTGGCTACTAGCAGCCGGCGTGACTTCCAAAGCGACTGGTCCGCGGTGGTGGACCCCGACGCTGCAGAGCTGCGAGCTTCGGTGGGGTCGGTCCCGCCCGGCCCGTGGCTCAAGGCTTTTCTCACCGGAAGCCGGGCGTCGGTGGTATCGCGTCCAGGTGACGCAGGACCCGAAGACGTGGCGTGGGCCGACCTAGACGTTGCGGGCCTGGTGATCGTCGTAGGCCGCCAAGGCAGGCCGTTCCGCCTGAGGGAGCGCCGCCAGCTGAGCGCTCTGGCCCGGATCGCCGACGCACGCTGGGCTGAGCTGAGCGCGCAGACGCCGCGGCGGTCGTGGCAGCTTGCCGGCCCCGGGTAACAGCCCTGGGCAACAGCTTTCGAGGCTCGCAGCCTATGCGGTTCCGACCGTCGCTCTATGAGTCCGCCAGATCCCAGTTGCGGGACCGCTCCACGGCTCGTTTCCAAGTCGAATAGCGGGCCGCCATCTCGTCGAGTCGGGCCTGGTCCTTGGTCGGCGAGGCGGTGCGGCTGGCTGACCACACTCCGGCGACCTCGGACTTCGTCGACCACACACCTTCGGCTAGCCCCGCCAGGAAGGCAGCGCCGAGCGCGGTCGTCTCGGATACGGCAGACCGGCGGACTTGTATGCCAAGCAGGTCGGCTTGAAAGTCCAAGAGCAGGTCCATCACCGACGCTCCGCCGTCCACTCTTAGTTCCTTGGGGGCCCGTCCAGCAGCGACAGCCATGGCTTCGACCACGTCCGCCGTCTGGTAGGCCATGGCTTCTACCGCTGCGCGGACCAGATGTGCCCGGCCGCTGCCGCGGCTCAGGCCGACGATCGTGGCGCGAGCGTGTGGATCCCACCACGGGCTTCCGAGCCCGGTGAACGCCGGCACGAAGAAAACCCCCCCGCTGTCAGGTACAGAACCCGCCAAAGGGCCGGCTTGCGAGGCGTCGGCCAGCAAGCCGAGGCCGTCACGCAGCCACTGTATCGCCGCCCCGGTGACGAAGATCGAACCTTCGAGGGCGTAATCGACGTTCGACGCCTCGACCGAGCCTAGGGCCCAAGCGACGGTGGTGAGCATGCCATCCACGGCGTGGGGACGACTGGCTCCCACGTTCATCAGGACGAAACTCCCCGTGCCGTAGGTGTTCTTGGTCATACCCTCCTCGAAGCAGGCCTGGCCGAAAAGGGCGGCCTGCTGGTCTCCGCCTATACCGCTGATAGGTATCCCGGCGGCCAAGCCGTCGACGGCGCCGGCGGCGGTCGTTGCCACCCGCGCGCTGCTCGGGACGACCTCTGGGAGGACTGAGGGTTGCACTGAGAACAGGTCGCACAGCTCCACATCCCACGCCAGCTTGTCTATGTCGAACAGCAGGGTCCTCGACGCGTTCGTGACGTCTGTGGCGTGAGCCGCCCCGCCGCTGAGGTGCCAAAGCAGCCACGAGTCGACCGTGCCGAAAGCGGTCGTGGGGGTGACCTCGACGCCGCCAGGGCCGAACAGCCACGCGAGCTTGGTGGCGCTGAAGTAGGGGTCCAAGGTCAAGCCCGTCTTGGCTCTCACCATGTCCTGGTAGCCCCGCGAGGCGAGCTCCTCGCAGGTGGCGGCGCCCCGGCGGTCCTGCCAGACGATCGCCTGGTGCAAGGGACGGCCGTCGGTCTTGTCCCACACAACCACCGTCTCGCGCTGGTTGGTGATACCGATCGCCGCCACGGGAGTTGACAGCGCTTGGATGGTTTCGCCGAGGGTGACGACGACGGCCTCCCAGATGTCGTTGGGGTCGTGTTCTACCCACCCCGGCCGGGGGAAGTGCTGGGGGAACTCTCTGTAGCTCGACGCCGCAACTGTCCCTGACTCGGTGAAGGCCATGCAGCGCACTCCGGTCGTGCCCGCATCTATAGCCAATACGACGCTCATGCAGCAAAGTTAGCGGGACGGAGTCAGGCCTCTCGCCCGACGCGGGCGACGAACCCAGACCGACAACCGCCATACCGGCAAGAAACCAAGCTCCAGCGCCGCAGGAAGAGGGTCCTGGCGCGACCCCCCGTCGAAGGGGCGGGGACAGAGGGGTCGCACCAGGGATAAGCCGCCGAGGGGGCAGCTTCGGCGGCCCTTGTTACGATACCCGCAAGCCGGGTCTCTTAGTCGGCATTTCAGCATCTTTTTCTAATCCACCTTGTATCCACAGGGTTGACCCTCTAGTACTCCACAGGCGGGCTGTCGTAGGGTTGAAAACCGCCGTTCGGCGATTTCCCTCGGACAAGGGTTGACAAGACGGTAACTACCGTGTTGTAATTCGCTTCCCCATGTTGTGGTCCCAGGGCATCGCAGGCGAACAAAGCCACAACACCTTGTGTTGTTCGAAAAAGTGTACTTTCAGGAGGAATACGGAATGTCTATAGCACCCGAGCGCACGGGGATCGGCATATCCCGGCACTTCACCGTGGCCGGCAGCGATCCTTACGCCACGGTCGACTGGGAGCGCCGTGACGCTCGGATAGTGCACTACGGGACCGGTGCCGTGGCATTCGAGCAGGCGGGCGTCGAGGTACCTGCGTCGTGGAGTCTGAACGCCACCAACATCCTCGCTCAGAAATATTTCCGCGGTACCGTCGGCGAAGCCGGGAGGGAGTGGTCGCTGCGTCAAGTCGTCGACCGAGTGGTGGACACGATCACTGCGTGGGGGCGAAAGGACGGGTACTTCGTCGACGACGAGGAGGCTTCGGCGTTCTCCGACGAGCTCAAGTACCTGATCATCCACCAAAGAGCGGCGTTCAACTCCCCGGTGTGGTTCAACATCGGAGTGCCGGGAGTTCCCCAGCAGGGCTCAGCGTGCTTCATCCTCGCCGTCGAGGACTCGATGGACGCGATCCTCAACTGGTACACCGAAGAAGGCATCATCTTCAAGGGCGGCTCCGGAGCCGGCGTGAACCTGTCGCCCATACGCTCCTCCAAGGAAGGCCTTCGTGGGGGCGGCACCGCCTCGGGCCCAGTTAGCTTCATGAGAGGTGCTGATGCCTCAGCGGGCACCATAAAAAGTGGTGGAAAGACACGACGCGCAGCTAAGATGGTTATCCTCGACGTTGCCCACCCCGACATCGAGGATTTCATCTGGTGCAAGGCCATCGAAGAGCGCAAAGCTCGGGCGCTGCGCGACGCCGGGTTCGACATGGACCTCGATGGCCGTGACAGCCATTCCATCCAGTACCAGAACGCTAACAACTCGGTCCGGGTCACCGACGAGTTCATGCAGGCGGTTCTCGACGACCGGGACTGGCCGCTTCGTGCTGTAACCGACGGGCGAACGCTTGACACGATAAAGGCGAAAGACCTGTTCCGCCAGATCGCCAAGGCCGCTTGGGAGTGCGCCGATCCTGGTATGCAATTCGACACGACGATCAACCGTTGGCACACCGCGCCCAACGCCGGGCGGATCAACGCTTCGAACCCTTGCAGCGAGTACATGCACATCGACAACTCGGCGTGCAACCTCGCCAGTCTGAACCTTCTCAGCTTCTTGGAGGTCGACGGAACCTTCGACGTGGATGGCTTCAAGAAGGCAGCGGAGACAGTCTTCACAGCACAGGAGATCATCGTCGGCAACGCCGACTACCCGACGGAGAAGATCGCAGAGAACTCCCGCCGCTACCGCCAGCTCGGCATCGGCTACGCGAACCTCGGTGCTTTGCTCATGGCGGAAGGTCTTCCCTACGACTCCGACGGCGGCAGGGCGTGGGCTGCGTCGCTGACGGCGCTTCTAACAGGCCAGGCTTACGCGACTTCTGCGCGTATCGCGTCTCGGATGGGTCCTTTCGCCGGCTTTAGAGCCGACCGTGACGCCATGTTGAACGTGCTGCGCATGCACCGCGACGCCGCAGCGGGCATCGACGAGGAGCTAGTGCCACCGGAGCTTCTAAGCGCGGCGCAGGAAGCGTGGGACGTCGCCGTGGAGTCAGCCGAGCGCCACGGGGTGCGCAACGCGCAGGCGAGCGTGCTCGCCCCGACGGGGACGATCGGCTTGCTCATGGACTGCGACACGACAGGGATCGAGCCAGACCTTGGCCTGGTCAAGACCAAGAAGCTGGTCGGTGGGGGGACGATGTCCATCGTCAACCAGACCGTTCCAAGGGCACTGCGCCGGCTCGGGTACACCCCAGAGCAGGTCGATGACATCGTCGCCTACATCGACGAGCACAAGTCGATCGTCGGGTCGCCGCACCTTCTCGCTGAGCATCTCGACGTGTTCGCCTGCTCGATGGGCGACAACACGATCCATTACCGCGGTCACTTGAAAATGATGGGCGCCGTCCAGCCTTTCATCAGCGGGGCTATCTCCAAGACGGTCAACGTTCCCGAGGAAGTTACCGTCGAAGACGTCGAGCAGCTTCACATCGAAGCGTGGCAGCTCGGACTAAAGGCGGTCGCCATCTACAGGGACAACTGCAAGGTGGCTCAGCCGTTAGCGACGGCGAAGAAGACGGTCGCAGACCCGTCGTCGTCGCTCGCCGAGTACCACGACGCCGAACTGGCGCTCAAGGTGGCGGAGCTGGAGAAAGCCCTCGAACGCCAAACTGTCGTGGTAAAGCAGCCGATCCGGGAGCGGATGCCGAGACGGCGTCATTCGAGCACGTTCGGTTTCCGTGTCGCGGACTGCGAAGGCTTCGTGACGGTGGGCGAGTACGAGGACGGACGACCCGGCGAGGTGTTCATGACCGTAGCCAAGCAGGGTTCGACGCTTGCCGGGATCATGGATGCGTTCGCTATCTCGGTGAGCCTCGGCCTGCAGCACGGGGTTCCGTTGGCGACTTATGTCAAGAAGTACACCAACATGCGTTTCGAGCCGGCCGGTATGACCGACGACCCTGACTTGAGGATCGCCCAGTCTCTGGTGGACTACATCTTCCGGCGTCTGGCGGTGGACTACCTCTCATATGAAGAGCGGGCCGAGCTGGGTGTGCTCACCTCGTCCGAGCGGACCCAGCTGACACTTCCAGGAGTCGAGGAGGCGACGACGCCCAACTCCCTTTTCGACGCAGGCTCTGGGGTTCCCCCGACGGCGCCGGCTTCCAGCGGCATCGGAGCTGGTGGCCGTTCGGGCGAGGTGACACCGCGAGTCGAGCGTCACGGAACTCACGCAGGGGGCGCTGGCGGCGCCCAGCGTGTTCCTTCGGAGTCTGACGCCCCCTACTGCTTCGACTGTGGGGTGCAGATGCAGCGCGCCGGGAGCTGCCACGCCTGCCCGTCGTGTGGGAGCACCAGCGGCTGCTCGTGAAGCGCGACTGCTGCGCCAGGAGACTTCCTGGCGCAGCAGCCCCTGCCCGGTGCCCAGCGATCAGTGGGCCCGCTCTTGTGGCGCTGGTCGGCCTGGCGGACCTGCCAGGGCTCACTGCCGAAGGTAAACTTACAGCGTAGAGACGGTGTGGGTGGCGTCTGAGTTACGTGTCGAGATACGTGGGCGGCCGGCGTTCGTGGAAGGCGTGCAGGGCTTCGAGATGGTCCGCCGTCTGGGAAACCATGATCTGGGTCCGATTCTCCAGGTCCATCGCGGCCTGTTGGCCCGGTATCTCTAGCGCCGACCACATGACCTCCTTCGTCATGTGGATGCCCATCGGGGTATTGCGCATCACCAAGGCGGCTTCCTCCAAGGCGCGCTCGACGAGAACGTCGTCTGGTACCACCTCTACGACGAGTCCTATCCGGGCGGCCTCCTCGGCGTCGAAGATCCGTCCGGTGAGCATTAGCTCGTGAGCCCGTCCAGCTCCTACTAGGCGTGGAAGCAGCCAGGACGTGCCGATGTCGCACGCCGACAGTCCGATCCGAACGAAGGCGGCGTTGAACCTAGCGGAAGCCCCGGCCAGGCGGATGTCGGATCCGAGCACTAACGCGAAGCCGCCGCCGGCGGCCGGGCCGTTTACCGCAGCGATGACAGGCTGGGGGAGTCCACGCAGCCGCGGTATGAGCGCGGCGATGTGCTGTTGGGTCGCGAACCCGCGCTGTATCGGGCCCCGCTCTTCGTGGCCCGGCACGGTACCGTAGCCGGTGAGGTCAAGGCCGGCGCAGAAGCCGCGGCCAGCTCCGGTCAGTATGACAACTCGGCAGTCGCGGTCAGTGGCGGTGGAGGATAAGACGGTGTGTAGCCGATCAACCAACGTCACGTTCATCGCATTGAGCTTTGACGGTCTATTAAGTGTTATCTGGCGGACTCCCGGAGCTGGAGTCGACACCACGACCTCCCCGGGGTCATCGGCGCTCCTGGCATCGGAGTCTTCGGCAGCTGTCATCTGGCCTCCAAGGCTTAGGTGCTCATCACGGGTGGCTAGCTCAGCGGGATCCTTGCCCGTCATCGACTTTGACGACGGTCCCGGTCACGAACTCCGACTCCGGCGCCACCAGGTACAAGAGGGTGCTGTCGAGCTGTGCGGGGTCCCCGATCCTCTTGCGGGGCAGTTGGTCGGTGAAATCGCCGATCCGTTCGATCATCCCGTCCATCATCTCAGAGCGAAAAGCGCCAGGTGCTATGCCATTGACGTTTATCCCGTAGCGCGCCCATTCTACTGCGAGGGCCTCGGTCATCCTGTTGAGTGCCGCTTTTGTGATGGAGTACAGGGCCGCACCGTTACCGGCGTAGTGGAAGGCGCCCATGGAGGAGATGTTCACGATGCGACCCGGGACGCCGGCGGCGATGAGGCGGCGGGCTACCTCACAGGACAAGATGTACGGTCCGCGCAGGTTCGTGTCGATTACCGAGTCGATTAGTTCCAAGGACATCTTGTGAGCCCGCTGCGCGTCCGGGATGCCGGCGTTGTTCACCAGGATCGTGACAGTCCCGAAAGCAGCTTCTGCTGAGTCCACGGCGCCGACGATCTGATTAGCGTCGACAATGTCTAGTACTACTGGGATGCAGGACCCGCCGGCCCCTGCGATCTCGGCGGTGACCGAGTCCAAACGGTCCGCGCGTCGGCCAGCGACAACCACGCTTGCTCCTGCCGCGGCGAGCGCTCGGGCGAAGCGCCTGCCGAGCCCGGAAGACGCTCCGGTGACCAACGCGACCTGACCGTCCAAACGGCTGCCGGCATTGGGGAGTGGAAAGGATTGCGTCGTCATCGTCAGCTGTTTCGGTCCACTTCGACCTTAACATCACCCGGCTTCGCCTGCGGGTGACATCGCGCTGGGGCGCACGTCGCTGCCCGCGGTGGAGGTGTCATGGCGCATAGTCGCCGCTCGTAAAGCTGGGTATTCGGCGTCGTGGACAGGACCCTACTTCGAAGCGGTGATAGGAGTGCCCGACGCCGACTCGGCTGGATGGTGCCCGTGGATTGGTAGCCGCCAACCCCTGGCGAATGCCCCAGGTACTTTTGTCTAAGGGATCCCCGTCCAGGCGTCCGTCGGCGTCATCGGAGGATGGGACATCGAGCGGGGCGCCACGCGCGACGTCCAAGGGGCCCGGGAGACGAAGACGGCGCCCATGTCGGTCAGTTCCCCAGTCGCCCACAGTGACGGCCATCGCCGGCCGAGAGTGAGCGCAGCACCGGTGAGCGTCAGCTTCGACCCGATCCGTCTGCGGCGCATGTGGGCCGCGACGTAGACCTGGTGCACTTGCCCTGTCTCGGTCCACCACCGTAGTGCGCCGACCTGTTCGCGTAGGTCGACACCTCTCGCGTCGGCGTCGTCGATCGACACGATCGAACCGTCGGGCCATTCGGGTGTCGCGAAGGCTAGAAGGTTGGTGGCCGGGGGGTCGGCTCCTTGCTCGCTCTCTTCGACGTACCACAGGTCGATCCCACCCTGCTGGAATGCCGGATCGACCACGCATGACGTCATCTCCCCGTCGGCGGTGTACTCGCCGCGATAAAGGACCGTTCCCGGCTCCTCGGAAACGGTCGTATCGATCACGTGACGGTACGGGTGCGCATCACCCAAGACGCACGCGATGGCCGTGGCGCCTTCGGGAAGGGCTCGGCGCGCGAACCAGACCGGCATCCCCGATGTCGGGTCGAAGCCCGTCACGGCCGGCGGAAGTGCCGACCTTTTCGGCTCCGGCGCCGGCTGGCTACGACGAGCCCAGAGCCCGCAACGATAAATGCTGCTGCGCCCTCCACGCTGCGCCTGGCGTCAATGCCTGTCTGTGCAAGCTGGGTGGTGGTCGGAGCTGCCGTTGAAGGGGTGGTCGTCACGGGGACCGTCGTGGTGGTGGGCGGCGGTGTCGGGGCTAGTACGAGCGCCAAAGGTACGGGGGTCTGCGCGGCGGTCGATATCTGGAGGCCGGTTTGGCCCGATCCGCTCACGGGCGAGGGTACGACGACGGTCGTCGAGGCTCCCTGGTAGCCGGCTGGCGGGGTTGCGACCAGTTGGACGGTCGTGCCGGGAAGGTAGATGCCGGGGAATGCAGCCGACCCGTTAGTTCCCGTCGTCACCGTAAACGGCAGTCCCCCTGTCAGGGGCGACGTCGACAGGTTGCTCTTGCCGCCGACCTGCGGGCAGGCGTCGGCGGGGGCACCGGCGGGCGGGGTGCAGGTCAACGTCACGGGAACTCCCGACAGCGTCTTTCCGGTGGAATCGGTGACGGTGACGGTGAGCTCCCTGAAGATGCCGATGTAATTGAACCAGGTAACTTGGCTATAGGAGGGGCGTTCCCCGGATTCGAATGCGCAATGGTCCTGGCCCTGGGTGTTAGCAGGCTGGCACTGGCTGATCGAGGTGGGGATCGGCACGGGCTGGCTCGGGTCGTGGACGAAGCCCTGCGGAGAAGCGCTCACTGCGAAGTCGTAAGTCTCGGGGGACGATCCCATGGGAAACTCGTAGCCGTTGTCTGTGTCGGTCTCGCAGTAGACGTTGGGCTGTGAGTTAGCGGCGAGTGCCGTCCCGGGGGTGCAAGTTGGCTGCGGTTCCGTCACGACCGACAGCGTTGGCTGTCCGGTAGCGGGCGTGGCGTCGATCGAGAAGCCGCTCAGATCAGGCTGATCGGCGGCTCCGAACACCGGGTAAAGGCCAGGCTCTCCCGGCGCGATCTGCACGCCGAGCTTCGGGTTGCCGTAGTAGGCGGCCGGGTTCTGGCCCTTCGCCCGCAGGGTGGAGGTGTGGGAGGCCGTGGTGGGCGTCGGCGAGGCCGTGGTGGACGTGGTCGATGTCGGCGCTGCGGTAGCTGCCGGTGACGGGGACGTCGTGGTGGCCGTCGAGGTCGGGACCGTCGTCTCGGCGCCCGCTACGGTCGCTCCGGACAGGGCTACTGCCGCCGAAGCCATTGTTACAGCGGCCGCAACCTTCGTCAATGTCATGGAGAAGTATGACATAAAGCGGGGTGCCGGCGCGGCTTCGCCAGGCGCTTCGGGCAGCGGCGCCCCGGGCCGGCCCTGGCCTCGACCGGCCCGGCGGCTACCTCTTGGCTCCGTGGATGAGTTGGCCGACGCTCGCCGACACGGCCGCTCCGATGGAGCTGCCGGTGCTGCTGGCGTTCTGCCGAGCATTCTGGACGGTAGACGCTACGACAGAACCGGAGGATGCATGTGTCGTGGCGGTGGTCGGCCCTGTCGTGGCGGTGGTCGGCCCTGTCGTGGCGGTGGTCGGCCCTGTCGTGGCGGTGGTCGGCCCTGTCGTGGCGGTGGTCGGCCCTGTCGTGGTGGCGGGCGCTGTGGTCGTCGGCGCTGTGGTCGCCGGCGCTGTCGTGGTGGTGGTAGCAGGCGCCATGGTTGTAGGCGCGGTGGTGGTAGCTGGGCTCGCAGCGGGAGCTGACCTCGGACTGTAGCGGGCAGACGGTGCTGGCTTCGTCTGTATCGTGGGGCCGAAGCGATTCGCCGCGAGTTGGACCTGCACAGTGTGGGCGGGTTGGGTGTTCGCGGCTGCCCCGACTGTGGCCGTGACAGCGCCGACCGCCCCGGCGCTGACAGCGCTGGCGAGGATGGCGCTGCGTCCTGCGGACATCGCTACCACCGACAGACCGCCCGGCGAGGTGGTCCAGCCGAAGAACGGAAGCTGAGCCAGCCAAGACAGGGGACCGCTGACCACGCTCAGGCGTTTGACCGACACCGCCATCATCGCCCTGACCACCTGGGGGTCGAAGTGGCTTCCCGAGCACCGGGCGAGCTCGGCTCGTGCCTGGGCTGCCGGCATCGCCTTCTTGTAGGAACGGACAGCGGTCATGACCTCAAAGGCATCGGCGACGGCGACGATCCGGCCTGAAAGGGTTATCTGCTGGCCGGCAAGGCAGTTGGGGTACCCCGTGCCGTCCCAGCGTTCATGGTGCTCCCACGCGGCTGCGGCCCAAGGGCCGAGCCATCCTGACAGCGGCTCAAGGAGGGCCTTGGCCGCGCCTGGATGGTTCTGCAGGATCGCCCACTCCTCGGGGTCGGGCTTTCCCGGCTTGTTCAAGATCGTGGCCGGGACGGCCATCTTGCCCACGTCGTGGAGCAACGCGCCCCACTGCAGCTTCTGGCGATCCTCGGCGCTCAGGCCCATCTCCTCGCCGAGCAGGTCGGCGTAGGCTCGCACTCTCTCGCTGTGACCCCGGGTGCGACGGTCATGGGTTCGAAGAGCGCTTACCAAGGCGACCATCTCGGCTGCTACTTCGCTCATCGTCGCGCCGTCGGGCGTCGACTCGGCGCTAGCGACCAGTCGGGACTGCATCTTGGACAGAGCCCCGGATCTCATTGCGACCCTAAAGCGCGAGGGCGCCTGGTCGGGGAACACGAGGGACATTCGAAGCAACACCGCCACGGGAGCGAGGCGTCGCGTCTGGCGTTCCACGGCCCAAGCTGCGACGCTGGAAAGGACACCGACGACCACGAAACGGGCGATACCTGCACCCCAGCTGTAGGCAGATGGGACAATCACGTTGGCGGTCATGCCGACCGCGAAGCCAATCCCGACCGGTATCAGCACGACCAGAGCCGACACGGCGAACGCTAAGAGAGGCCTGTGCTCCCAACGGTCGAGGCCAGCTCCGGCGTTCCTGGGAGGCGCCTTCACATTCTCCACGTTCGTGTCATCGGGCAGCGAAACTGAGAGGGAAAGCGAAAAGCCGCTTAAAGCGTACTTTGCACCAGTTTTCTTCGCCGGGGTGTGTCGACGCCGACCCTGGTCGTGGCGGGAGTCAGCGGGCTTTCGCTACCGTGGCGCACGCGGCGATGGACGCAGCGTGACCGGCGGACATCTCGACGCCGAGCCTTAAGAGCTCCGAAACTTTGGGGTCGTCCACCCGGTAATAGACGTAGCGGCCCTCACGCCTCGACGTCACGAGCCCGCACGACACGAGGCACGCCAGGTGGGCTGATACCCGCCCCTGCGAGAGGCCTACATGTTCGACGCACTCGTTACCCGTCCTCTCCGCGACCGCGCAGAACTCGAGGAGCGAAAGCCGGGAGGGGTCGCCCAACGCCCGGTAGAAGCGGGCCAGCAGGTCACGTCCGGCCGGGTCCGAAGGAACCGCCGGCAACCCGCGCAACTGGCCTTTCACTTCCCGGTCCTCGGCGCGTGGGCCCGCAGGCATTCGCCGTCGGCAGTGGCTGATCGTGGCCTGGCGGCGCTCAAGCCGTGGTAGCCAGGCTTTCACCGTCGCCGGAAACCGGCGCGGCCGGCGTGTGGGAATCGCGGCGGCTACGCACCAAGAAGGCTGCTGCTAGGACCGCACCCAAGACGGCTAGGACCACTCCGGTCGCTTCGACGGCTACATCCCCGCCGTTACCGGGCCGGGCGAGCCAGAAGTGCTCCTCGATGAAACGCCCGACGCCCCAGATCATTATCCCAACGGCCATGACCAAACCGCGCGGGCCGCCGTTTCGCTCGACGTAACGCTCGACTCGCCAAGCTATCAGCAGCATGACGAAGGTCATCGCCGACTGGAAGAGCGGGACGGGCAGGCGCTTGCCTACCTGGTCGGCGTAGTACATGCCGTACCAGGCGTTCGTAGGGTGGCCGCCCCCGGCCACCATCAGCTGCGGGCCGAGCAGCCGTCCAATCGTCCAGGCTGCGAGGAGTACCGGCGTCACCAAGTCGGCGAGCTGAAGGCGGGGAATTTTGGGTCCGCGCTTGTAAGCGAGGTAGAAGCCGACTGGAACGCCGAGTATGAGACCGCCGAAAGAGGAAAGGCCGCCGTTCCAAACCTGGATTATCTGGCCAGGGTTGTGCTCGTACTGCGTCGTCCAGTTGGCGACGACGTGCACGATCCTCGCTCCGATCAAAGCTGCGACCACGACCCAAACCGTCGTCGACGCAAGCCACTCGTCCGCCCAACCGTGGGCCCTCAGACGCCGGCTCAGGTAGCGGAAAGCGAACCAGAAAGTGATCGCCAGGCCCAGGCCGTAAGTGTGCAGCTGAAGCGGACCTATGTGGAACACGACGGGTATCGGCTTCATTACCCCACCACCTCTTTCACGGTGTCGAGCCTATCTCGCCCGATTGACTTCGGCTAGGGCAGGAACGACAAAAAGGCGAAGGGCGCAATCGAAGGTATGAAGTCGAGCGGACCCGGGGGTCCTTTCGTATGCCTCAAGGGCCAAGAAGTGCTTCAATGATGCCTAGGAGGCAGGTCATGGAACGTAGCATCCTCGACAGTCTGGTAGGGGTGCCGGCCTTGGTGGAGACCGGCCTTGTAGAAGCGACTGGCTTCGTGTCTAAGGGTGACGTCGGTGGGCTGGTCGTCGCTTGTGACGAGCAGACCTGGCGTGAGGCTGACGTGGATCGCGTGGTGGTGAGCGTCTTTGGAGCTGAAGCGCTCTACCGCTTCAGCGGGCGCTGCGAGCTGCGAAAAGGCGAGGTTGAGGTTCCGGCTGGCGTCAGCGTCGAGCGGGTTCAGCGCCGCAGCTGGCCCCGGCGTCGCCTCGACGTGGCGGCCACGCTGTGCCCCCTGGACGACACCCGGCGCGTCGCTGGGATACCAGGCCGGACGGTCGACTTAGGGCTAGGAGGCCTGTGCGTCGAGACTCTACGACCCCTGCAGGGGGACAAGGACCCGGTCGTGATCCTGACCCTTCCAGACGGCCACTCGATAGTCGCCCGGACTACAACCGTCGACGTCGAGGACCTGGGGGACGGATGGAGGTACCGTCTCGCCTTCGGTCACCTCGAGACGCGCGACGCCAACTTGATCCTCGGCCTGGTAGCCGGCTAGCGCACCGGCCCCGGCCGGTGCTGTGGGTGGGCGGTTCCGCGACGGCATAGCCTTGGTCGGGTGACTGCACACAAGACAGGTTCCGACGCGGACGTACCCTACCGCCTCGACTGCCCTCTGACAGGCACGGTCGTGTCGGTTCCGGCCTGCGTTGGCGACCAGGTCAGGGCTGGCGCGGTAGTGGCCGTGGTCGAGTCGATGAAGATGGAGCACGAAGTGACAGCCCCCCAAGCCGGGAGGATCACGGCCGTCACCGTGGTCGCCGGCCAGGTTGTGACGGCCGGCGACCAGGTGGCTCTGCTCGCACCCGGCGTCGTCGAAGCCCCCGGTTCGCAGGTCGTCGCAGCTGACCACGGCGGCGCTGTGCGAGCGGACCTGGCCGAGGTACTCGACCGCCAGTCGATGGTCGGGGACGCCGCTAGACCTGATGCCGTCGCGCGGCGCCACGCCCTCGGACGGCGAACAGCCCGGGAGAACCTCGACGACTTGTGCGACCCGGGGTCGTTCGTCGAGTACGGCGCTCTGGCCCTGGCAGCCCAGCGCGACCGGAGGAGCCTCGACGAGCTGATCAAGTCGACGCCCGCCGACGGCTTCATAGGCGGCGTGGCTAACGTCAACTCGAAGCTTTACGGCCCCGACGTGACGCGATGTGTCGTCGCTTCCTACGACTACACCGTGCTTGCAGGCACGCAGGGCTTCTACGGTCACCACAAGAAGGACAGGCTCTTCGAACTGGCGGCCCGGCAGGGTCTTCCCGTCGTGCTTTTCGCCGAGGGGGGAGGGGGGAGGCCCGGTGACACCTCCGCTCCTAGCGTCTCGGGTCTGGAGGTCATGGCATTCGCACTGTTCGGGCGTCTGAGCGGTCTGGTGCCTCTCGTGGGGATCGTGTCGGGGCGCTGCTTCGCCGGTAACGCGGCGCTTCTCGGCTGCTGTGACGTGATCATCGCAACTCCCGACGCGAACATCGGGATGGCAGGCCCGGCAATGATCGAAGGTGGTGGCCTCGGGTCGTACCGCCCGGAGGACATCGGCCCCCTCGACGTGCAGGTAGCCAACGGGGTGGTAGACGTCGTTGCCTCCGACGAAGCGGACGCCGTCGCCTGCGCCAAGCGCTACCTCGGTTACTTCCAAGGGACCCTGGCCGAGTGGGAATGCCCCGACCAGACGCTGCTGCGAGGCGTCATACCAGCCGAACGGGTTCGCGTCTACGACATCCGCAAGGTCGTGGACGGCCTCGCCGACACGGGCAGCGTCTTAGAGTTGCGCTCCGGCTGGGGGCCGGGGATGGTCACCTGCCTGGGCCGGATCGAGGGACGTCCCGTCGGTATCATCGCGAACAACCCGGCCCATCTGGGCGGAGCGATCGACTCCGACGGGGCCGACAAAGCAGCGCGTTTCATGGGCTTGTGCGACGCCTTCGACATTCCCCTGCTGTTCTTGTGCGACACGCCAGGATTCATGGTCGGCCCGGAGGCAGAAAAGACGGCGCAGGTGAGGCACTTCGCCCGGATGTTCGTGGTCGGCGCCAGCATCGACGTGCCTTTCGTCACCGTCATCCTCCGCAAGGGTTACGGCCTCGGGGCCCAGGCCATGGCAGGCGGAAGTTTCAGGGCGCCGGCGGTGACGGTTGCGTGGCCGACAGGGGAGATAGGCGGAATGGGCCTCGAAGGGGCGGTGCGCCTCGGGTTCCGCCGGGAGCTCGACGCCGCTCCGACTCCCGAGGCCCGGGCCGAACTGGAAGAACATCTCATCGAGGCCGCCTACCGCAACGGGAAGGCGCTCAACGCTGCAACCCATTTCGAGGTCGACGACGTCATCGACCCAGCCGACACTCGCAGGCGCATACTCGCCGTGCTCGGCGAGGCCGGGCCGCGCCCGGCGAGCGGGGCGCGCTCGGGGCAAAGAGCCAAGAAGCGTCCCTGCGTCGACACATGGTAGAGGCGACTCGGCGCTTAGTGGGACGGCTTCGAGTACCGGCTGGCTGCCTTCCTATTTAGCCTTTTCAGGCGGGTAGCCTCGACGTATGAGCAACGATTCCCCAAGCGTCGAGATGCCCAAGTCCGAGGAGGAGTGGAAGTCTCGTCTTAGCCCCGAGCAGTACGAGGTGCTGCGAAAAGCCGGCACGGAGAGGCCTTGGTCGGGTAAGTACGTGGACAACCACGAGGATGGCACGTACACCTGCGCTGGCTGCGGCTCGGTCCTCTTCGACTCCTCCACGAAGTTCGAGTCCGGCAGCGGGTGGCCCAGCTTCTACGAGCCTGCCGTCGCCGAAGCAGTTGAAGTGGTCGAGGACCGAAGCCACGGCATGGTAAGAACGGAAGTCCGCTGCCGGCGCTGCGGCGGCCACCTCGGGCACGTCTTCGACGACGGTCCGAACCCGACGGGGCTGCGCTACTGCATGAACTCGCTTTCGTTGGACTTCAAGCCGGCGGCCGGTTGACCGCCAGCTTGTAGAGTCCTAGAGCCGCTTTCGGGTCGCTTGCCGGCGGGTCAGCCTTGCGCTGCGAGACGCCGGGCGGCGGCGTTTCTCGCCGAGCGCATGTTGTGACGGCGCTTCCAGAAAGTCGTCTTCCACACCTTGAAACCGTCACGCCGACCCGGCTTAGGCTCGTGGCGGGGAGCAGGTGAGGTCTTGCGGCCGATGTCGTGCGCCCCGGTCGGGCACAGCAGGTCGGCATCTTCGAGGGCTTCTTCATCCCCGACGACCTGGTGCAGACGGACCCGGGCCTCGTGGCGAACCTGGCGCGACGTGCGCTTGCGATGCTCCGGCGGATCCTCGACCAGCCCGTCGGGCGGTCTCGGGGACGCTTCGACAGGCTCCCCTGTCGAAGCTCGGACGGCTGGATCGCTCGAACGCACGTAGCTCACGAGGCCTACCTCCTTGTCTGCCGGCGCCGGACGGTGCCGGGTATTGCTATTAGATTCTGCCACCTGGCTCCGGTCTTGTGACGGATACGGAGCCGGAAATTCTGGCTTTCTCAGGTTTCGGAGGGTCCCCCGGCGGTCTTGAACATCGCCGTGCGGTAATAGCGCAGTTCCGACACGCTTTCTTGGATGTCGCCCAGAGCGCGGTGCGCGCCCGCCTTGCGCGGCGCCCCAGCCAGGACTTCTGGATACCAGCGCCGTGCGAGCTCCTTGAGGGTCGACACGTCCACCGACCTGTAGTGCAAGAAGTCGTCGATGTCGGGAAGCCAGCGAGCCAGGAAGCGCCTGTCGGTGCCGATCGAGTTGCCGCAGAGGGGGACGGTGCGCGCTTCGGCTATGTGGGCTCGCAAGAAGTCGAGTGTCGCTGCGCCGGCCTGCTGTAGGTCGAGCTGCGACGCCCGGATCTCGGGGAGCAGCCCACTTCGGGTGTGCATGTCACGCACAACCCGGTCCATGCCGTCCAGGTCGGCATCGCTGGCCGAGATCACCAGGTCCGGCCCTTCGGCGACGACGTCTAGGTCGTCGTCGGTTATCAGCGTGGCGATCTCGACGATCACGTGACGCTCCGGGTCGAGTCCGGTCATCTCGAGGTCCATCCATGCGAGCATCCCCCAAACCTAGCCGTACGCCGCGACCCGGGATCCGGGCTGGATAGGGCGGTTCCCGTGGCTAGCCTTGAGGGCGTGTTAGAGGTGAAGCTGACCAGGCTCGACCCCGACCTGCGACTACCGGCGTACGCAAGGTCGGGTGACGCCGGGCTGGACCTGTGCGCAAGGGTGCGGGCTACAGTTCCGGCGGCAGGCGGCAGGGTCGCAGTGCCCACAGGAGTAGCCGTCGCCATACCCGACGGGTACGCCGGGTTCGTCCTGCCGAGAAGCGGCCTCGCTCTGCGCCACGGGGTCACGCTCGCCAACGCTCCCGGTCTGATAGACAGCGGTTACCGGGGGGAGCTCGAAGTGATCTTGTTGAACACCGACCCCGACGCCAACTTCGAAGTGACAAGGGGGGACCGCATAGCCCAGTTGGTGGTGCAGCGCGTGGAGACCGTGACCCTGGCAGTGGTGGCTCAGCTGGACGGCACCGAGCGCGGTGCCGGCCGTTTCGGCCATACGGGCCGCTGACCCACACGGTGCACGACACATTCGCCGTCGGAGGCGCCTGATGCCTGAGCTGCCAGAAGTGGAGGCTCTGGCGTTCTTCCTTCAAGCCAAGACGGTCGGAAGGCCGGTGCGAAGAGCAGAACTGGGCTCGCTGTCCGCCCTTAAAACCTACGATCCCGCCTGGTCGGGACTGCTAGGAAAGCGGGTGTCTGCGGTGGAGCGCAGAGGGAAGTACCTGTGCGTGAACCTCGACGGGATTTGGCTGGTGGTGCATCTGGCCAGGGCGGGTTGGGTGCGCTGGAGGGACCGCCTGGCGGCCACTGCCGTCAAGGTGTCCAAGGGGCCCCTGGCCGCCAGGATCGGTTTCGAGGAGGGCGACGGTTTCGACATCACCGAGCAGGGGACCGAGAAACGCCTGGCTATGTGGTTGGTCCCCACTCCCCAAGGCGTTCCGGGGGTCGCCCGGCTGGGACCCGACCCACTCGGGGAGGACTTCGACGCCGCCACGCTCGGGCGTGTCTTGCGCGGCGGGGGAGGCCAGCTCAAGGCTGCCCTGTCGGATCAGTCTCTCATCGCCGGGGTCGGTAACGCCTACTCAGACGAAGCGTTGCACGCCGCTCGCCTGTCGCCGTTCAAGCCGGCGGCGAAGCTGACCGACGACGAGGTAGCCCGCCTCCACGGCGCCCTCGTGGGGGTTCTGTCGGCCGCAGTCGAGCGTTGCAGGGGGATGGACGCCGGCGAGCTGAAATCCGACAAGAAGTCGTCGATGGCCGTGCACGCCAGGACCGGCCTGGCCTGTCCGGTGTGCGGCGACAAAGTGAGAGAGGTGTCGTATGCGACGAGAACCTTCCAGTACTGCCCGACCTGCCAGACCGGCGGGAAGGTCCTAGCCGACAGGCGCATGTCGCGCCTGTTGAAGTGACGTCGCCAGCCGTGAGGCCGTCGTTCAGGGGGAGGCCGTCATGAGTCGACGCGGGGCGCGGCCAGGTGACGGGACGGGAGACCCAACCGGCGACGACAGGCCGCTGACCGAGACCGACCCCGACAACAACGTGGTGTTTCGAGGGGTCCACTGGCATCGAGGTCAGGGCGACGTGATGTTCTTCGATCGCGACGCCGAAGAGTGGGTTCGGTGGGCTCCCGGCGTCGACGCGCCGCCGCTGCCGCCCCGCTGGCAGATGCTCGGCGTGCCGACGAAAGTTTCACGGCCGGCATGGCGATCCCCGTGGCGGCTGATACCTACGCTGCTGGTCGTCGCAGCGGTCCTCTACGCCGTCTACCAGGGAGTGACGCCCAGCGCGAATCAGAGCGCCTCGCAGGCCAAGCAAGCACAAGCCCTCGTCGGCAAATGCCTGGTCGCCAACGGCACCTTCGACGGGCACCCCCGCTACAGCGCCACGCCGGTGTCGTGCTCATCGGCCAAAGCGACGGCAAAAGTCGTTTCGGCTATACCGTCCTACCCGCCGGGCCAGTTGTGCCCTGCCGGCACCGTAGGCGTGGAGATAGCCGACCTCAACGCCGTTCACCCCTACGTGGAGTGCATCCGCGATCTGTCCGGGTAGCAGCCGCCGGTCGGTAGGTAGCCAGTAGGCAGACTTCAGCGCCGGGACGCTCCGGGAACCCGTTCGAGGGCCTGGAACGGTCTGATAAGATAGGAGAAGAATTGCGGACGTGGCTCAGCTGGTAGAGCATCACCTTGCCAAGGTGAGGGTCGCGGGTTCGAATCCCGTCGTCCGCTCCAAGAGTCGCAGGGCAGGGTCGGGGCCTTCTTACACTGTTTTGCGCGAATTGGCGCTGAGCGACAGCGCTTCTGCCGAGCTCCTACAGCGCCGGTGCCGCCACGACGAAGACCGTCTTCGTGACCCTCACCTACCCGCCTGCGAGCGCGCACGGGGACGGTACTTTCCTGATCGGCCGCCAGCCCGTCTTCGACGGCGACTTGACGCTTTGGGGATACGAGCTTTTGTTCCGAGGGCCAGCGGGGTCGGCGGTCGACGGGGAGAAGATGACCGCCGAGGTCCTGCTCAGAGCCGGAATGGACATAGGACTTCACAACCTGGCCGGTGACAGTCGCGTCCTGGTCAACGCGACCCGCCCTTTCGTCACAGGCGACCTCGGTATTCCGCTACCTCCCGAGAGGACCGTGGTGGAAGTCCTCGAAGACGTCGCCCACGACGCCGACGTCCTCGACGGGATCAGAAGGCTCCAGGCTGACGGCTACATGGTCGCGTTAGACGACTACGTGTGGGCCGAAGGCGACGAGGCGATCCTGTCGACGGTCGACTTGGTCAAGCTGGACGTGCTCGCCCTCGGCGAGAGCCTCGGCGAGCACTACGACAGGGTGGTGGGTTACTGCGAAAACCTGCTCGCCGAGAAGGTGGAAACCGCCGACGAGCTCGAGATGTGCAAGAGGATGGGCTTCGCCCTTTTCCAGGGCTATCTGCTGTCGCGACCTCAGGTGCTGAGAGGCCGAACCTTGACTCCTGGCCGGGCCACGAGCCTGCGTCTCATAGCCCAGCTGTGCTCCGACGACGCCGACCCGAGATCGGTGGAGGACACGATCGAGTCGTGTCCCGGCCTCAGCTTGCGCTTCTTGCGGGCGGCGGGTGTCGGGGCGGCCGTCGGGCTGCGCCGCCCGATCAGCTCTATCCGCGAAGGCGTGGTGCTTCTCGGGCAGCGTCGTATGCGCGCATGGGCATCCATAATGATCCTTGAGGACACAGGCGTTACCGCTCCAGCTCAACTCTTGACGGCCCTCACCAGGGCGAGGCTCTGCGAGCTTCTGGCGGACGTCGTCGATCCGACCCGCTCGGCCTCGGCTTTCACGCTCGGAATGCTGTCGGCGATGGAGATGCTGATGGGCATAGCCAAGACCGAAATACTACAAACCGTCACCGTCACCGACGAGCTGGCCGAGGCGCTGCTCGACATGACCGGACCCCTTGGGGGGATCCTCTCAGACGTGCTGGCATGGGAGCAGGGCAGCCCGCTGCTGATGCGCAGCGGTGTGAGCATCGCGAAGCTCAACGCGGCCTGTGCTCAAGCGCTCGCATGGGCGAGTGAAATGTTCGCCCCGCTGGCGAACCCTGGGGGCTGACAAACTAGGATCGCCTGCGTGGAGGAACCCCAGGAGCAAACGCCCAGACCCGATGACACCGTCGCCTTCCAGCGTTTCTACGACTCGACTCCCGAGCGGAGAACCTCGAGAAGCCTTTGGTACAGGCTCTTGGTCGGATGGTGGCGGGGCCGCCGCTGAACTCCTAGGAGCTGGTGTCGACGGAAGCGGCGCGGCCCCGACGGCTTCTCACCAGGCGCGCTGGGTGAAGCGGCAACTCTCGTCGAAATCACCGCCGGGGTCGGCCAGGCGGTCATAGTTGGATTGCAGTGCGACACGCCCGGGACCTCTAAGCCTCAGCCACAGGTAACGGTTCGCCCAGGACCGCCAAAGTTTCGCTCCCGCTGCGGGGAACTCGACGTGGAGCTCCCAGGACACCCCAGGATCTTTGAACAGCACCGAGGGCGGTTTGACGAGTACCGTTTCGCCGGCGGCCAGGTCTCGAAACGAGACGTCACCCCCCGCTTGGAGTAAAACCACGCCCGGCTCGGATCCGGTGCTGAAGCGGTCCACCTGGACGCCGAGCGGGTAGACGACCGCGGAAACGCCGGTCCGGTCCCGCCGCGAGCCGACGTCGACACCGGAAAGGTCAAGGGCCATTCCAAGCAGGCCCGAAGCGGACCCGACGTCCCCTCCAAACCCCCCACCACGGGATCGGAACCAGATCCCGCTGTCGTAGAAGTCGTGTGTGACCGAGCCGCTGGTGGCGACCATGCGATGCTCTCGCACGTCGATGGCCTGCCCAGCTTGGAGCGGTACCGCGACCATCTCGCCGGGCGTGTCAGCCGAAACGGCGACAGTCCCCGGTCCTGTCGCTTGGAGCAGGCTTACCGGCTGGCCCGCCCAGGTGCGCTGCCAGCCTTGGCGCGTCGGCGCCTGCGACGTCGAGACCGTCACGTCGGACCACAACAAGGTGTGCGCGGGGAACAGCACCGTGTCATCGCCGGACAGTCTCATCTCGGCCACAGGGCACAAAACCCCGAGGATCGTGGCGCTGCTACGGCCGATCTGGATCTGCGCCCGGTCGGCGATGGGAGGCAGTTGCGTCCAGCCGGTCGAGCTCGCCTGGGTTACGTCCAGAGGGGCTCCGCAAGCGGGACACTGCGAAGCTGTCAAGTCGGATGTCACGCGGCAGTAAGGGCACGTGTATTCGCTCATGTCAGGCGACCGTCTGGGCGGCGTACATGGACTGGATACCGACCCTGCCGGGTCCCTTGAGCGCTATCAACATGAGACCCGGTCCGCTCAAAGCGGTCGCAGCCTGCTGGAGGACACTGCCCGAGACGATGCCACCGATACCCTCCTTTTTCAAGTTCCTGGCGATCCGCAGACCCGCCAGCCCTCGCGTGGCCAGACCTTTGGCTGTCTGAGAGGCGCCCGAAGCCTCTTGGGGAGTCATCTTGTGGGTGACGGTCGCAACGGTCACCGTGGACTGCTTGTAGAGGAACGAACCCGGCTCGACCTCGATGACCTCACCAGGCGCCAGGGTTCGTTCGACGACGTCACCGTAGCCGTGCAGGACCACCAATGAGGGTGCGGTCCCAGCTTCAAAGCTGTCCAGGTACATGCCGGCTCCTACGGCGAGGGTAGCCCTGAGGCCGGGAAGCTTCTCGTATGAGTATCCGATCCCGGTAGTGGCCAATACCATGGCGTGCTGGCGGACTTGGAAGCTGTCGCCGGGTTCGAGGGCCAAGCACACGATCCTGCCGGGAGCGTCGCGGGACAGAGACACGTTTCCCGGACCGTGAGCGACGCTCAACACGAAAGGCTCGTTGTCCACGAGGCGCTTGAGGCCGCCGGGGGTGTCGATGACCGAAAGGGCCACTTCCTCGTCCTTGTAGAGCATCGCATGGTGCTCGAAGAACACGCTGTCCCCGGCCGCCAGTGTTACCGCAGCCGCCGGCGAGATCCTGCCGTCGAACTGCACCCGGACCGAACCGCACACGACTGTGGTGAGACCCTTGATGCGCGGGGACATCCTCCACCCTGATTCGGACACGACGTCGCGTAGATCCAGCGGCGCGCCGCATCGCTCACAGGACGAAACCCCCGGCGGGTTATGGGACCGGCACCAGCGGCACGCAACCCTGTCGAAAGTGTCGCTCACCTGCATAACGATACTCCCCGCTGCAGCGGCGTGTACCGGGGGACGCCGTGGCTCCGCTGGTATTCGGCTGTGGCTCGGCTGGCACCTGCTGGGATACCGCTGGCTGCCCGCTGGGCTGCGGGCGTGGACACACCTTCGGCTTCGTGGCGGGCTAGCGTCGCTTGCGATGCGAAGCGAGCCACTACCAGGCGGGACGGCGATCCCGTCCCCGGGCGATCCCCGGGACATCAGCCGTCTTGGGCTCGTCGAGTCCGCGCGGTACCTGGCGGCCGGAGACGTCACGTCGCGCCACCTCGTCGAGGCATCCCTCGCTCGCGCGTCGAAGGTCGCCGAGACAGTCAACCCTTTCCGGGTCCTTCTCGTCGCCGAGGCTCTCAGGGCTGCCGACGCCGCCGACGAACGTTTGGTCGCGGGCGAGACGGCCCCGCTGCTCGGCGTGCCCGTAGTGGTAAAAGACGACACCGACGTCGAGGGCCAGATGACTCCGTTCGGCTGCGCCGGCGACTTCCCCGTGAAAAGCACTGACAGTTTCATTGTCAGACTGCTCCGCCAGGCAGGCGCGGTGATAATCGCAAAGAGCAATACCCCCGAGCTCGGGCTGTACCCGTGGACTGAGGGGCCGGCTTTCGGGGTGACACGCAACCCTTGGAACTTGTCGCACTCCGCCGGTGGCTCGTCGGGGGGCTCGGCGGCCGCTGTCGCCTCTGGAGTGGTGGCGGGAGCTCTAGGCTCTGACGGCGCCGGGTCGGTTCGTATCCCGGCATCGTGGTGCAACCTGGTCGGCGTCAAGCCCCAGCGGGGCCGGCTTTCTACGTGGCCGGAGAGCGAAGCGTGGACGGGTATCACGAGCCCTGGGCCTCTCACGCGCAGCGTCGTGGACGCCGCCATGCTCCTAGACGTCCTCAGCGTCAATCACGCAGATGACCGCCACCGTCCGCCTGCTCCGTCGCGTTCGTTCGTGTCGTGGGCGTCCGACGCGCCGCGGGCGCTGCGGGTAGCCTTGGCGTTGCGCCCCCCGTGGGTGTCGGCTCCCGTGAACCTGGACCCACAGGTAGAAAAGGCCGTGCGAGGGGTCGCCGAGCGCCTCGCAGGCTTAGGGCACCGGGTGGAGGAGATGAACCCCCGCTACGGGCCTATGGGCATCCCCTTCTTGGTTCGCGCCGCTGTGGGCGGTTGGGAGTGGCTGGGTAACGTCCCTGACTGGTCGCAGCTCGATCCTAGAACCCTGGCGAGCGCCAGGTCCGGGCGTCGCCTCGCCGGTTGGCCTTTGCATGCGTCGCGCCGGCTGGAGGTTCCGTTCGCGGCGCTGGTTGGGAGGATCTTCGAGCGTTTCGACGTGGTTATCACCCCGGTGACGGCGACAGGGCCTCCCAAGGTTGGCGCGGCCGACGGTATGGGACATCTAAGGACGCAGAGGTTCATGGCGGCATGCTGCCCTTACGCGTGGCCGTGGAACTATCTCGGATGGCCGGCGATCTCCATACCCGCCGGTTTCGTCGCGGGGGGACTGCCCGTCGGCGCTCAGCTTGTCGGACCAGCCAACACAGACGGCCTCCTTATCTCCCTTGCGGCGCAGCTCGAAGCCGCAGCCCCTTGGGAAGCTGTCGCAGACCCGACGTCAAAAGCGGCTGATGCCGTAGGCCGGCCGGGGCCGGCTGTGGCATTCGGAAGGCGCGGCTAAGACAAGAGAGAAAGGCTGGAGAACCTTACTATTTAGGTGCAGTTTAAGGCATTTGAGCGTATATTATTAACAGCATGAAGATTTCTACGGCCCCCCGCCCGAAGCTCTCTCGGGTCCTGGCTCTGCTCGACGGGCGGGACCCCGACAGCACTAGCCGGCACCGAGATGTTTCGAGCGGCGGTCTTCGAGCTGCGGTTCTCGGCGCCGGGGACGGTCTTTTGACCAACGTTTCTCTGGTGCTCGGTGTCGCAGGGGCTTCCGCCGCTGCGGGCACGGTCCGTCTGGCCGGGGTTGCCGGGCTTCTTGCCGGGTCGTTCTCGATGGCAGCGGGGGAGCTTCTTTCTGTGCAGGTCCAAAAGGAGATGGCGCTGCACGAGCTCGAGGTGGAGAGGCGCGAACTTTCCGAGGACCCTGACTCGGAGCTACGCGAGCTCGCCGGGATGTACAGGGCCCGCGGAGTGTCCACCGAAGACGCTATGACCGTCGCCAGGATCCTCTCCTCGAACGAGAAGGTAGCCCTAGACACCCACGCTCGCTTGGAGCTTGGGATACACCCCGAAGAGACCGGCTCGTCCGCCAAGCCGGCAGCGTTCTCGTTCGTGGCTTTCGCTGTCGGTGCGTTCATACCACTGTTTCCGTGGTTGTTCGCTTCGGGGTCGACAGCGGTCGTCCTGTCGATGCTGCTCGCAACTCTCGCCGCTCTCGGCCTGGGTGCGTTGACTGGGAGGATGTCAGGAAGGCCGGCCCTGCGGATGGCTCTTCGCCAGCTTGGAGTAGCCGTGATAGCAGCGGGGGTGACGTTCGGTATCGGGCACCTCTTCGGGTCTCACGGCGCCTGATAGGTGCAGCGCTGCGCTCTGGGCGAGCTGCGGGTAGGGGATCTGCTCGCCCAAGGTGGGGAGGGCGCTGTCTACCAGCTTCCGCTGCAACCCCACCTAGTCTTCAAGGCGTACCGTGGGGACACCGACCGGGTGTATCTGGACGGTCTCGTGGCTTGGCCGGACCTGTTGGCGGAGCCGGAAGCCGAAGTGCTCCGGTCGTCGGCCGCGTGGCCCACGTCGGTGGTAACCGACGACGGTGCCCGTCCGGTCGGGCTGCTCATGCCCAGGGCCCCACGGCGCTTCTCGGTTCGCCACAGGGACGGCCAGAGGCGCCTCGCTACGCTGAGCTACCTGACCTGTGACCCGGCGCGGCCGGCGAAGGCGTACGGTATCGCCGTGCCGCCGCCGGGCGACGCCGGGCGTTACGGGCTGGTGCTCGCCCTGGCCAGGCTCCTGGCGGCCTTCGACTCCGTCGAAACTCCCGTGTCGCACGGTGATCTTTCCACTAAGAACGTGCTTTGGTCACTGGAGCGCGGCCCGGAGGTGTACGTAATCGACTGCGACTCCGCAGAGGTGTTCCCGTCCCGTGCGGCTCCCGTCGAAGCCGTAGCGCCACACCCACCTCGCCGGCGGGCTATGACTCCCAACTGGGACGACCCTTCCGTACAGAAAGGTCACAACCCGACCGTGGCGTCCGACCGGTACTCGCTCGGGCTGATCTTCTTGAGGGTGGTGGGCGCCGCTAACTTCCCCGTGCAAGCCCGCCAGCGTCGGGAGGGCACCCTCAGCGTCGAGGTGCCTGTGCCCGGGGGGTCGGTGACGAAGCAACTCTTGGACGGCGGGCACCCTCTGTGGGAGCTGTGCGCGAGGGCTCTGAGCGTCGAGGCTGCCGGGTCGCGCCCGACCGCAGCAGAGTGGGTGGAGCCCCTAGAGGAGGTCACTGCCCTCCTGGGGGGAACCGGGGTCCCATCCAAGCGCCCGCCAACCCAGCCGGCCCCCTCGCCCCAGCCGGCCCAGCCCGCCCCGCCCCCGCCGGCCCCGCCCACGGACGTACAGGTAACCCCTCGACCCCTTAAGGCGACCAAGCCGACCAGCGCGAACCTGAGCGGTGGGCGCGGAGCCAGCCCCGCTATGTCGCAGCCCACCGGCAGCGGATCGAGCGCCTGGTCGTACGCCTCCACAGCACTGCCCCCAGCTGCACAAGGTCCCTTCTCGGCTGCGAGCCGTCCCGGCGGGGGAAGCGACGATCGGAGCCTGCGTTCGCAGGCGAAAGTGTTGTGGGTGGCCTTTTGGCGTTGGTGGGTCAAGGCACACCAAGATGCGCTGTTCGCCTTGGCCTCGGGCAGAGGCAAGCGGCGGGCAGCGCTTCGGGTCCTGGCACTGCTCGCCTTGGACGTCGTGCTCGTCGGGGTCGCCGCTGGGATCGTGGCCCTGGTCGTATCTCCGATAACACGGGGATGACCGCTACCTTGAAGAAGATGACGGTCGCAGATTCGCCTCTAAGCGCGCAGGAGCGTTACTCGGTTTTCCCGTTCTACATCTGCATGGACATCTCCGAGTCCATGTCCGGCGAGCCGATCGCGGCGGTGAACAAGCAGCTTCCCATGCTCAGGACCAGCATCGGCAGCGATCCGGCCGTTGCGGAGGTCATAAGAGTCGGGATCATCACGTTCTCCGACACGGCGACGAGCGTGCTGCCGCTCAGCGACTTGAGCATGGTCGACGCGATCCCCGAGCTCGTTGCGCGCGGGCGGACCTCTTACGCCGCCATGTTCGACCACGTGTTCAAAGTGATCGAGTCCGACTACCACGCGAGTCGTTCGGCAGGGGACCGCTGGTACCGGCCGGCGGTGATCTTGATCTCCGATGGCCGTCCGACCGACGAGAGCGAACGGTGGCGGTCCGCTCTGTCGAGGCTCACCGATCCGTCATGGAAGCGCCGTCCGAACATACTTGCTTTCGGTTTCGGTGACGCCGACCCGGCGGTCCTGTCAGCCGTCACGTCGGCCAAGGCCAACAGGGCCTTCGTGGCAGCCGAAGGGGCAGACCCTGCCACTGTGATACCTGAGCTGCTGGCCGGCCTCGTCCAGTCGATCGTGAGCTCGTCCGCCAGCGTGTACGACGGCCAAGCGCTTCTCGAGGCGCCACAGCTCACCTCGATGCGCGCTATTCCCGTCGACGAGCTCGACTGACCAGGACGACTGAAACTTCGTTGCAGCGTCCAGTCCTGGGACTGCCCTCTCCGGCGTCGAGCACCGAGCCTGTCCTGGCTTCCTACGGGGACGCTTCGGTGGCAGGCATCCGGGCTGAGGGGGCCAGCACCACTTGGCTCGCCGTGCGAGCGGCGAGCGTCGTCGGGTCCCGCCACCGCCTGGCCGGTGAGCCAAGCGACGACTTCTTCGCCTGGTCCCAAGGAGACGGCTGGACGGCTCTAGCCGTCGCCGACGGCCTCGGCGCTATCCCCGGGTCAGCGGGAGCGGCGGCCCGAACGTGCAGCGCAGCCGTCTTAGCGGCGTCTTCGTGCGACCTGGACGGTCCGGGCTTAGACGCTCCAGGCCTGGCATCTGCGGCGAGGCTGTGCATGCAAGCCGCGGAGAGCGCCGCTCGAGGTGGGGGAGCGACGACACTGGTTTTAGCGCTGGTGGCAGCGGGGGGAGCGGTGTGCCTGGCCCGCGTCGGTGACAGCACAGCCTTCGTGGTCGACGCACAATCCACCCGGGAGCTTTTCCCTGCCCGCGAGGACGGAACGGTCGGAACGGCCACGGCCGCCTTGCCCCTCGGCGAGGATCGCGCTTGCGGGCTCGGGGCCGACGCCGCAAGCGCTGATGGGGAGGTTTGGGAGACCGCATCGTTGCAGCTACAGCCGGAAGCGGTGTTAGTGCTAGCCACCGACGGGGTGGCGGACCCGTGGCGCGACGGGCCCCAGACTGTCGACCCGGCTCTGCGGGCCGCTATCAGCGGCCGGCCGTCACCCCTAGACCTCGCCGCGGTCGTCGACTTCTCCAGGCAGGGCTGCCACGACGACCGCACCGTGCTGTGCGCCTGGCTGAGACCCGGCTAGGTTGGGACAAAGTGCGCATCGCAGCCTTCGACCTCGGAAGCAACTCATTTCACCTCTTGGTGGCCGACGCCCACCCCGACGGGTCGTTCGAGGCCATAGCCACCGACAAGGAGATGCTCCGCCTCGGCAGCGCTGTTGCCTCCACAGGCCGCATCGGCGTCGACCTGGCCACGGCCGGCGTAGAGGTCGTGAAACGCTTCGCGGCGCTGGCCGAGTCGAACCGGGCCGAGGAGATGGTGGTATGCGCCACGTCGGCTTTCCGGGAGGCGTCCGACTCGCTGCTGGTCGTCGAGCGGATCGAGTCTGAGTGCAAGGTGAAAGTGCGGGTCATAAGCGGACGGGAGGAGGCGAGGCTCATCTTCGAAGCCGTGAGGGCGAGCGTCGTTATCGACCCGTCACCCGCCCTCGCTATGGACCTCGGGGGTGGCAGCTTGGAGCTGATGGTCGGGGACGGCCGCCGGCTCGCCTGGGCGGCGAGCCTGAAACTCGGGGTGGCCCGCCTCACCGCCGAGCACGTGCGGTCCGACCCTCCAAGCGGCGACGACGTCAGGCGGGTTTCCGACGCCGTGGGGCGCGCCCTGGGCCGAGTTGCCGGCCAGATTGCACCGCTGGAGCCGAAGACGGCGATCTTTTCCAGCGGAACTCTCGAAACCCTCGTCGGCCTAGCTGCCCAGCGCAGGGACGGGCGTTACCCGACCAGCCTGAACCAGCTGTCGGTAAGCGCAGCCGACCTGCGCAAGCTTCGCGACGACCTGGTGTCCATGACAGCGGAGGAGCGCGCCTCGCTGCCCGGCGTCGACGCGAGGCGGGCCGACCTCCTACCCGCCGGGGCGATCCTCGCGTCCCGGGCGCTGGCCGAGTTCGCCATCGAAGAGGTGATCGGCTGCGAATGGGCCCTGCGGGAGGGGATGATCCTCGACGCGATCGGACGGCACAGCCGCAGCGACTGGGACCCGGACCCGCAAGCCATGCGACGCGAGTCGGTGACCAACCTGGCGCGCCGTTACGGGTGGAACGAGGCTCATTCGTGCAAAGTTGCCCGCTTGGCCGTAGAGCTTTTCGACGGGACCAGGCCCCTCCACGGCCTCGACCGCACCGAAAGGGAGCTTCTCGAGTACGGGGCGTTGCTCCACGACGTCGGCGAGCACGTCTCCAACGACCGCCACGAGCAGCACAGCGCCTACCTGATAGCCAACGGGAAGTTGCGAGGGTTCCGCCCCGGGGAAGTGGACATCCTCGCTTGCCTCGGCAGGTTCCACAAGCGGGGATCGCCGAAGGCGTCCTTCGAAGCCTTCGGGCGTCTCTCCGCCTCCGAGCGTCGCCGTGTCAGTCAGATGGTCGCCCTGCTGCAGGTCGCGGACGGGCTGGACAGAAGCCACGGCGGTCCCGTCCGGGCTTTGTCGGTGATCGTCGAGGACCGCAAGGTCGTAGTGTCTGTCGACGCCGACGACGACATCAGCTTGGAGCTGTGGGGTCTGCGCAGGAAGCGGGATCTCTTCGAAAAGGTGTTCGCGCGTGAGCTTGAAGTGATCGACCCGCGAGCGATCTCCGCCGACGGCCGCCGTGCCGGGTAACCGCCGGGTCTAGTTGCGGGGAACTTTGGACCAGGGGACGCCCTTGTCGACGCGCACATCTCCGGGCAGGCCGAGCACCCGCTCGCCGAGGATGTTGCGCATGACCTCCGACGTGCCGCCTTCTATCGAGTTCGCCCTGGAGCGCAGGAACATTCTCGTCGCCGACCCGTTCCCGCCGGCGCCGTCGGGTCTGCGCATCTCGTAGCTGTCGTAGAGCATTCCCCGGGCGCCGAGAAGGTCGACGCAGAACTCGTAGATGCTCTTGTTGATCTCGGCGTAGGCGAGCTTGCCGGTCGACCCTTCGGGGCCCGGGGTGCCAAGCGCCGAGGCGGCGGCGGCTCTCATGTTGGTTAGCCGGAGCACTTCGGCTTGGATCCAAAGCGACATCAGACGGTCGCGCTTGGCTGGGGTGCGCTCTGCTGCGGGCAAGGAGGACCAGATGCCCACCGCCGTGGAGATGGGACCGGAACCTCGGGGGGCTATGGACCCCCCGATGGAGACGCGCTCGTTCATCAGCGTGACGATCGCTCCGCGCCAGCCCTCGCCGACAGGGCCGAGCCTTTCGGAATCGGGGACTCTTACACCGCTGAAGAACACTTCGTTGAACTCGGCGTCGCCGGTCATCTGGCGCAGCGGTCGGACTTCCACTCCGGGAGCGTGCATGTCGACCACGAAGTAGGTGAGCCCGTTGTGCTTCTCAGCTTCCGGGTCGGTTCTGGCGAGGACCATCCCGTAACGAGAGGTGTGCGCGAGCGTGGTCCATACCTTCTGTCCGTCGAGGATCCACTCGTCGCCGTCTCTGGTCGCCTTGGTGGCGAGACTCGCCACGTCCGAGCCCGCCCCGGGCTCGGAGAACAGCTGGCACCAGATGTCCTCGCAGGTAAACAGCGGCCTAAGGTAGCGTCGCTTCTGCTCCTCGGTGCCGAGCGCGAGGATGGTCGGGGCGGCCATTCCGTAACCGATGGCGTTTCGGGCTACCAGGTTCGGGGCTCCTGCCTTTTGGAGTCGAGCGGAGATAACAGGCGCTAGTTTGCGTGAAAGGCCGAGCCCTCCGTAGCCGACCGGGAAGTGCACGAAGGCCAATCCGGCGTCGAACTGGGCGCCGAGGAACTCCACTTCGCTGCATCGCGACGGAGGCTTCGACGCGACCAGCTCGTCGACAAGCCGCTCGACGTGTGCTTCGTCGCTCTCGGGGAGTGTCGCTGTGTCGGTTGCTTCGCTTACGGAGACCATGCTCTTACGATATCCGTTGAAGCGGCTCAACGCCGGGGTGGCGCCAAGCCGGGTGCTGCACAACTGGGTGCGTGCAACGGTAGCGTGTGGTGGAATGATGAGCGAGAGTTCGGGCCCTTGTCCGCGTTGAAGCGGCTTGTCAGGTTAATAGCGTTGGTTTCGGGCGCAGCTGTGCTGGTAGCGGGGACCGTCGTAGCAGTCGGGGCGGTCGCGTCTCGCGCCTACCACGGTAGCGCCATCGCCCAGGAGATCCCGCTCCCCCCTCTGACAAGCCAGTTCCAGCTGGCGACGACGATCTACGCGGCTGACCACAAGACAGTCCTGGCGGTGCTTCGAGGCCCTGAGCTGCGTGAGCCGGTAGCGCTGTCCCAGGTGTCGAAGGTGATGGTGACGGCGGTGCTCGATACCGAAGACCACGGCTTCTACGTCCACGGAGGTTTCGACCTGCGCTCTATAGCCCGTGCTGCTGTCCACGACGCCTCCGGGAGCGGACTTCAAGGTGGGTCGACCATCGCCCAGCAGCTTGTAAAGCAGGTGTTCCTCACGCCGTCGCAGACGCTGAGCCGAAAGGTCCGCGAGGTCGTCCTCGCCGACCGGCTCGAACGTGAGTACAGCCGCAACACCATCTTGGAGACCTACTTGAACACCATCTACCTGGGCAACGGCGCCTACGGTGTGCAAGCCGCGGCGCAGACGTACTTCTCCGAGCCGGCGAGCGCTCTCAACCTGGCCCAGGCTGCGCTACTCGCCGGAATGATCCAAGACCCCAACGGTTACGATCCGATCCTGAACCCTGCAGCGGCGAGGATAAGGCGCAGCCAGGTGCTCTCGCGCATGGTGTACTACAAGGACATCACCCCGGCCCAGGCGGCCACTGCGAACCAGGTGCCGCTGCCGGGGGCCAGTCCCCCGCCGCCTAGCCTGACCGGCACCAACAACTACTACGTCCTGCAGGTGAAGAACGAGCTTCTCGGCCCGGGTAGCCCTCTCGGCTCGACGTACGCGGAGCGTTACGCTGCCCTGTTCGAGGGTGGTCTCAAGGTCTACACGAACATGGACCCGACCGCCGAGGCGGCAGCGGAGTCCTCCCTCGCCGCGAACACGCCCGCCAACAGCGTCGGCTACGAGGAGGGCCTCGTGTCGATCAACCCGTCGAACGGGGCCGTGGAAGCTCTGGTCGGGGGGAGCGGAGCGGCGGCGTCGCAGTTCGACGTGATGACCCAAGCTCAACGCCAGCCCGGGTCGGGCTTCAAGCTCTTCACGCTTCTGGCTGCGTTGGAGCAGGGCTACTCCGTCTACGACACCGTCGACAGCCAAAGCCCGTGCTACATCTCGTTCCCGGGTAACAACAGCCTTCTGACCAAGCCGATCAACAACGACTCAGGCCCGGGCGGTGGTGTCATCACCGTTGTCGATGCTACGGCGAACTCGGTTAACTGCGCCTACATGCGTCTGGCGAGACAGATCGGGCTGCCCAACGTGGTCTCGATGGCCCAGCAGATGGGGGTGAGCGAGGTCACCGCCGCCGACGCGTTCATCCCGTCGATGGTCATCGGGTCTATAGCGGTCCATCCGATCGAGATGGCAGACGCCTACGCCACGCTCGCCGACAACGGGGTCTACCACGCACCGTCTTTCATCTCGAGCATCGTCGACCGCACCGGCGCCGTCATCTACCAAGGTGACCAGCCGGGCAAGCGGATATTCTCAAGCCAGATAGCCGCCGAAGCCGACGTGGCGTTCCAGGCGGTCGTCCAGTACGGGACAGGGACCGCCGCGGCCCTGGGGAACCGTCCCGTCGCCGGCAAGACAGGAACGACCTCCAACAACGTCGACGCGTGGTTCAACGGTTTCACCCCGCAGCTGGCGACCACCGTGTGGATGGGGGCTCTCAAGGGGGAGATACCCATCGTCATCAACGGGCTTACCGTCTACGGTGCGAACTACCCGGCGAGCAGCTGGCACGACTACAGCGCCGCTGTGCTGGCCAACCAGCCGGTGCTGGACTTCCCGACGCCTGACGGTGCCTTGGTCCCGCCCTCTAAGTACGTGACTTCGCCGGCCCTCGTCGCCGCCGACGTCCAGGACCACAACTTCGTCGCTCCGCCCGCCCCGCCGCCCACCACCGCCCCGGCGACGACCACGCCGAGCCCTTCGACGCCGCCCGGATCGACGCCGCCCGCCTCGACTCCAACGCCTCCAGCTTCGACACCGCCCGCCTCGACCGCACCGTCGGGCGGCGCCGGCCAGCAGCCGGCCACATAGGCCTGTGCCGTCGGCCCAACCAGCCAACCTGAGAGGATCCCGGTGACACCAGCGGTGGCGCAACTTCTCCACATCCAAGACCTGGACAGCTCGATCGACGCCTTGGTGCACAGGCGGGAGCATCTCCCCGAACGAGCCGCTGTCGTCGAGCTGTCCAGGCAGCTCGACGCGCTGGGCCGCCAAGCCGCAGAGCGCGCAAGCGAACTGCACGCCCTCGAGGGGCGGCGCTCGAAGATGGAAGCCGAGCTGTCGGCCGTCGACGAGCGGCGCAGGACCGTCGAGGGGCGCCTCTATGCAGCCCAGACAACCTCGACACGTGACCTGGCGGCTATGCAGGCCGAGACTGAGGCGCTGGCGTCTAAGGCGTCAGGCCTCGAAGACGAGATCCTCGGCCTTCTAGACGCGTCGGACGTCGCGTCGGGGGCGCTCGACGGTCTCCACGCCGCAGTCGAGCCGGTCAGAAGCTCGCTGAGCGCAGCGCGGGCGGAACTAGCCCGGGCCGAGGAGGAGATCGATGCCGAGCTGCTCGCACGGCGCGACGAGCGCAAGGCGGCCGCTGGCGACGTGCCTGCGGTGCTGCTCGGACGCTACGAGGCTCTGAGAGGTCGCCTCGGCGGGGTTGCGGTCGCACGGGTGGTGGCCAGGCGCTGCAGCGGATGCCACCTCACGCTGTCGGCGATGGAGCTCGAAAGGGTGCGTCACGCCGGCGACGAGCTCGAAACTTGCGAGCAGTGCTCCCGGATCCTCGTGGTCGAGCCGCCCGGCCAGGTCCCGTCCCCACAGTAGGGTAGCGGCCGTGCTCTACGTGCTACGTCACGGCCAGACCGCCCACAACGCCGCCGGCCTGCTCCTGGGAAGCAGCGACGTCCCCCTGGACGACGAGGGCCGCCGCCAAGCCGACAAGCTCGGTCGCCTGCCAGAGCTGGCTGGAGCTTCCAGGGTGGTGTCGAGCCCTTTGATTCGGGCGTTGGACACTGCCGGGGCGTTGGGACCCTCGGTGAGCGTCGACGAACGCTGGCGTGAGATCGACTACGGATCCTTCGAAGGGGTTCCCGTCGCGGCTGCCGGCCAGCTTTGGGACCGCTGGTCCGTCGACCTGGCCTACCGTCCGCCCGGCGGTGAGTCCCTATCAGACGTCGCCTTGCGGGTGCGGTCCGCGTGCGAGGAGCTATGGGAGGAAGCTTCGGACTGCGACGTCGTCGTGGTGAGCCACGTGTCGCCGATCAAGGCTGCCGTGGCGTGGGCTCTCGGGGTTGGCGACGAGATCTGCTGGAGGACCTACCTGGCCACTGCGTCGATCACCGTGATCGGCGCCGGCCGCGCCGGCCCGTCGCTGCGGGGTTTCAACCTGCCCGGGGGTTAGCCGACCGTGGCCGCGCTGGCTATGGTGGGATCGTCGCCGCCTTCCGCTGCGGCTTTGCGCTAGCGAGGCACAGTTGGCTTAGTGGCGTGGCATACGATGGCTACCTGACGACAACTTCAGCGTTCGAGCTAGGTCGGATCATGACCGAGCATCGATCCAGGACAACAGAGGCGCTAAATGGTCCGTGTAACTGGCAGATCACTTTTGTTCCCTGATGAGTCTTGCTATGCCGTTTGCCAGAGCCGCAGCGGGACTGTGTGCGCCGGCCCACAGGGTTCGTTCCAGGCGGAGCTCACCTCATGAGCTCGGTCACCTACGAGGTGCGCGACGGCAAGGCGTGTTACGCGGGCCGCACCCTGGCTGAGTGGGTATCCGATGTGGTGGCTGCGATTGTCGCAGCCTGCGACCCAGAGCAGGTACTGCTGTTCGGTTCTGTGGCCCGGGGTGACGACGGCCCCGATTCGGACATCGACTTGATGGTGGTGCTCTCCTCAATCGATTACACCAAGCGCCACGATATCGCTGCTACTCTGCGGAGTGAAACTCCGGCGCTGCTGCCGCTTCAGATGTTCGTGACCGACAGACGCGAGTGCTTACGCAGACGAGACGTCGTTGGCTCGATGCACTACTGGCCGCTCCGGGAAGGGCGGGTTGTCTACTCCAGAGCTACCTGACGACAACTTCAGCGAGGCCCGCCGCTGGCTTGGGAACGTCGAAGATGACCTCCACGCAATGCGTGCCGTCGCCAACGATCCCGAGTCCCCCTGCCGAATGGTGTGTTTTCTTGCACATCTGGTCACGGAGAAGGCGCTGAAGGCCACGCTCATCGATGCAGGTGTGCCCTTCAGGAAGACCCACGACCTCGTGGCGCTGCACGCGATGTGCATTCACGTTGGTCGGCTAAGCGCGGTGGCCGGCGCAACCTTTGCGGTTCTCGATCCATGGGCTGTCGACGGACGGTACGCAGATGACCTTGCCGAGGCGGACCGTGAGCTGGCGGAACGCTTGGCGGGCTTCGCCGAGCAGGTGGTGGCAGAGGTGCGACGAGAGCTAGGAGTGTGACACTTGCCCCGGGGGTTAGCCGACCGTGGCCGCGCTGGCTATGGTGGGATCGTCGCTGTTACAACCTCGGGAGGTCAAGACAAGATGCACGTGGTAGTGGACTTCGATCGCTGTGAGAGCAACGCTTTGTGCATGGCGGCAGCCCCGGAGGTCTTCGAGGTGAGAGACGACGACTTTCTCTACATCCTCGACGAGAACCCGCCCGAAGAGCTCCGGGCCAAGGTCGAGCTCGCTGCGCAACGCTGCCCCAAGCAGGCGATCACCATCGAAGGCTGAGACGACCGCCGAGCGAGGCGGCACGGCCGTCGCTTAGCGAGAACAGGGCCGGCCGAGTGCTTCTAGGTAGAACGCCAGCTCCGCCTCGTATACGGCTCGGATCGTCTCTGCCTTGCGGAAGCCGTGGCCTTCCCCCTCGAAGCGGTGGTACTCCACTCGGACCCCGGCTGAGTCCAAGGCGTCGAAGATCTCTTGGGACTGCGAGGGGGGGACGACCATGTCGTCGAGACCCTGGAAGATGACAAGGGGAGTCCTGATCGAAGAGGCGTTGTGCAGCGGCGAACGCCGGACGTACTCGGCTCGGGCTTGCGGCCAAGGTCCTATGAGGCTGTCGAGGTAGTGCGCTTCGAACTTGTGGGTGTCGCGGGCCAGCATTTCCAGGTCGGTGACACCGTAGAGGCTCGCCGCCGCCGCGAACGCGTCGCTGGTGGCGAGAGCCCCCAGCGTTGTCAGACCTCCTGCGCTGCCACCGCGGATGAAAGCTTTCGCCGGGTCGACCAGCCCGAGACGGCGAAGCTCGGCGACCGCCGCCACGACGTCGGCCACGTCGGCGACACCCCACGCGCCTTTAAGCTTTTGCCTGTAGGCCCGGCCGTAGCCGCTGCTGCCTCTGTAGTCGACGTCTGCGACGGCGAACCCTCTCGTCGTCCAGTACTGCACCGCCAGGTTCAGCAGCCTCTGGGCTTGCGAAGTCGGACCTCCGTGGATGACAACCACAAGCGGGGGGAGATCTCCGGGTGGGCCTTCGAAGTCCCCTGACGCCGGCGGGTAGAACACGGCGTGGGCGACGTCAGGTCCGTCCGGGCCCGGCGTCGGAAAGTCAACCAGGGTCGGCGTCGAGGCGAACGCCGCGGGCAGGGGGGTCTGTCGGGAGCGGACTAGGACACGGTGCGAGCCGTCCCTGTCGATGCGAACGACGCACGCGGGAAGCGTCGGCGAGCCGGCGACGCACACTACTGCGTCCCCGCAAGCCTGAAGCGAACTGAACGAACTGTAAGGCAGCCCGTCCATTTCGACGAGGCCCCCGCCGGGCTGATCCTCCCAGCCGATCGCACGGCCTTGCGGCGTCGTCCAAGTTGCCACCAACCTTCCCGACGAGTCGAAGGTGTAGTGGGAGTTACCGAAAACCCAGTCTGGTTCGCCCACTTCCGCCTCTAGAGCAGTCAGGGGTTGTGACAACTCGTCGTAGACGTTCCACCAGCCGCTGCGATCCGACAAGTAGTGCAGCACGCCGCCAGGTGACCATCTCGGCTGGCTGACCGACTCGCCCGGCCCGCCGGCGACGAGTCTCGCGGGCCCTAGCTTTACGGTTCCGCCAGCCACGGCCATGTCCGCCACCCACAGGCAGGTCGAATCCCAAGGCATGTCGGGGTGGTCCCACGTGATCCACGCGAGGCGTCCGCCGTCGGGGGACACCCTCGGGGCGGAGAAGAAGTCGTGGCCGTCAACGAGCGTGACCGGCTCGGACCCTTGCGACAGCCACCCCTCCTCGACCCACAACGGCACCGCCACCAAGTCGTTCGCCACTCCCGAAGCGCCGTGAGCTTCACGAACGCATATGACAGCCGACCCGTCAGCGCTGACGACCGGGTCGGCGTAACGAACCGAGCGACCTTCCACGGCGGGGGTCAAAGGCCGGTTCCGCCGCGACGGGCCGTGTAGCGCCCAGAGGCGTTGGTCTGCGAAGTTGGGGTACACGACCAGCGGATCCCAGCCCGAAGGGTCCCACACCACGTGGCATCTCCCCCCGTACTCGTGCACGAGGGTGCGAACTGACACCGCTTCGGGGGTCTCCTCGCGGGGAGGTTCCGAGGCGTCGGGAGGGCACGACACCACCACGGCCCGGCCGGCCTCCGACGGGCGTGTCTCGACCCACCAGACCCGGCCCCCCGCGTACGAAACCGACGAGAAGCCGGCTGCGCCCGCTACGAGCCGATCGACGTCGATCGGCGACGACCACGTTCCGTAGGCCGCGACATTCTTCATGGCGTGGAACTCTACGGCGATCTAACATGCAAAGGTGACCGAAGTTACACACGGAGGTCAAACCTCCGACTCTGGCAATGTCCGTGTCAGCGAGAAGGCCCCAGGCGAAGGGGCCGCCCGAGCGAAGTCGCTCAGTGCTGTGCCCGAGCGTGTGGGTGGTTTGGCCTTCTCGAGCCCGTCGAAGCGGATGCGTTACGACACCTCCTTTTTCGGGGGTGCCACGGGGCGTAACTGGTACGACATAGACCCGACCTTGCAGTTCTTGATGGCGATGCACCTCGGGCCGTCCGAGCTGGCATGGGCCACGCCGCATCTGCGACGCGTCGGGGCTCTCATGGGCGGGCCGGTGTCACAGTACGCGGAGCAGACAGACCGCGCGCCGGCACGCTTGGAGCGCTACGACCGCTGGGGGCACGAGACGGCCGAGGTGATCCTGCCGGAGAGCTTCGTAGCATCCCAGGCGGCGGTCCTCGCTGACAATTTGAGCTCGCCGGTTTTCGCGGCCCAGGCCCGCCAGGCTGGAGTGGACCCGGCGCCGCTGAGCGCAGCGTGGAGCTACCTGCTCGACCAGGCCGACATCGGAATGACGTGCGCTTTGGGCACCGGCGGTGACATGGTAATAAGGATGGCGGAGTCGTTCGCCCCGCCCGACGTGCTCGCCCGGGTTCGGGAGTTGTTCGCCGGCGGGGATAACTCGGGCGCTGCCGGCCAGATGTTCACCGAACGGGCCGGAGGTTCGGACCTCGGGGCACTGGAGACCACTGCAACTCACGTTTCGGGTGACACGTGGCGGCTCGACGGTATCAAGTGGTTCGTGTCGAACGTGCACGCCCCGGCTTTCGTCGCGCTGGCCAAGATCGAAGGCGGTGCCGACGGGGTGAGAGGCGTCATGCCGTTCCTGGTGCTATCCGAGCGAAGAGACGGAAGTCGTAACGGGATCCGGATCCGCAGGCTGAAGGACAAGCTCGGAACCAAGTCGGTGCCGTCGGGTGAGGTCGAGCTCGACGGGGTAGAGGCTTTCCTTCTGGCCCCCGCGCCGGGGGACACCCAGGTAGGGTCGGCCGGCTCCGCCGGCCAGGGCCGCCCTGGCGCAGCACGGGGTTCGAGCGGGCTCGCGGCGATGATGCGCCTCACCAACGGTGCCCGGCTGGGTATCGCAATGATGGGCGTCGGGTGCGCCCGGCGGGCGCTGGTCGAGTCGGTGTGTTACACCCAGGCTCGGGAGGCTTTCGGGGCTCGCCTCATCGACCAGCCCCTGGTAAGGCGCAAGCTGGCGGAGATGATCGTCGAGGTCGAAGCGGCCCAAGCCGTCGTCTTCGACGGCTACCTGGGTAACAGGCTTCGGCTTTCCGCTCCGCTGGCGAAGCTGCGGGCGGCCAGGCTGGGAGTGACAGCGGCCAGCGACGCGGTCGAGCTGCACGGCGGTAACGGCTACATAGAGACCTGGCCGGTCGCGCGGATCCTGCGCGACGCCCAGGTGAACCCGGTCTGGGAGGGCGCCGACAACATTTTGTGCCTCGACGTGCGCAGAGCGATGGACCGCGAGCAGGCCCATGAGGCGCTTTTCGATCGGGTGGCCGCCTCGGTGGACTCAGCGCCCAGCGTTACAGCCGACCAGCGCAGCGCTAGGGAGCTGACCGCCGCTGGCCTGGAGCGTGCACGCCGGGCGTTGGCGGCTTGGAGGTCTCTCGAAGCTGACGCCGCCGAGGCGAGGCTGTTCCCGCTTAGCCAACTATTCTCCTCCTTGTACACTTCTGCGGCCCTGTTGGACCAGGTCGCCGCAGAGCATCGAGGTGTGGGCGGGGACGCGGCGTCGGGTCGCAAAGCGCTCGTAGCTGCGATCCACGCCCGGCGTCATCTCGTGGCCTCGGACCCGCTGGACGAGATCGAAGGCGACAACTCCGACCTCGACCGCTTCAAGTTGCTCTTAGACGGCGCTTTCGTCGACGTGTAGGAGGCGGGCGACGACAGGCGGCCCTTGAACGCTCCGGACTAAGTGTGATGCGTGATGTGTGATGCGTTACCATATGGTTATGAGGCGTACGACGATTATGCTGCCCGACGAGCTCGACGCAAGGGTTCGCCTTGAGGCCCGACGCCGGGGTGTATCGATAGCCAACCTCGCACGCGAAGCCATCGATCACTATGTGCCCGGCCCGGTGAAAAAAGGGGGGCTGGGCTTCTTCGCTATCGGCGAAGGTGGGCCCTCCGACGTTTCGGAGCGCGTGGACGAGTTCGTCGGAGAGACGATCTCTCGCAACCGTCGGAATCCGGCGTAGCGGCATGTTGATAGTCGACGCGGGACCGCTCTACGCCGCGGCAGCGACGGGTGATCGCAACCACCGTCGAAGCGTCGAGCTGCTCTCCAGCGCCGAGCGGCCCCTCTTAGTTCCCACATTGGTCGTAACCGAGGTCGCCTATCTGCTGGCAGATCGTATCGGCCCCCACGCCGAAGTGGCGTTTAGCCGTTCGATCGCTAAGGGGGAGCTCGTCGTCGAACCAGTCCTTGACGTCGAGTGGGATCGAATCGCGGGCCTAACTGAGCAGTATCGCGACCTCCCGCTTGGGATTGTGGACGCTTCCGTCGTGGCTCTTGCCGAGCGCCACGACGTCGCAGTGATCGCAACGCTCGATCATCGCCACTTCTCCGTCGTGCGGCCGAGGCACAGGCCGTCATTCGCTCTCGTACCTTGACACCCGCCCCAAGGTAGCGGGCGCCGTCAGCGGTGTCGCAGCCACCTCTCGGCTTCTGTGACCAGCCGGCGGGCGCCGCCGTCGCGGCTGTCGCGCCAGACCTGGGCGAGCATCCAGATCGACGTGGCTACGACGGCCAGTACTACCACTGCGACTAGGGCGGCCGGCATCCCTGACGCTCCAAGCCCGGCGACGGGATGGGAAGGCTGCTGCACAGCTAGGAAAGCCACACGAGGATCCTCGACTCCTACGATACACCCCGGTGCAAGGAGCCGAGAGCGGCTATCTCGGGGAGAAGCTTCGGTCTCAGCCATTCCCCGCCGGCTTTGGAGATGTGCTCGTCGTCGCTGTTTCGCACCCGGACACCGTCGACGTAGGAGGTGTAGCGGCCCGAAGGGTCGAGGAGCGCGTTGAGGCCGACCAGAGCCGCCTTCGACGGATTGGCGGCGACCACCGAGGCGACGTCCGCGTTGTAGGCGTCGGTGCGCGAGGCCAGGTTCATGTCCCAGGGCTGGCCGTCGGGCTGCACCGTCGTCTGCTGGACGTAGGGGAGCGTCAGGAACGCCACCTTCGCTCCCCGCTGGGAGCAGATGGTGACTATTTGGGCTAGCTCGGCGCGCAGGTGAGCGTCGAACGCGCGCTGGCCGACGGTGGTCCACTTGCCACCCCAGTATCGGTCTACCGTCTCCCAACGGCCGAGCAGCACCACGACGACGTCGGGGTTGGTGCCGTCGACGAGCCGGCTCCAGGTGGAACGCCAGTGCGGGCAGCCTTGGGGGGCTTTGGAGATGGTACCCATGACGTCGACGTTGGTGGCGGGATCCAGGTCGCATCCAAGGGCCGACTCGTTCGACAGGCTGACCCCCCACGCTTGAGAGTCAACCCCGAGACCTTCGCCCAAGGTGACCGCCAGCGAGTCTCCTATGAGCAGCGCCCGCACCGGGTCGCCGGCCGTGGCCCCGCCCGGAGCGACATAGCTCGGCGGGGGAGGAGGCGCAATAGCGCCGGCGGCGTTAGCGCTCGGTGTGCGGGAAGAGGTAGCGGCGAGCACCGCCGCGACGAGCAGGCCACCGGCGCAGAGCGGTGCGACGATCCTCGAAGACCCAGAGCGCAGACGCCCGGCGCTCCGCCACGGGACTGACCCCCGTCGTATCGGCGCCTCTATTAGACGGTAAGACAGGGAGGCCGCAGCGAAGGTCGCCCCGAAACGCAACGCAAGGAGGGCGTAACCGCCAAGCCCGGTGCGGGCTTCGGTCAACAACAGGAAGAGAGGCCAGTGGTACAGGTACAAGCCGTAGGAGATCCTGCCCACGTAGCGCGCCGGAGCCCAGCTCAAAGCCCGAGCGATGACACCCGACGGCATGCCGACGCTGGCTGCTATGACAGTAGCCGCAGCGACCGAGACCACTAGGAAACCGCCAAGGTATAAGAACGGCCCGGTCCCGCCTACCCCGTGAAGGCACCAGGCGAGCACACCCACGCCGATTAGGCCGCCCGCGCTCAGCCAGCCCGGAGACGCCGACACACCCCGCCGGGCGAGGATCACCGCCAGGCCGGCGCCGACCATGAGAGCTTGGGACCTCGTGTCGGTCCCGTAGTAGAGCCTGTCTATCGACGCCCCGCCGGCGTACAGCGCGGCGCAAAGACCGCCGGAGGCGACCGCCAGGATCCCGGCCACCCGTCCGAGACCTCGGAGTCCCCACCTGCGTAAGACGACCAGAGCCAGCGGCGGCCAGATCAGGTAGAACTGCTCCTCCACCGACAGCGACCAGGTGTGAAGCAGAGGGGACGGGGCCCCGTAGCGGACGAAGTAGTTTTGCGCTGCGAGGACGTAGTGCCAGTTCGCCACGTAGAGCAGCGTGGCGATGGCGTCGCCTCTCACCCGGGACGCCGACATGGACCCGACACCCCAGTAGACGTATGCGCTCACGCCGAGCAGGAGCACTGCGAGGGCCGGCGCCAGGCGCCTCGCTCTTCGAGCCCAGAAAGAGCCGAGCCTGATGCTCGCCGACCCGGCGTGCTCGGCGAGCATCAGGGAGGTCACGAGATACCCCGACAGCACGAAGAACACGTCCACGCCCAGCAGCCCGCCGCCTACCCACGCAACGCCGCCGTGGTAAGCCATGACCGCCAGCACGGCGACGGCGCGTAGGCCGTCCAGGGCCGGCTGGTAGCCGAACGCGCCAGTCCCGCCGCCCGGCCGCGCGCGTGAGGCCCCCACCGACGTGGTGGGTGACGGCCCGTCGACGCGGGAACGCAGCTCCAGCGGGTGTTCCTCCCCCATTTGGGTGCCCAGGGTAGGCGAAGAGTAGCGTCTTGGAGGTGCAAATCGCAGGCGACGTCGTGGTCGGGCAAGGGGGACAAGACCCGGCGAGCACCCGGCGGTGGTGGACGTGGGTGGGAGTGTGGAGCGCCCTGGGGCTGGCGATCCGTCTCGCTGTCGTGTTCAGCACCGCGAGCAAGCAGCCGGTCGGCGACGCGTTCTTCTACCACTACGAGGCGAACCTGATCGCTGCGGGGAAGGGCTTCATAAACCCGTTCTTGTACTTCGAGCACATCCCCCACGAAGTGGTCAAGACGGCGTCGTTCCCGCCGGGTTTCGTGTTCGTCCTGACCGCAGCGTCCCTGGTCGGCTTCAAGAGCTTCCTCGCCCAGCGGATCTGGTGCTGCATCGTCGGGGCGGCGGGTATCGCCGTGTGCGCGGCGGTCGGAAGGGACATTTCGGGTCGGCGGGCCGGTCTGATCGCGGCCTTCCTCGTCGCTGTCTACCCGAACATTTGGATGAGCGACCCGCTGGCGCTTTCGGAGACCCTGTCGCCTGTGATCGTAGCCGTGGTGCTTCTCTTCGCCTACCGCTTCTGGCGCAACCCGAGCTTGCGCGGCGGATTCTGGCTGGGACTGTGCATCGGGGCGGCAGCGCTCGCCAGGGACGAGCTCGCCCTGCTGGGCCTGTTCGTGCTCGTCCCCGCCGCGATCGGCGCCCACCGCTTGGCGCCCTCGGCGCGCCTGAAGGCTTTCGCCGCCGGCTGCGCTGGTTTCATCGTGGTCGTGGGACCTTGGGTCGGCTACAACATGAGCCGTTTCACCGACCCCGTTTTCGTCTCGACGGGGTTCGGCGTGACCTTGGCGTCAGCGAACTGCGCGTCGACTTGGAGCGGACCCTACGAAGGGTATTGGAGCATGCCTTGCGCGCTGGCCGTGCCGGTCAACCCTCACGTCGACGAGTCCGTCCAAGGGTCCACCGACCAGGCCTACGCCATGCGCTTCATACAGGCGCACCTGGGACGCTTCCCCGTCGTGGCGGCTGCGCGCATCGGCAGGACATTCGGTCTTTACCGTCCGATCCAGCAGATCCAACTCGACTCCGCCATCGAGAAGCGCCCCTACCACTGGGCGCTCGTCGGGCTTTTCATGTACTACGCGATGCTGGGGCTGTCGGTCGTCGGCGTCGTGTTGATGAGAAGGCGCTCCGTGCCGGTGTACCCACTGGTGGCGGTCGGACTGACTGTGGTGGTAGCCGTCGTGATCAGCTTCGGCCAGACCAGGTTTCGAAGTACGTTCGAGATCAGCCTCGTGCTGTGGAGCGCCGTCGCTTTGGAGGCAGCCTGGGCTCGTGTCGCTTCCACTCGGGCGGTCCCCGCGGGTTGACCGCCGTGGTGTGCCCCGGTCCGCCCGGCTTGTGGTGGCGTTACACGGGCTGGTCTGTTTGTTCGGCGTCTACCGTCGCCTGGTAGCGGGCCGTTGCCTCCTCGACCGCCTGCAGGTGCTCGGCTGCCAGCTCGGGGCGGCTTTCGCGGGCACGCCGGCGGGCTTGCAAGGTGGCGTGCGCCTGGCCTTGGAAGCGTGGCATGACGTGCTGGGAGATCAGTTCGTAGCTGCGCTTCGTCGCGGCCGGGTTGGCCCATTCATGGGCGAGGAGCATGTAGCAGCCGAAGCCGCCGTCAGACTGGCGCATCAGCCTGTCGATCTGCGCCGTGGCGTCGGCGGGAGTGCCGATCGAGCCGAGACCGGTGTCGTTGACGAAGTCGATCATCTCCTTGACGTTGCCTCCACCGACCGCCATCTGAGGGAAAGCGGCGACCGCCTGGAAGTACTCGAACCACTGCTCTATGCCGTACTCGACGTCCCGGTACGCCTGCTCGCGGGTCTCGGCGATGTGCATCAGACCCACCAGGCGCCACTTGGAGCGGTCGACGGTCTTGGAGAAGTGCGCTGCGCGCTCTTCGGCCACCCCCCAGTGCAAGGCGAGCGCGTCGAAGCCGGCCGCCTGCGTAGCCCCGATGGACAGGAGCCCGATGCCGTGCTGGCCGGCGAGCTGCGGCCCGGTCGGGGACGCGACCGCGGCTACGGCCACGTCGAAAAGCGGATCCGAGAAAGGTCGAAGGTGCAGGCGGGCGTCGCGCAGGTCCCAGCGGTCGTTGCGGAAACTTACCGGCTCGTCGCTGGTGAGCAAACGCATGATGACGTCGACGCCATCCGCGAGGAGAAGACGGGTCTGATGCTGGTCCAGGCCGATCATGGCGGCGTCCGTCGGAAGCGAGCCGGGGCCGAGCCCGAGCATGAACCGCCCTCGGGTCAGGTGGTCGAGCAGAACCGCCCGTTCGGCGACCCACAGCGGGTTGTGGTAACTGACGCTCACCACTCCAGTCCCGAGGCGGATGCGCCTGGTCCGCTCGGCGGCCGCCGCGATGAACACCTCAGGGGAGGCGATGATCTCGCTTCCCGCCGAGTGGTGCTCGCCGATCCACGCCTCGTCCCAGCCGGTGCGGTCCAAGTGCTCGATCAGCTCCAGGTCCCGCTGCAGCGCCAGGGTCGGGTTCTCCCCCGCAGGGTGGAACGGCGCCATGAAGATCCCGAAGCGGAGCCTGTCAGACATCTCTTACCTCCCTGGCGGAGGGCCACGCCTCCGACGCGACGCTAACCCGGCTCCGACAGTAGCTCCTGGCGGCGACGCAGTCCAGGGGTTCCATTGGGCGCCGCCCATGTAGCCTGCTGGCATGGCTGATAACTCAATAGTCCTGGATTCGCTGGCCCGGCGTATGAGAGCGATGCACTCGCTTTGGGAGCAGGCGGTCGGGACCATGGGTCTCGCCGAGGTGAACCACGTGGAGCGCGAGGGCGTGCTGCCGATCGCCTTCTCCTTGTTCCACTTCGTCAACATCGAGGACAGCTCTGCGTCCGGACTCGGCGCGGGTCCGGTGATCTTCGACGACGCCTGGGCCTCGAGGGTCGCTCTCGGCGTGGCCGACCACGGCAAGGAGCGCACCGTGTCGGACATGATGGCCCAGCGCATAGGCGACTACGAAGCGTTCGTCGAGTACATGACGGAGGTCTTCGCCAAGACCGAGCGCTGGATCGGCGAGCTCGACCCTGCGAGGCTGGCGGACGTCGTCGTGCGCCGTCCGTTCCCGGATGCGATAGCGTCCACCTACAGCGCCAGAGTCGCCGGGGCCGAAGGGATCACCCGTCTCGACGCTGCGGAGTGCTGGATATACCAGCACGGGCTGCGCCACATGGGCGAAGTCGAGCACGCCAGGTCGCTAGTCGGGCTCGGCGGAATGACCTCTTAGCCGCGGCGCAGCACCGCCCAGGTGCCCCACCCGGCTTCGGAGGCGACCGCGTGCCAGCCGGAGCCCATGGCGGCGAGGACGTCCTCGGCGGGGAGGTGGATAGGAGTGTGCGGGCCCGACGTGTTCACCCACAGCAAGGCTCCGTCGGCGGCGAGCGCCCTGGCGGCTTCTGCGGGAAAGAGGAAAGCGTTGATGGCTACTAGCACGTCGACCGACCCGGTCGGTACCGGAAGGGCGGCTCCGTCTGCTAGCAGCCGGGGGGCTACGTCGTCGGGGGCGAGGCGGAGCATTTGATCGGATAGGTCTACCGCCAACACGACATCGGCATGACCTGCGAGTGCGCCGGTCATGAGCCCTGTCCCCGAGCCGAGCTCGAGCCACGTCCCACCCTTTGGGAGCGGACCGCGCTCCAAGGCGTCGTGGACGGCGTCGAGGCGCTGCTCGCCGGCTCTGGTGTTCCATCCCGGGGCTAGCTGGTCGAAGAGGTCCCGAACCTGCGATCGAAGCTCGGGGGTCCAGCCTTCGGGTGAGGATGCGATCGCCCTTGTCGCTTTGCGCATCGGGTGCGACTCGTCGGCGTTCGTGGTCCTCTCGCCGGGCGGAACTGGGATCTTACGGTCGAGGCGCTCTAGCACGACCGACATCCTCGCCGACTCCTAGGCGCAGATGGTGTCAGCCCAGCTCTACCCGGGCCCACTCGAAGACCCTGTAATCGAACGTGTGTTCGTTATAATATGGTATGGAAACCATTGAGGGTGTTTGTTGGTTGTCTGATGAGGGTTTGGAGGACGTGATGTGCTCGGTGTCGGCCGTGTTGGCCGTTCACACGGCCCGGTTCCTTGCTGCTGTGGGCGAGTACGACGCCGGAGGGCTTGGGAGGCCTGGGAGTGTCATGACATGGCCGGTTGGTTGTCGTGGAAGTGTGCTGTTAGCCCGGTGACAGCCCGCGAGCAGGTGCGTGTCGCCCGCTGCTTGCGCTGCCTGCCCGGCTTGGCTGAGCGTTTCGGGTCTGGCCGCTTGTCGTATTCGCAGGTGCGTGCGATCACCCGGGCGGCGACGCCTGAGAGCGTGGAGGTGCTCGCTGGCATGGCGGAGTCTTGCACCGCAGCGCAGTTGGAGGCGATCACTAGGGCGTGGCGTCGGTCCCGCCAGGCCGCGCAGGACGCTGCGGGGCGCCGCCAGGCCGGCCGGCTTTTGAGATACCACTATGACGACGACGGGAACCTCGTCGGGTCGTTCCGCCTGCCTGCTGAGGCGGGCGCCGTGCTCGAAGCTGCCATACGCCAGGCTGTCGGTCGAGGAGACGTCGACGACGCGGAGGTGGCGGGCGCCCGGGATCCTAGGGGTGCTGCCGCTGTGGAAGCCTTGGTCGGCTTGGTCGGCGCGGGCAGCCAAAGCTGTGATCTTGAGGGTCCGTCTGATAGCCGTTATCTTCTCCACGTCGTCGACGCGGACGTGTTAGCCCACCCCGACGCCGACGCCGAGCGGTCCCAGTCAGCCGGGGTTGGGGTCGCCGGGTCCGCTGCCGGCCGGCCGGCCGGGGTGTTGGCGGCTGATTCTGCGGGGGCGGACAATCCCGCCGGTCCCGCACCTGCCCGAACCCGACCCGCAACTCCTGGGTCCTATGGGCGTCGACCCGTACCACAACAGCTGGGAAGGTGGCCGCCTCGACATGCCATCCATCCTCGACGCACTGCACTACCACCCGCCCCGCCCGCTCAGTGCGCTTCCGCGGAAACACGATTCCCCGGAAACACCGCCTAACGCCGGTCGCTTCGAATGTTGGCTGAGGGATCCTGAGCGTCGCTGCTTCCCGGGCTGGGTGTCTAACATCGCTGCCGTGGAGACATTTGTCGAAGGTGACGTAAGGATCGTCTACGAGGATTCCGGGACGGGGCCGGCGGTGCTGTGCCTGGCCCCCGGCGGACTCGCCGCTTCGCGCGCCGAGGTGTGGGCCCGCTCGCCGTGGAATCCCTTGGAGCGTCTCGCCGGTTCGTATCGGATCGTGGCGATGGACCAGCGCAACACCGGCACGTCCTGGGCGCCGATCCACTCCTCAGATGGCTGGCACTCTTACGCTGCCGACCAGCTTTCGCTCATGGATCACCTGGGCATCGACCGTTTCGCCGTCGTGGGGATGTGCATCGGCGGGGCGTTCATAGCACGCCTTTTGGCCGACGCCCCGGACCGGGTCGCCGCTGCGGTGGCGATGCAGCCGATCGGGTTCGACTCCAACCGGGACACCTTCGATCGACTTTTCGACGACTGGAAGGCCGGCACCCAAGCCGATCACCCAGAAGCCGGAGAGGACACGTGGCGGGCGCTGCGCGAGAACCTCTTCGGAGCAAACAGGCTCGTGTGGAGCGTCGACGACGACCAGCTAGGCGGGTTCGACCGGCCGCTGTTGGTGCTAGCAGGCAACGACGAGTACCACCCCTTTTCGGTGTCGCGGCGTCTAGCCGAGACCGTGCCCACGGCGACGTTCGTGGAGCACTGGAAGAGCCCAGAAGACCTGCCCGAAACGCACCGCAGGATCGTCGAGTTCCTCGCCGAGGCGGCCGGCTGACGTCGGAAAGTTCGCTGCTACTCAGCCGAGCTTGGTCGCCTAAGCGCACGAGGCGGGGACTTGTCGCAGCGTCGATGCGAGACTTCAGAGGTGACTTCAGGTATACCGTTCCTGCCCCGTACATTGTAATATCACCTGATATCACAATAGCCGCCGAGAGGAGGACAGGTGCCCGACGTGTTGATACGTAACCTGCCAGATGACGTCTTGGCAGCGATAGACGCCAAGGCTCGAAGAGTTGGCTTGTCAGCGCACCGAGTGCATTCGCCGGACCCTTTCCCGCGAGCGTGTCGAGGCCACCGAAGCCGTCAGGGCGAAAGACCTAGTTGTGTTCGCTGATACCTTCGCCGGTCTCGCCGAATCGAGCGCGGCTTGGTCCGCCTCTTCACGGCCACCAGGCTCGGAGTCGGCTTCTCGGCCCGGTCCGGCAAGGACCTCCGGGCAAGCTTCCAACGCCCACCTTTGGCCCGCACGCCCGTCGAGTACCTAACTCCAGCTATCGAAGACCGCGCCGTGGAGGTCCATTTCGCGCTCGGCGAACGCGGTCAGCACCGAGCGGCATCGATCCCGGCTTTTGGGGAAAGTCATATGGGAGCGAGAGGCGTCCAGGGCTTCGAGGCGTCCCGGCCGAACGTCCAGGCCGAACCAGTCGGCCTAGTCGGAGGTGGGCACGGCGACGTCTTCGAAGGGATCACAAGCGGCGATTCCCGTTGCGGGCTGCCAGGTCGACGATCCACCCTGTCTCAAGGTCGGAGCGGCTGAGAAGCTTCGCCGCTATCGGGCAGCCCGCGTTCCCCACCAGCTCCGGCGCGCAGCAGTTTCGCTTGACTAACGCTCCAAGCCTCACACAGAGCCACCAAGACGGCCACTAAGGCGAGGACGGCTTGAGCGCAGTCGCAGTCGACGCGACGGCTCTCGGGCGGATTAAGGACCGGCGAACGCGAAACCACGGCCTTGTATCACAACAACTTCGATCGCCTCGGCACCGCTCGCCAACGTCTTAGCCCATTGGAGAGTCGCACCCCCAGGTACAATACGGTCCT
>JAKBBA010000246.1 GCA_021808665.1 Actinomycetes bacterium
CCATCGTTGACGGCGGCAGCTTCTCCGGGTGGTCCGACCTCCGATTCACCACGACCACCACCGGCTACGTCGTCGGACCTTCCAGAGGTGGCACCGCTGCCCCAAACCACCTCTATCAGACCGTCGAGGGCGGCCAAAGCTGGCACATCCTCAAAATTGCGCCGTAGGCAGCCTTTCTAAGCTAAGTCGGATCTTTGGTCTTGAGAGGACACCGGAGCGTAAAGTTCGAGCGTTGTCGCGGCATCGCTCACTTAGCCGGCCACCCTTTCGGATCTTCACCGCCGGTCCTCGTCCAGCACTTCCAGCCACTCGCCGCCGCTTTCAGCGTGGCAGCTGATACGGGCCTGCAGAGATGTGCGCGGGCACCCAGGTGGACCCTCCGTTGTTGGTTGACCAAAAAGGCCCACCGTCGGGACTGGGCACAGCCCACCCATCTTGCGGGGTGAGGAAGTCGAGTTTGTCGACTGACCCGTAGGTGCCCGGACTTTTCATAGGGACTGTGGTTGTAAAGGTGCGCCAGTGGGCTCCGGCATCGTCTGTTGCCATGAGCACGGTGCCGTTTGTCAGGAGCCAGTGGGTCGGATCGACCAGGTCGACGCTCCAGTGGTCAAGCGGCTGGGGAAGAAGCTGCGACTTCCAGGCTGTGCCGCCGTTGGAGCTGGTGGCGACGGCGGTGTCGGGTCCGAGGTGGAAGACCATGGCTAGGCTCTCGCCACTAACGACGGGAGGATCGAAGCCTTGGCCTTCGTCCGTTGGTGCTCCCGTTGGAGGCGGGACCCGGCCGAGGGGCTGCCAGTGGCTTCCAGCGTCGGTGCTCTTGTAGAGGTAAGGCCTTCCTCCGTTGCAGTAGAAGGCGGCGTAGCCTGTCCGGGCCGAAGTGAAGTTGACGGTCTTGTCGCAGCCGAATGGGAGCGCTCCGGGCGTCGACTGCGGTCCGGCGCCGAAGCCGGTGCGCGAGGCCAGCGTCCAGTTTTGGCCGCCGCTCGACGTGCGGTACAGCTCCACGGTCTCCGAACCTGCGGCGGCTCCGATGTCGACACACCAGCCACGAACCGGGTCGACAAACTGGAGTGGACAGGCATTGGGGTCTGTGCCTAACCGCCGCCACGTCTGTCCACCGTCGGTCGTGCGATAAAGCGGCGGGTTGGTCGTGCCCGGTCCCCCGGTAGCGATCCAAGCCGTGTCGGCGTTCAAGAAGGCGCTGGCAGCTACGCCTTGTCCGGGTGGAGTAAGCACGTCGCGCCAGGTTTGGCCGGCGTTGGTGGTACGAACGACGTATGCCTGCGAGGTGAGATCGCTCTCGATGACAGCCCACCATGTGGTGGCAGATTCGGGCGTGAAGCTAACCAACAATCCGAAGTCGCCCGGAACGGTGGTTACCAGGGGCTTAGTAGGCGTCGCCGTCGCGACCCCAAAGGTCGTTGATGAAGACGGCAGCGGTGAGGATGGCACCCTCGGCGAGGTCAGGTGGGTGGGTGGCGTGATCATCATCACGCTCGAGGAGCGCGACGCCGGGATCAGCCATGCTGACAGAGCTACAACGATGGCTATTGCAACACCGGCGGTGGCTCCGACAAATCCGCGGCGTCGACGGCGGCGCTGCTGGGGCCGTACGACGTCCTCGGCCTGGTCGCGCCCGACGAGTCTGGTCGCCGGATGCTCAGTCTTTACGAGCAGCTCCGCAATGAGCCCGACATCGGGACCGGCTTCGGCCATCACTCATGTCTAACGCTTCGAGCGACGAGATGGACGACGTCAGAGTCATTTTTCCCGAGCTCTCGGCAAGCGGCGCCGGAACCGAGGTCGTCACAGTCACGATGCGACTATCGGCTGTGTCATGAGGCAACGAGACGGAACGTCGTGTACCCGCCGGCGCGCAAGCGGGAACTTAACGTTGGAGCGTGACATACGGGATGGCCAGGCGTTTGCAGGAGCCGCGTATGGCAGGGCTGTCATCCAGTCCCGTAGGAGATGGTCGTCAAGAATGACAGTCAATGACTTATCAGGTCCCGGTCATCCGATGTTCCGTCACTGCTTAGGGTTCTTCGATCCGAAGAGAGCGACCGGCAGCGGTCGCGATCGCTTTGAGATCCTCGTGGTCAGCACTGATCACGAGGTCGGCGCGACGCAGGGCTCCTTCAACGACGCTGACATCGACGATGTCCGTCGTTGCGGCCTTCGCCGCCAAAAGACCGATTTTGCGGGCTTGGCCGTCGCCGAGCCCCTCGACGTCGCAGCCAACCAGAAGTCTTGCCAGCATGGCCTGGCGGCTGCCGCCCCTCCAGGTCTGCGCCACTACGCCGGCGGGCACGGTCGGGACCACTCGGGCCGCCAAGAAGGCTCGGTGACGAGCCCACATCCGCCTTTCGCTTCGCTCGGCAGCGATGAGCGCTGCCGAGTCGTAGGTGACACCCATCAGGCGCTACGCCGTCGACGAGAACTGCTGCGGCCGGACCGCTCCAGAGCTTCGCGGGTCCATTCTTCCGCCTCGGCGATCTCCTCAGCGCTAAAAGCACCCCTCTCGCGCTCGAACTCGGTGACGGCTTTCAGGCCAGCCCGTATTGTGAACTCCTTGCGCGCGGCGACAGCCAGCCAGGCGCTATAGGTCATACCGGCTTCGGCCGCGGCAGCTTCAATCTGAGCGTCGAGATCGGGCGGAATCGACACCGAGCGCTTCTTCCTCACGGGCACAACCAGATGGTAGCACAAGAGTAGGACAAGTTAGTATCGTCGCTTGTGACATCACCACTGCCAATAACCTACGCTAAACTCGCACGGAACTCCTCCACGGCGTCGTCAGGTATTTGAGCGATCCCCTTGACCATGACGTAGCGGATCTTCCGCTCGTAGATCAGCCGCAAAAGTTCCTTCGTCGGCATCTCGAGCCGGCGAGCAGCGTACGCGATCCATAAACGCGCTTCATCTGATGCACTCCCACGGCCAACAGCCATTGGAAGGCGAATTAATTCTGCTGTATCTTGATCCCTGTAGGGTCTACTGTCGTAGTTGCACGAATATCGCCCGACACTGCCTCGGGTCTCCCCGAATCCGCTGGATCACTCGTCATTTCTGGCCTCCTCGAAGGCTGTTAGGGCCTCGTCGATCCGAATGAACATCCGGCCATGATCGTCACCCTCGATGTTCGTGAAACCGAAACGGCGGTAGAACGCTCTGGCTAACTCGTCGATGGGGTCCACGGCGATAAACTGGGCGGCAGCATGCTGTCCGGCCGCGGCGGCGTGGAGGATGGCGTCGACCATCAGATCACGACCCAGTCCCTCTCCCTGGTGGCGAGAGTCGATGGCCAACCGAGCCAGCAGGACCAGCCCTATCTGGTACCCGGGAAGCCCCCTACCTAGTCGGCGAGGAAGCTCGTCCTTGGCCACCCCGCCCATCGACAAGGCGTAGTAGCCAGCCATCGAACTGCGGTCGTCAATCAGAACGAATGTCCGCGACAGGTTGCGGCGCTGGTTCTCCAGAGCGTGGATCCGAAGCCAGTCATCGAGGACTTTGTAACCGCAATCGAAGGAACCTACATTGTGCCCGTCATCGAGATGCTCGACTCGCATCAGTCGCTGTGCTCGATTATCCGGCTCTTTCGGATCTGATCGACGAGCTTCGTTACCGGTCTCGGCGGGGCATCAAGAACGGCCAGAAAGCGGTCGTAGGAAGTCTGCTGCAGCCGTATGGAGCGGTGGGCATCGACGACCGCTTCGGCGTCGGCGACCGCCCGGCTTAGGAGGAACTCCGAGACGGAGATGCCAAGTAAGCCGGCAGCCTCGGTTATGAGGTCGTCATCGCTCGACGACAGCCTCAGCTCCCTCCGTTGATTCTTCGTGACCATTTTCAAAACCTCCAGTACGGACAAGTGTACGGCATTTTGTCCTCTCGTCAGGGGTCCGAGTCGCAACGGGGGCCTACTCCCGACAATGCCGAGCAAGCCCTCCGTTGGGACCTCCGGCAACAGCCATGCCTCGTGAGCGGGTCTACGTCGAGGTCGCGCCCGGCTAAGTGGTGTTGTTGGCCCTGAACGAATCGCAGCACGCCAGCGCCTCAAGGTAAGACCGATCGTAAAGCTCTAAAAGGGGATGAGAGCTAGCTTTGCTGTATCTTGATCCCCTGAAAGGGATCTACTGCAGTAGTTGCACGACCATCGTCGGTGTCGTAGTCGGCCCCAGTCACTCGATGTCCCTCCTCGGGTCTCATGCGACCTCCAAGAATCGCTTGAGCGCCTGGCGGATGATGTCGCTCGCCGT
>JAKBBA010000247.1 GCA_021808665.1 Actinomycetes bacterium
ACAGGGAGCGCCTTGGATTGGCTCGCGAGCTACTCGAGACCACGCGCCTATCGGTCGACCTCGTAGCCGAACACTCCGGGCTCGGCAGCGCCGCCAACTTGCGCAGCCGATTCAGAACCGACCTCGGCGTCACCCCCACCGGCTACCGACGGGCGTTCAGCCGCTCCGAGAAGCCAGACCGCGCGTGACCACATTCGCCACGACCCCCGAAGCCGGCGCAACTCCATTCCGTCGCGGCCACTGACGTCATCGCCAAGGCGGGTGAGAGGCGGACACCAGACATGGGATCCCCGGAGCCAGAAGTCCAGGCTTCCAAGGCTAACGGGGCTTCGCCCCAGCCCGGCTAGGCGGGCATTCAGCACATGCAAGGCTGATGGGTGGCTCCGCCGGTCCAGGGGCGATCTGTTCACCGCCTGCTGGTCTCTTCGGCCTGTTCGAACGCTCGTAGGGACAGGGCTTCGAGTTCTCTGACGAGTTGGTGGAGTCTGCGGGCGTTGTTGAACCATGCCTGGTAGTAAGTCTGCTGGTCCTCGGTGATCTTGCGGGTCACGGTCTTGCCGGCCACTGTCCTCGTCCAGGTGAGGTAGGGACCGTGTAGCACCGGCGGGTCGTCTTGGCAGTGGCAGCCGGCTTTGCCGCATGCGGTGCTGCGCGACACCAGGCTGCCGGGCAGGGCGAAGCCGATCTCGCCCAAGGAGGTAGCGATGCGGGCTTGCGCTCGTCGTTGAGCCGCCAAGAGGAACGACCGCCCAGTCGGAACACGCCAATTGGAACAAGCTTGGCCGGTCTTTTTCTACAGATTGGGAAGAGCACGTTCAAGGATAAGTCGCAGGTCTCGTGCGGCTGCTTCGTCGAACTGGATTGACTGGCTGACCTTGCCCGGAATCTTGCGATCGCGAGAACCGTACGTCTCGAGTTGGAGAGCGCGGCGGTCCCCGATGGTCGCGAGCGCGTACCCGCAAACGACGTCGTCGTGTACCCGCTTCGGATCGATGGGACGCTCCTCGAAGTGTGAGATTAGCCGCGATGGCCCCTGGCCCGGGTGGTCTCCTTCCAGTTGTAGATACCGAGCGTTCAACGCCTCGGGCGGTGCCGCCGCTGGAACGGCTCTGAGCCTAGGGAGGGTCAGCTGCAACGTCCCCGCAGGACCTCGCAACTGGAACGTGGCGAGGATTGCTCGTCCCAGGACTTCGGCAAGCAGCGCTGTGGTCGCCTTGCGTCGCGCGCTACAGCGCGGACGCGATTGTTGCTTATGCAATGAAGATACAGATTTCGGAAGCCCTTTGTCCATGGGTCACAGCCGTCGTGGCACGCGACGGACGGGTTCACTCGTGAGGGTGTCTCCCTCGGGGCTTGCGAGCTGGCGCTCCAGCTCGGTGAAGGCAGCAATGATGTCGGGTACCTCGAATGCCCGGTTTCGGCGACCGACGGTTACCTGCTTCAGGATGTCAGCCTCGACGAGACGTGAAATGGCCTCATTCGTCTGGATGAAGCTCCGGGAGATCATCTCGGCTGCGCTGTTGACGGTGACGACGGGAGCACCGACGAGAACACCGAGGAGGAGGTCGGTTGCCGACCGGGCACGGACGCGGCCGAGGCGTTCCCGCCACGACGCTTCGATGCCCCGTGCACGCTCCTCGAAGCTCGACGCATCATCGACGGCCCGCTTGCAGGCAGTGGCAAAGCGTCCCATCCAGAGGTTGATGCCTTCGCTCGCTGCTTTGCCAGATGCCGGTCCTCGGTACCTGGTCGCTACGAGTCCACCGACGTAGTCCTGTGCCCAGGTCGCAAGGACGAGTGACACTGGTGGAAGGACGTGGGGGGCCACGCCCCGACGTCGGAAGATGAGGTGCACGAGGGCTCGTCCGGTTCGCCCATTGCCGTCCACGAATGGGTGGATCGTCTCGAACTGGGCGTGCGCGATGGCAGCTTGGGCGACAGGAGGAAGCGAGTCCTCGTTGGCAAAGGCGATAAGGTCGGCGACAAGGTCGGCGACGTACTCCGGCGGTGGAGGGACGAAGGCTGCAGCACAGGGGTTGTACTCGCTGCCGCCGATCCAGTTCTGCTGTTCCCGGAACTTCCCGGCGTAGTGCACTAGTCGCGTCTTGGCGAGGAGACGCTGGTGGACATCGAGCACCAACTCCACCGTGATCGGGTCTCCTGCAGCGACATGCTCGATGGCGAAGACCATGGCGTCGATGTTCCCGAGGACCTCGACGGCCGTGACGTCGGACGGTTCGTCGCCAAGACCTCTAGCGGCTTCTGCGCGCAGGAGTCGTCGTGCTCCGATCTCCAGTCCTTCGATACGTGACGACGCGACGGACTCCGCACGCAGCAAGATGCGGGCGAGCGCCTCAGTATCGACGAGGCTCGTCGCTTTGGCGTTGAGGCGAGCGATGGCAGCTTCAGCATCCGCGATGTCGGCCGCGACCTCACCGTCGATCGTGAATGCACGTCCGACGAGCGGGTCGGGCAGGTAGGCCTCGTACTCGCACCCGCGGTTGTCCTTGCGGGAGGGACCGGTGTAGTCGTTGATCCAGCGGCGGCGGATAACCCGAGACATGGTTTCTCCTTAGATAGGGTTATCATACAACCCTAAATACAGATCTGGAGTATTTAGGGGTTGCGATCCGTCTCCAGCCCCGTCCAGCATCCGCTCCAGGGCGACCTTGGGGATGAGGATGCGCCTGCCGATGCGGATGCTGGGAATCTCGCCCCGGCTCACGGCGTCGTAGGGGGTCGCCCGGGAGATGCCGAGCACGACTGCAGCCTCCTCGACGGTCATGGTGAGCCGCTGCGGTGGGCGCTCCTCGATGACCGTCCCGACCGATGGGCGTTCGACGGGCAGCTCGTCCCACTCGATGACGGCGACGGCTTCGCTGAAGGCATCGGAGTGAGCGTTCCACCAGTCCAACTGGGTGACCGTGATGCGTCCGACAGTCTCGGCGCCCACAAGCCCGGGGAGGTCGAGGTCCGTCTCGTCGGACACGAGCCCAGTCTTATGCGCCAGACGGCAGTCCGGCGGGTTCCTTCTTGGCTGCGAGGACACATTACCGTCATGACGTCATGACGTCAGAGTGGTACACTGCAGACATGGCAAAGAAGAAGACGACCGTCTACCTCGACTCCGACGTCCTTACCGCGACGAAGGCTGCGGCCCTGACGACCAACCGTTCCGAAAGCGCTGTCGTCGAGGATGCGCTGCGGTCATATCTTCGGAGCGGCCATGGCGATGCAGTACGAGACGATATTCAAGAACTGCTGCAGCGTGTGGCCGCAGCGAGCGACCTTGACGACGATGCAGCCCTTGCCCAGGCAGTGACGGAGGTGCGTGCGGTCCGTCGAGAGCGACGGTCCCGACCGGTGCGTGGTGGGTGAGCTGCGTCGGATCATCTTCGACACGAACGTATTCGTGGCGGCAGTCACTTCACGTGAAGGCGTGTCGGCTCGCCTGATCCTCACGGCGAGAGCTGGACACTTCCAACTCATCGCGTCACCGATGCTGCTTACGGAGCTTTCAGGGGTCCTTGACCGACCGAAGTTCCGGAGATCTATAAGCCTTGAGGACGCGCACCTGTTCGTCGAGGAGATGAGGAAGCTCGCACACCTCGTCGATGATCCCGACGACGACTTCCTCGTCCTGCTTGCCGAGACAGTCGGTGCGGAAGTGCTCGTGTCGGGCGACCCGCACCTCACGACCCTGCAGCGCCCGGGGCTTACGGTGATGGCTCCTGGGAGCTTTCTCGATGCGTTGAACTCTTGACAGAGCGCATCCCCGAGGAGGCCGGGTGAAGACCACCTCGGGGACGAGCCCCGGCGTTACGCCGCCGGCGCCTCCGAAGCGCTCTTGGAGGAGAGCGCCTGAAGCCGGTTGGCAACGACCTCGACAGTCCGTCGAGTGCTGCCGTCGGTGGCCTGCCACTGGCGGCTCTGGAGCCGACCCTCGATGTAGATGAGGCGCCCCTTGCCGAGGTACAGGCAGGCGAAGTCGGCGAGCTAACCCCAGAGGACCACATCGTGGAACTCGGCGTGGCTCTTGCCGTTCGTGACGACCCGGACGGTCGTGACGTCCTTGCCGGATGCGGTCTCCCGCAGCTCCGGGGCTGCGACGAGGCGCCCGATGAGGGTCACCTGGTTCACCGAGTCTCCCTGGCTCTGGACGAAAGCGGTCTGCTTCTTCGTGGTGGTTGTCTTGCTGCGCATTTCTGCACCTCCTGTTGTGTGGATCGATGCCACGGTGGAGAGCAGGCCGAC
>JAKBBA010000248.1 GCA_021808665.1 Actinomycetes bacterium
AGACCCTTGTGAAAGCATCGGTACGCCCCGAATGCGAGCGGCCGCTGCGACTTCGACGCCGCCCCAGTTCGCCGCCCGCAAGATCTTCATACCGGCGGCGACTCTGTGGCGGCAGAACTGATGGCCGCCCGGCCCCTCAACGGAGACGAGATCCGCTCTCTGTTCGCCGACCTGACCGCCCGCCTCCCCTCCAACGGGTCGCACCATGTCGTGGTGATCGTGGGCGGATCGCTACTGGCCTGGCACGGACTGCGAGACAGCACGGAGGATGTCGACAGCACCCGACACATCGACCCCGAACTGCAGGCCGCCGTCGAAGAGGTCGCTGCCGATCGCGGTCTCGACCCGGATTGGCTCAACGCCAGGGCGGCCATGTTCGTCCCAGCCACGTTCGAACTCGACGCTTGCGACGTCCTGTTGGAACATCCACGACTGCTCGTGCTCGGGGCATCGCTGCGGGACGTCTTCGTCATGAAGCTGTACCGAGCCCAGGCCAACGATGTCGCCGATCTGATCGCCATTTGGCCGCACACCGGATTCACCACGGCGCGAGAGGTAGTGGACGCCTTTGTCGCCGCCTACCCCCATGCCCCCGACGATCCCCACCTCGACACGTTCGTGGTCGAAATCGCATCACGCGCCGGCTACGTACTCCCTCTCTCGTAACCCGCTCTTGGGGGCACCTGGGGGGCCAACGCTGGCGGACACCCACGGATGAGCTCAGCCAGGTGATCGATCGGGTTGCCGATATGCGTGAACATTTCATCACCGTCCCGCTCGAAGAGCTCCGTCGAGATGTGCAGTCGCTTCGTCGTAGGTGAGCCGAGTCGAGTTGGCTCGGCGAGCCCATCCGAGAAGCGGTAGCTGCAACAAAATCAGCGGCGACCTGGATCACAGCTTTGGGATCGTCTCAAAACGTTGCCGCCCCCGAAGCCGGCAGATCTGAAAGTCGGTGCCGAGGGTGAATATCCGCCGATCGCCGCGTCCTTCTGCCAGCGCAACGACGCTGGCGTCCGCCAGGTCCATCGGCCGATCCGCGTACTGGTCCATCAACCAGGCGCTTCGCTCGACGGCGGATGGTGACAGGTCTGCGACGACGAGTCGGTCAGTCGACACGAGGCGCCAAAGAGCTCGTTGAACTCGGATGCCGCCAGCCCGAGCGACAAGGTCCATCGCTTCGGTGAACACTGGCCACGTCGTGTTGAGCGGCAGTGACAGCTGATCGAGCGCATCCAAGCACGAAGCATGGTCGGGCTCGTCGGCGTCAATGATCGCGATGAGAGGGCCTGCGTCGCCGAGCGTCACCGACGCTTCGTTTCCTCCTCAAGCGGCCGCCGCTCAAGGCGCGGGTGTCGATCGTGGCAGGTGGCGTTGGAGAACGCGCCCGACGCTCCGGTCTGACCGGGGACAGGGTCCCATCACCGGATCGGGTCAGGGCGGGTGTGTTGATGGTGGTCGCCTCTTGGACGTGCTGGTATGGGCCCATTACCTGACCTCCCACCAGCGCAACGGTGGCCCGACCGCCTACACGACGATCGCTCTCCACGTTTCGCGAAATGGTGGCCCGTAGCCTGAACCAGTCGCTGAGACAGGTGACCGGATCGTGGGGAGGGGGGACCGACTGCGAGCTGCCCTGGCAACGTTCAAGTCGTTCTCGATTCGTACCGATCCGAGCGGCGGGCTTGCCTTGGGCACTGACATCGCGATGGGCCGATCCGGGCGAGGCTGATCCACAAGGGACTTGTCTACGCGCCCGAACACGGCTTGGTCGCGTTCACCGTCCCCGGAATGGCCGACTTCATCGGCCGACAAGACGACTAGACGCCGCCACGTGACCATCGTCGCAGGTCACGACGAGCAAAACCTGGCGATTCATTTCTGACCGTGTCGGCGTTTGCACCTGACAGCTGCAGTATTACTACAGATACCAAATATTATCTGTCTCCCAGCATCGTGCCGGATAGGCGCGCCCCGACGAAGGACTGTCGAGACTCGCAGTCAACGCACGCAGGCCATACTTGAGGAGAAAAGGAAGGCTAGACTCATGAAGCTCGGACTCGAAGGCCGGAAGGTCATGGTGGCGGGCGCGACTCGTGGCATTGGGCTCGCCATAGCGGAAGTCTTCTTGGAAGAGGGGTCTTCCGTGTCTGTGTGTGGCAGAACCGCCGATGCCTTGGGCGACGCTCGCCGATACCTCGAACGCCTTGGTACTCCTGGGAGTGTCTTCGCCCGCAGGACGGACCTAACCGACGCGTCGGATACGAAAGCTTTCGTGGAAGAAACGGTAGGCGCCTTTGGCGGCCTAGACATCTACGTGCATTGCGCGAGCGGCTTCTCCGGCGTCGGTGAGGAAGGCTGGATGAGGACTCTCACCACTGACCTTCTTGCGCCCGTCCGCGTGGTCGACGCTGCGCTGGACGCGCTGGAGGCGAGTGACGCCGGAAGTATCGTGTTCATAGGTTCCACGGCGAGCGTCCAGTGGTTCGGACGCCCCGGTGCCCGGCCATCGGGATACGGACCTGCAAAAGCCGCACAGCGCGTCCTCGCCAACGAACTGGCGCAAACCCTCGGACGTCAGGGGATCCGAGCGAACGTGGTCTCCCCCGGTGCGACCTTCTGGGAGGGAGGCAGTTGGGACCGGGTAAGGTCCTCTGATCCAGAGCTTTGGAAGAGCCTTGTGCGCCAGTTCCCGTTCCGTCGTCTCGTGACGGCGCGAGAGGTAGCGCAGGTGGTTGCTTTCATATCCAGCCCTGCCGCGATGGGGATCAATGCGACCCACGTCGTTGTCGACGGGGGGCAGACGAAGTCAGTCCAATGATCTGATCTAGTCGGCAGCGGTGCGTCCTGTGCCGTGGTGCGCTTCATATCTCAATAGAACCACGCCGCTGCCGAAGCGCTGGATTTCGGCGAGGTTGAGTGGGACGTGTGCGTTCGAGGGCGTCAAGGCGGGTGTGCCACGGCCGATCACGACCGGGTGTACGTATAGGCGGTATTCGTCGATCAGGTCGTGGCGGGCGAACTCGGAGCCAAGCTTGGAGCCGCCGAGGACCACGGGTCCGCCGGCCTGAGCTTTGAGTGCGAGTATCTCCGCAGGCACGACGTTGCGTGCGATGGTGGCGTTCCATTCGGCGCGCTGCAAGGTGCGTGAGTAGACGATCTTCGGAATGGACCGCCAAAGTTCAGCGAACTCGGCCATCGTCGGCGGGGCGTCGGGGTCCATGTCGGCGGTAGGCCAGAAGTCCGCCATGAGCTCGTAAGTCACCCGTCCTTCGAGAAGGAGGCTTGCAGCGCCGATCCAGTCGTTCATGTGCTGATGGACCTCTTCGTCAACTTTGTGCCAGCTGATGTCGTGGTTCGGGCCTTCCATGTAGCCGTCGACCGACACCGACATCGTCCAGACGATCTTTCGCATTGCGCTAAGGCTCCCGGTAGTCGATAGTGTGAAAACGGCCACTCGGAGCCAAGCCAGCCACGAAGGGCCTCAGCAAGCGGCATCCAGGTGTCGCCCGAATGTGGTCGATGCTCGACGTCCACGCGGCGTAGTCGGCGGCGTTGTGCTCAGGTCCGAGCGGCGCCAAGCGAAGGTCACCTAAGACGGCACTCATAGGCACTGCGAAGTCTGGAGGGACGAACTCAACTGGCACGGACACCGAGCGTAGCCATGACGACGCGCGAGAATACGACAGGCCAAACCTTAAAGGTTTGGCCTGTCGTGATACTTGCTTGATCGCTGGTTCCGACGGAACCCCGTCGCTAGGCGACGGCTATCCGGTGGCTATTTGGCGGCTTGTTTGCGTGAACGGCCGGCCGGCTTCGCCGGAGCCTTGGCTGCTGCCTTGGGGGATGTCTTCGCTGGAGCCTTGGTTGCGGACTTTGCTCGGACTCGAGCCTTGGGCTGTGGGGCTTCCTCGACGACAACTGGCGCCGAAGGCGCCACTGGGGAACCTTTAGCCAGTCGGCTTGCACGTCCATCGGAGAGCGTGTGGTCTTCGACGACGATGTCCTCACCGAGAAGGCTCTTGAGCGATCTCAGTGTCGCGCCCTTAGCGCGAGGCTCGTCAAAGGTCTTTGATCCAAGTAGCTCTGTTCCGCTAGTACCTACGAGAGATATGCGGCTGCCGCCTTTGCTGGCGGTCACTACGAGTTTGGCTGCCAAGGTGACTCCTGTGTAGTCGGGGAAGTAATCGACTCATGATATCACCAAATAGACACAAGAGTGG
>JAKBBA010000249.1 GCA_021808665.1 Actinomycetes bacterium
CCCGCACCGGGCCGGCTCGTGTAGACACCCCGGGGCTCGGTGGTCGCCAGTCAGCACAAGCAGCGGAAGCTGCGATGAGTAGTGGGGGAGGGGAGAGCTTGTCGAGCCCGGAGTAGCTGCCTCACAACAGCACCCGAAGCCGAGGAACCCCACTTCTCAAGTCCGCGACGGCGAGACAACCTCCCCTTTCCAAACCCCAACACCCGACAACACAGAGGACTCCGAATCGACTAGAAAGACAGACGCCCAGCGAGGGAATTCCGTGACGGAACTGCCAGGGAATTACGTGACGGTGGACAGTCCCGCACGAAACGGCCCACCCTCAGCCACCGACGGCCAGCCAAGGGGTTTTCCACCACGCTTTGGCCAACATTGGCTCTGTCGCCGAGGGGACCTGGAAATCGCCTCGGTCAGCCAAGTGGCAGCGGGCAACCGAGCTAAGTCTTGTCTTTCGAACCCCGCATCCAAGTTGCTTCCGACCGAGTAGAGAGACACCCACTATGACACCGAACTGGCTGACGGCCGTGGCGTGGACCTATATCGGGCTCTGCTTTATTTGCACAAGCATAATCAGCTATGTCATCGCGTCCAATCACCGGCGCCAGCCGATGGGAGTGATGAACCTCGTGTTTCCGATTACTACAATGTACTCTGGCCCATTTGCGCTCGCCTTCTACTGGCGGTGGGGACGCGCAGCCGAACGGATGCCGGCTACCGGTGACATAACCGTCGCAGATACGCCGCACCACCTGGCCGTGACGTCGTCTGGAGCAGGCGTGCGAGAGCGCTGTAGGCAACACCCACAAGGTGACCTGGTTGCTGGATCTCGCAGCGAAGACGAACTGCGAGGGCTCCGCCAATCTGCCAAGCCCCGGTGGGCGACGACGGCAACCGAAGTGAGTCACTGTGGCTCTGGATGCTCCGTAGGCGACCTCATCTCCGAATTTGTCATCGTTGCCCTAGCTAGGACTTACGGTCGCAGGCAGCGGCCTTTTTGCCGAGTACATCGGCGACTACATACTCGCTGTAGTCCTAGGAATCCTCTTCCAATACTTCGCTATCGCACCGATGCGGGGCCTTGGCATCCGGGATGGGCTTAAGGCTGCCGCCCAGGCGGACATTGTGTCACTGACAGCGTTCGAGATCGGCCTCTTCGGCTGGATGGCCATAGTGGCCTTTGTCTTTTTCCCCGTGCCTCGCCAGCTGATGCCCGACTCAGGCGCGTTTTGGCTTCTCATGCAAGTTGGAATGATTATTGGATTCTTCACCTCCTGGCCGGCAAACGTCTGGCTCGTCAAGCACCAGATCAAGATTCCCATGTGAACGCGTCGCTACTGCACCGTAGGGTCCGCGGGACAACCGCCTCGAGTGTTGTCGCTGCTCCGAGCTTTCAGCGGCGGCGTCCCGGACTGGTGATCAGGGGTCTCTGCAGAAAGGGGCTTCAGAGAGGAGCGATGCGTCGTCGGTCATCGGCACCATCTCGCTCGCCCATCCCACCATCCCCTGTGACACGCATGCGGTTCGGCTAGGCCGGTGGAGGCGATTGCGCGCCGGGCGACGGCATCGACGAACGCGTCATCGAATGGCTCGCGGGAGAACCAGCGGAGGTAGAACAACGGCCCTTGACACGCGAGCGCGGCGATCAATGGAACTCGGTCTCCGATAGGGGGCCCACCGGTGGTGGATGCGGGCGACTCCGAAGATCGGCGTCGCGGTGTCGATCCGGCCCACGTCCTGGTCGTGCGCAGCTCTCAACTACGGCCGGCGGCAGCAGCAGCGACCAGCATCAGCGGCGAGCGACGGCGGCGAGCGATTGCCGGTCAGCAACGCGATCAGCGCCCCCGGCGCAGCACCCGCCGGCGGACATGACCGAACGCGGCCAGCGCGGTCTCGTGCAAGATGTCGTCGATGTGGCGATTGAGCTGACTGGCGACCGCAGCGCCGACTTCGGGATGGCGCTGGAGCAGCTCTTGGACTGCCGGCTCCCCGAGGCGCAGCAGTGGGCAGTCGGTCACGGTCTCGAAGCTGAGCGGGTAGCGCCCGCCGGTCAGGCGGGCGAGGCCGGCGATGTCGCCGCGGCGCAGGTACGCAACCGCGAAGCGTCGCCCGTCGGGAGACTGGAGTGCCACCCGAATCAGCCCGGACACGACAAGGAACAGCGGTGGGCCCTCCAGCAGGCGACCTCTGGGCAGCTCGGCCCGCACCGACTCGGAAAGCAGCTGGTCACGCAGCCGATCAGGCAATCGGGCCAACGCGCTGCGCCCGAGGGCGGCCTGCACCTCCTCCCGGGGGAACGGGTCGGGGCTGCCATGGGCGTTGGTCACGCGGTGAGCTCTCTGGCTGCTTGCTCGCTCGTCTCACGGCCTATCGGCATCAACGGCTTGGGCCTTGAAGTCTCGCCCTGCCTGCTCCTCGAGTTGGAGAGGACGCCCGCGATTCGCCGGCACTCGGTGGCGTCGCTGGTCGCCGGGCTTGGTAGGTCATCTCGGTCCCCCGCCTGATCCGGTCGCTGACTGTGCGACAAGCGCGGGCAGGTCGAGAAGCTGGCTGAGCGTGGCGCGGTCGACGTGCCCGGCGAAGTGCCGCTCGACGGCCTCGACGAAGGCCGGCCGGGCGGCGGCGAAGACTTCGTGGCCTTCGGTGCTGAGAGCGCCGTAGACGGTCCGGCGGTCGTCCGGGTCGCGCTCGCGTACGACAAGTCCGCGCTGCTCCAGGCGGTCGACGGTCTTGGTCACCGCGCTCTTGGCGATACCGAGCCCATCTGAGATCTCGACCATGCGCAGCCGGTGGCCTGGGGCCATGGCCACCTGGCAGAGCACCAGGTTCTCGGCGAGGGTCAGCCCGACCTCGGCCTGCAGGTCCCGGTTGATGAGGACCCGCACTCGGTCGACGACCTCGCAGAGCCCCATCCACGCCTGGAGGCCCTCGGGTCGTTCTTCTGCCACGTTTCCCACAGCCCCGAGCCTACCATTTTGGTTGACAAGAGAACAGTTGCCCTACTAACATTCTTTAGTGAACGATCACCTAGAGAATGGAGTAGTGGGATGGACGCAGAGGCCACCATCGCCAAGCGGCCGCCCGGGCGAATCGGACGGGCCGCCGCCCGCTACCGAAGCGCACGGGCCGAGATCGAGCCGCTCGTCGCGCTCCTGGTCGACCTCGCCGCGCTCGGCGCCCTGCTGTACCGGTATGGCAGCAACGCCCGGACGCGGACCCGGACGGGAGGCGAAGGGTGAGCGTGTTCTCCGAAGCAGAGCTTTCCTACCTGGCAGAGCGTCGCCTTGGGCGGCTCGCCACCATCGGCCCGCACGGCCGGCCCCACGTGGTCCCTCTCGGCTGGTCCTACAACAAGGACCTCGACACCATCGACATCGGCGGGCGGGACTTCGCCAAGACCAGAAAGTTTCGAAACGCCCAGCAAAATCCCAAGGTCACCTTGGTCATCGACGACGTCCTGCCCCGGTGGCGGCCGCGGGCGGTCATGGTCGCCGGCGACGCCGAGGCCCTCACCGAGGCCACAGGCGCTGGCGGCGAGCCGCTCGGGGCGATCATCCGCATCCACCCCGTCGAGGTCATCAGCTGGGGCCTCGACACCACCACATAGACCCCCCAAGCATCACCCATCGCGAAAGGAAACCCATCATGTCCGACGAAACCATGACCCAGCCCGTGCGTTCTTCGCAGCCCAAGACGTCCGCCATCCGGGGGGCCGGCGCCGCCGGGGCGATCGGAGCCGCCGTCACCGTCTGGCTCCTCGCCCGCTTTGGCGCCGGGGTGGCCTTGCGACAACCGGCCTTCATCGCCACCGGGCAACCCGCCCACCTCGCCATCGGTCTCGTGATCGTGGTCGCCGCCGTGGCGTCGCTCGCCGGGTCGGCCGTCGCCAGCCTGATCGGGCGCACGACCCGCCATCCACGGGCCACCTGGGTGATCATCGCCACCGCAGCCACCGTGGTCTCGCTTTCCATGCCTTTCTCCGGGCACGGCATCACGATCACCCAACGCGTCGCCCTCGCCTGCATGCATCTCGCCGTCGCAGCCGTGCTGATCCCAGTGCTCGCCGCAACCCTCCCGGCGCAGCGCCGCTCGGCCCGGACCCACACAGCGCGCCTCCTCGCTGGTGACACCGCTCAGCCAACTGCACCCAGCCCCCGCTGACCCGATCCGCCACCTCATCGGCGAGGGGATCCGACCACCAACATCGCCCAACCCGTCACG
>JAKBBA010000250.1 GCA_021808665.1 Actinomycetes bacterium
CCCACCGGCCAACAGGTCGGTCGTGTTCGGGTTACCATTCGAGTCGGCACCCCAGATATACCACGGGGGCGGGCTCAACGACGTGAGCGCCTGAAGGTTAGAACCGCACACCGACCCGTACACGCCCGGGGTGATCCCGTTCGCGTACATCTGATTGACCCATCCCTGGACAAACGAGTCGACCGCGCTCTGACAAGTACCGTTACCGGCCGTCTCCAAGTCGTATTACCACCATAGATTGGAGTTATTCCACCACGGCTGCATGGTTGACACCGAAGGAAGATACGCCGAACTCCCGCAGCGGTCGAAGCCGTACGCGTTAGCGGCCTGCTGGCCGCCCTGTATCGCCTCAGCCCTTCCAGGCGTTACGACGAAAAGCAGGGCCGTGGCCGACACTGAAAAGCAGCCGCTTCAGGTGAGGCGTCCTCATTCGCCCTCCGGTCGTCAAGGCTCTCGAACTCTCGCTTCCAACTATACGACGCACCATTGGCTGTGTCTACAGTCACGGCGCAAACCGTCCCTGGGAAACACGGCACTGCATCGCCGACAGACATCTCACATCACAGGCAGGTCCGGAACCGGGGCAGCCACACTCGTTTTAGTCGACATGATCTGGCGGTCACCCTGGGAACAATGAAATGGTTGTGGTGGCTGTCGGGTGTGGTCGTCGCCGTTTTCCTTGCAGCCGTGAGCGCGCGTTTAGTCTGACGCGAGGACCGTGGAGGACCTTGGAGTGTCGCTGTGAGCACGAGCCCTAGATTTCGCTTCGCCAGGTCCTTCTCCGACAGCCTCCCGACTATCTACTTCGCCCCGAAAAAGTCGATGTGAAAAATGGTTGTGACCTCGGCTTTTAGGTGGCGAGGGTCATTGCGTTGGGGGCCGAGTGCGAACACGATGGCATAAACCCTTGTGAGAGAAGGGAAGTTGCGATCGTGCTGCGCACCACGAACCCTACCCGGACGCTGTGGGAGGCGATCCTGCCCGCTCAGCTTTGGATCGCCCAACCGTCGGCCACCAGGGACGGCCCGGCGGCGTTTGAGCACCACGCCTTGCTGGAGACGTGCGATCTCGGCGCTGCGGAGGTGACCGTGCTGATCGGCGAGCTGGGCGGCGTCATATCACCCGCCCGGCGCGACACCGATCACGTCGGCGTCGACCTCGCTCTCCGTCCCGGCACGACGACTGTGCCGCTACGGGTCGACTACGAGCACGCGCTGGTCGTACTCACCGGAGCCGTCAACGTCGATGGGTTGGCCATCGAGCCGGGCCGTCTCGCCTATGTGGGAATCGGCAGAGGCGAGCTTTCGCTGCACGCCAATGCGCCGACGCGGTTACTTTTGCTCGGGGGCATCCCCTTCGACGAACCGGTGCTCATGTGGTGGAACTACGTGGCCCGCACCCGGGAGGAAATCACTCGAGCGCACGCCGATTGGATAGCCGCCGCAGACCGCTTCGGCCACGTGAACTCAAGCCTTCCACGCACAGAGGCTGGACCCCCGCCGTGGGTACGCTGACTCCCGCCGCGACCACAGTCGATGCCTGGCCGAGCTATGGCGCGAGCATCGAGCGCCCGAAAGCGGTGCTGGTCTTGTCGGCGCACTGGTACGCCAACGCGACCGCCGTGACCGCGATGGCTCGGCCTCGCACGATCCACGACTTCTACGGCTGGGATTTCCCGCACCGCCATCCGCCACGTCATGACCGGGCGCCCCGACGACGTCCTGACGGCCGCCGGGCATGGCGACTTCGAGCGTGCCGTACCGACCCCCCGACAACTTCATCCCTCTGTTCCACCTCGCTGCCCTCGCAGATGCCGACAATGCGACCGTGCTGCTGTTTTGATCGATTGCTACGGCTACGGATCACTGTCCATGACCTGCTGGACGTCCGGTGCCCAGTGCCCAACCATGGCCTCCGACAGTGGCGCCGCTCGTATCCCGAGGCCACTCTGCCATGCCCCAAGCAGACGAACCTCTAAATGCATCCGACCGGTCGCCCGATGCTGCCCATCACTTGTCCGAGAGGGCGGTGACGGCGGCTGGGTCCGCAGGCATCGGAGCACACCATCGCGGCGGGCTTCTCGCGACCAGGGGGCGATTCTTTCAGTATCCGACGGTGAAGCGCTGCCGATGATGGCGGGGGTGGTCGATCTCGTCCACGAGCGCGACGGCGTAGTCCTCGTAGGAGATCCCGAACCCGCCGTCAGTGTCGACGACCGGGCGGTCAGTGCCCGTGCGGTAGTGGCCGGTGCGCGTGCCCGGCTCGAAGTTGCCCGGCGGTGGCGACATGTACACCCAGTCGACACCGCTCGTCGTACGGTAGTAGTCGAGGGCGGCGGCCTGTCCGAGCGCCTCGGGCCGCACGACCTCAGGGAATCCCTCGGTGTCGACAAAGCGGGTGCCGTCCGGGGCGAGGAGGCTGCCCCCGCCACCGCTGTGGATGATCCGGGGGGCCCGCTCGCCCATCTCCTCTGCTACGGCCACCATGGTGCGGGCCACGTCGATGTACAAGGACTTGTCGGGGCCGCCAACGGTGACGACGAACACGTCAGCCTGCTCCGCGAGACGGCGGACGGTGGCAGGATCGGTGACGTCGCCCTCGACCGTCTCGACACCTTTGCCGGGTGGTGCCGACGGTGCGCTATGGATGACCCCGATCACGTGGTGGCCACGGGCGGCCGCCTCTGCGCTGACGCGCCGGCCGAGCCGGCCACCCGCACCGAACACGACGATGGTAGTGGCCATTCGCCTTAAACCCCGCTCCCGTCCCCGTCGCGGGCCCTCATGCCAGCTGGCCTGTCAGCTCGTGAATGTAGCACCAGCTCCACGTGTCGCCGGGCATGACCGAACGCATGACTGGATGGTTCGTGTTGCGGTAGTGCTTGGTGGCGTGCGTGCCGGGCGAGGAGTCACAGCAACCGACGTGGCCGCATTCGAGGCATTCGCGTAACGCCACCCAGCGGGTCCCTTCGGCCGTGCACTCCTCGCAACCTTCAGTGCGCGGTGGAGGGAAGTCCGCGATCTGCAACGTTTCGAGATGCTCACAGTGTTCAGCCACGTTCGTCCCCGTATTCGTCAGGGTGGTCCAGGTCGGGGTGTTCTAGGTCGATGTCGCCGGGATGGCGGTGCGGCAGTTCGGTGGCTGGGACCTGTCCGAGCCGGCCCGCCTGGTAGTCCTCGAATGCCTGAGCAATCTCGGCGCGGGTGTTCATGACGAACGGGCCGTAGTGGACGACCGGCTCCCCGATCAGCTGGCCGCCGAGCACAACGACCTCGAGGTTGGGGTGACGGCTCTCCTGGCGGGGGTCGCCGCCGATCCGCAGCGTGTCGCCGGGCCCGAACACCACCAGCTGGTGATCGGCCGCAGGGCGGCGCTCGAGGCCCGTGACTGAGCGCCCGGCCAGCACGTACACCAGCGCGTTGAAGTCAGCACGCCACGGCAGGACCAGCTCTGACCCGGGGCTGAGGGTCGCATGAAGCAGGGTGATCGGCGTGTAGGTCGTGCCGGGGCCTTTGTGGCCGGCGATCTCACCGGCGATGACGCGCACCAACGCCCGCCGTCGGGTGAGGAGAGCAGCGCGGCGGTGCTTGCGCGCAGGTCCTGGTAGCGGGGCGGGTTCCATTTCTCGGCGGCCGGGAGGTTGACCCACAGCTGGATGCCGTGGAACAGGCCGCCCGAGGCGACCAGGAACTCAGGCGGCGCCTCGATATGCAGGATGCCGGCACCGGCGGTCATCCATTGGGTGTCGCCGTTGGTGATCCGCCCGCCGCCACCGTTTGAGTCCTGGTGGTCAAAGACGCCGTCGATTATGTAGGTGACCGTCTCGAAACCGCGGTGGGGATGCCACGGGGTGCCTTTCGGCTCGCCGGGGGCGTAGTCCACCTCGCCCATCTGGTCCATGTGCACGAACGGGTCGATCCCCGCCATCGCCACCCCGGCGAAAGCCCGGTAGACGGGGAAGCCCTCGCCTTCCACCCCTGACGGGGCGGTGGTAACAGACACGACGGGCCGCTCGACTGCGCCCGGGTCGGGCGGGTCCACCTTGGGGAGGACCAACAGGTCATCGACGGTCACCGCCGGCACGAACAGCTCCCACACCCGGCCACTGGCTGTGCGCTGCCCGCCCCGCTCACCATCGCA
>JAKBBA010000251.1 GCA_021808665.1 Actinomycetes bacterium
GCACGAGCAGCAGTCCGGAGTCCCCGAGGTCGACGACATCGTCGACCAGGAGGCCGAACGCCTCGGAGATTCGGAGTCCCATCACGCGCTGCAGCCACAGCACCAGCTGATGGATCGGATGAAGATGCGCAGCGATCCGCGCGCACTCCGGAAAGTTCAGCGGACGCGGTTGGGACGTCGGGCGTCGCGCGCGAGCAACCGCAGGGTCAGGTGCCGGCGCCACCAAGCCCTCAGTGGGATCGAAGCCGGGTGGCACCAACCCGTTCGCCCGGGAGAACGCCAGGACCCGGCGAAGCACCCACAGGGCGTCGACAACGACCGACTGGGCAAGCCCTACCGGCCGGTTCGGTTTCGCTCTGCGTAGTGCAGCCGCCGCCGGCTCCGGCACACGGACGTGTCCATGCGCGTCACGGTACGCGCCGGTGAGCTCGCCGTCGCGCCAACGTCGTCGGGCCGTGGCCAGGCTCACCTCACCCATTGCTGCCACCTCTCGAAGCGAGAGCTCGCCGCCGATTCGGGACCCCTCGTAGACCGCTGGCACCCAACGAGAGCCGTCGGTCATACCCTCTCCACGGCCAACGAGGTTGAGCAGCCACTCGTGCACCATGAAGTAGCTGATGTCGCCGACCGTGCTCGTCTGCGGACTGAACCAGGGGATGACGTAGCTATCGAGGATGCGACGTATCTGCTCAGCGCGATCCGGGCCCGCTCGGCGGAGATCGTCGTAGGCAGCGTCCACCCACATTCGACCGACCGAAGCCACGTCCGCCCTGAGGTCCCGCTCGGAAGTCGCTGGACGACCGGCATCCGGATAGATCGTCCCGGTCCACGCGTATCTGTTGACCATGCGACAAGGCTTACAAAGGACCTGGTCGCATGCACATCGACACCCGGCCGCCGCGTGAGAGGCCGGTCGCAGCTATTGGAACTTCCTCGGTCGCACCGTCGTCACGTTCGTAACGGTGCGGCCGAGAGTTCGCACAGTGGCGGGGGCATCGCTGACCTTCGGGCCCCGACCCCGACGAATCGGCTGGCAGACGGGCCGTGCATATGCAGCACCAGCGCGGGTGCCTACTCAACGGAAGCGACCGGGCCTGGGGTGTCCCCAGAAACTCTCTGGATGAAGGCAAGCGTGCTCCGCAGAGCTGCGGACCTTCCCGGGTAATCGCCTCGCTCGGTGTAGAGCCGTCCCATCACGTGGAACACCCCTGGGTGTTGGCGGTCGGGGGAAGCTGACACGACGTATCGACCCGGTCATCCGCAACGGCCCCCGACCAGACTGACGGGCTCGGCGATGGTCAGCGCGACAGTCGGGATGGCGCGGCCCTGTTGCCGGGAATTCGGATCACTGCGATATGGCGATTGGTACCCCCGGCTTCGCTGGGAGGAACAAGATCGACCCAGACGTGGTCTCGCATATGGTCCGGGAGCTGATCTGCGGTGAGGTCCAGAACGATCAGCATGCCGATTGCGATGTTCGTCGCTTGGTAGGCCCCGGCCTGGCGTAGGTAGGCACTGAGCCCTGATTCGGCCTGGGTTTGTTGGAGGCTTTTCCGGTTGGTTTTCGGCCTGCCCGGTTGGGTCGGGCCGGGCGCGATTATGCCTCACGGGGGGTCTGCTGTGAAGGGGGTGGGAAGAGGTTCAGCTGTTCAGGTCGGCGTGAGCGACTGGCTCGTCGCAGTGGGGGCACGGGCCGCCCGGCCCTATCCGTCGACAGAAGGTCCTGCAGTCGTCGCATCGTTGCACGCCGAGGTAGCGCTGCTCACAGTTCGGGCACTCATAGACCGTCGAGTTGCGACCGGCGACGGCGGGTGTGGTGGTCGCCGGTTGGGCGTGGCGGGCACGCCAGGCTGCCTGCTTGCACGCGTCGGAGCAGAAGCGGCGCCGCCCGGAGGCAGCGAAGCTGGCGCCACACCGCAGACACGACTCCATCACGGTCGTAACGCTATCGTAACGGACGGGGTTCAGGCAGCATCGGGGCAGCCTTGAGCTTGCTGCCAGGCGGCCTCAGCCTCGGCCGGGGTGAGGTCATCGAGCTCGCCGTGGATGCGCTCGGTGTTGAACCACGACACCCACCCGCAGGTCTCGACCTCGAGGTCGTCCAGGCCGGTCCAATGTCCACCGACACGGCCTAGGACCGCCGGGTTGCGATACAGCTCGGTCTTGAACAAGGCGTTCACCGACTCCGCCATCGCATTGTCGTAGCTATCAGCGATAGTGCCGATAGATGGGGCGGCGCCGATGTCGTCGAGGCGGTCGGTGTAGGCGATCGAGGTGTATTGGCTTCCCGCGTCCGAGTGGCATACAAGACCGTCCAGGGCGCGGTGGCGGCGGGTCCAGGCGGCCATGTTCAACGCGTCGATCACCAGGTGGGCTGTCATCGAACGGGCCGTCTTCCAGCCCACGATCCGTCGGGAGAACACGTCGATGACGAAGGCCACGTACACGATGCCTGACCACGTCGAGCAGTACGTGAAATCCGCGACCCACAGCTGGTCGGGCCCGGTGGCGACGAAGTTGCGTTTCACCAGGTCCGGTGCCCGCAGCGCGGCGGGATCGGCCTTGGTGGTGAAGCGCTTCTTGGCCCTACTGGCGCCGCGGATCCCAGCGACGGCCATCAGCCGGGCCACCTGGTCGCGGCCGACGTCATGGCCGGCCTTACGGGCCGCTTTGGTAAGCTTCCGCCGCCCGTACACCGAGTAGTTGTGGGTCCAGATCGCCACCAGGATCGGGATCAACACCGCGTCACGAACCGCCCGGGCTGATCGAGGGCGGGACTTGGAGTCGTAGTAGGTGGAGGGGGCGACCTGCAGGACCTCAATTGCGGTAGGGACCGCCCTTTCGGGCGGCCCCCCGCACAGATCCCAGCGTGCGGAACTACCGCACTGGGCTCCTGCCTCGGGTCTTGGCGTCGAAGCGCGCCTCGGGATAGGGATGCAAGATGCGAGACGGCGGGGTCCATCGAGCGAGGAGGCGTTCCATCCGCTTCCAGGTCACGCGGTGGCGCTGGCTGCGACGCCGTAAGGCGTGAAGCCACAGCCGGCCTGCCTGGCGGCGGAAGGCGCTGATGGCCCGGCTGTTGCCGGGCACGGCGTAGTAGGCGAGATGACCTCGCACCACCGACGCCAGCCACTTCCCCTGCTCGGGGATGGGAAGATGCCGGCACCGCTTGAGCTGGTCTTTGACCTGCCTCAGCTTCGCCCGCAGCCGTTTCGAGATGGTGACACGCCTGAGCCAGAACTGCCCGGCTTTGCCCTTCCCGCAGATGTGCGTGAAGCCCAAGAAGTCGAACGTTTTCGGCTTCCCGACTCCCCGACGTGCCCTTCGTTCGGCCGCGTAGCGTCCGAACTCGACCAGCCGGGTCTTGTCAGGATGCAGTTCCAGGTTGAACTTCGAGAGTCGCTCCCGGAGGTCGTGGAGGAACTGCTTGGCATCGCCTTCATGCTCGAACCCGACTATGAAGTCATCCGCGAACCTCGTGACGATCATGTCGCCTCGGGCGTGCCGACGCCTCCATTGCCGGACCCACCGGTCGAACACGTAGTGGAGGTACACGTTGGCGAGCAGCGGCGAGGCCGACGCCCCCTGCGGTGCACCCTCAAGTGTCTCCGACCAGTTCCCGTCCTCGATGACCCCTGCGCTCAACCACTGCCGGATGAGACGCAGGACCCGCTTGTCCGCAATGCGATGCTCGACAAACTTGATCAGCCACGCTTGATCGAGCGTGGAGAAGAAGTCGCGGAGGTCCGCGTCGAGCACCCAGTTCACCTTCTGCCGCAGGATTCCGGTTGCCAGCGCGTCCAACGCATCGTGAGGGCCGCGCCCTGGCCGGAACCCGTAGGAGAAGCCGAGGAAGTCCACCTCGTAGACGGCGTTGAGCACCCCAACGACAGCCCGCTGAACGATCTTGTCCTCCAGCGAGGCGATACCGAGCGGCCGGAGCCGCCCGTCTGCCTTCGGGATGTACACCCTCCGAGACGGCTTCGCCCGGTAGCTGCCACCCTGCACCCGACGGTGTAGGTCCAGGAGACGATCCTCCAAGCCCACCCCGTAGGCAGCCCACGTCACCCCGTCCACTCCGGCTGCGGCCTGGGGGCGTATCGCCAGGTAGGCCGCATACAAGCGGGCG
>JAKBBA010000252.1 GCA_021808665.1 Actinomycetes bacterium
TCGTTGAACGTCTTGGGCATGGAGGCCCTCGCAGCAGCGAGCTATCTCCGCGCCGACGTCTTCCTCAAGACCGAGTCGCCGAAGCTGCAGGCAGCCTTGGCGCTCGAACACCTCGCCGTCCAAGTTCACGAGTAGAAGAACGCCGAACCCCACTGGCAAGTCCGCCCGATGACGCCGACCATCGCCGGCCAGACCGCCACGTCGACTGTATGAAGTGAGCACTACGTTGCGCTGGCCAGGAGCTGCGACACGGTAGCGGGCTGGTACCGCAAGTAGTGATTGCGACCATATCCCGGTCGGGATACGGATCCTGAGCTGACCATACACCGGGCGCCGGGAGGGCGCGCGGTGGCCCTGTGGGTCTCCGCCCAGCAGGCGGTCGGTCGGTCGGTGAGCGCGCCGTAGCTCTCGTGGTCCCGGCTATCTCCGAAACTGCCGGAGCGCGACAGCGGCGCGCGCCAGGAGGTGGGCCGGCTTTGGCCTGGGTCGATCAGAAGACTCGCAGCTCAAAGAGGCGGGCCACCTCTTGCAGCGCCGGTATGTCGACCGTGAGCGGCAGTGTCTCTAGGACCTCGAGTTGTAGGTCCTCGTCGTCGAAGAGCGCCCAGCACTCCCAGCCGGAGCGGAGGCGGGACTCGTAGCGGATCCCGGCGTATTGGGGCTGCCCGTGGTTCTCGGCCATGTAGGTCCAGTCGGCGATGAGGCGAGTTACTCGGCGGTCCGGGCCGCGCACAGCGGCGACGTCGAGATCGTCAAGGCCGAGCGCGGACAGCCCGAGGGCGAGCTGATTGCGTAGGTACTGGTGAGTGACGGGGGACTCGACGTCCAAGAACCGAGCGGTGGTCGGTAGCCGAACGTGGACGGCGCTTCGCCGCTGCCGCCAGTCGGCGGCGACGGTGCCGGCTTCCATGAAACCCAGCTCCCGCCACTCGTCGGCGACGATCGACAGGACCTTCAGGCTGGGACGGAAGCGCGCCAGGGTCTCGCCGAAGCAGGATTCGAGATCGGTGCCGAAGTACAACACGCCGACATCGAAGGTGAGGGGATCGAAGCGGTTCGCTCCCGCCGTAGGCAGGCCATGCACCGAGGGCGGAGGCGCCAACGGGTGGTCGCCTCGCGCCACCCGCCACAGTCCTTCGCTGGGAGCGGGAACGACCGCAGGTGCGGTGCTCACGGTCTCACCCGCCGGCGACGAAAGCCTTCGCGGCTGCCAGCGCCTCTTTGAGACGCCCGTCGTGGATGGCTTCGGCTGGGGAGTCGTCATCGAGTTGCGGGTTCATGCCGATGAACCACGCCCGGATGACGTGGGAAGTGTCCTCGGCGAGGAGCAGATGGAAGACCTGGAACGCGGCCCGCAGTCGCCGCTCGGCCTCGTCGCGTGGCGTCTGGGCTCCCTGCGCCCAGCGGCCCACCCGTTTTGGGTCGCTCACGTCGGCCATGTAGGCGACCAGCTTCTGGCCGAGAGCTTCTTGGAGGTAGCGGGCCACGTCTTTGACCTCGAAGGTCACCGACCGTTCGTGCGCCTCGCTCGCTGTCGTTCGGGGCATCGCCGACCTCCTACTACCGAGCATCATTACGGTGACGCTACCATGAACGCCACCAGGAACATCACCCGTTGCGCATCCGCGCCAACTGACCGTGACAAGCGGCAACGTCGATGATGTGCTGTTGAGCGAGGAGCTCATCGAACTGCTCGAGAGCGCAACGATCGACGGCGCGGTGGGACACCTACGCCTCGGCGGGGGGCGGTGCTGGGCCTGCCGGACCCCGATCAGACCGGACGAGGGAACCACCAGCGCCTCACCACCGGCATACACATCGACATCGACTGGGCAAGCCACGATGGCCACAGGCGAACACCGCCTCTGGACCCCGCCCTCGACCAGTGCCAACTCGACAGGGGCGGGGTTCTTCGCGTCTACAGGACCCCAAATCCTCCCGCACCCCCACAACGACATGCACAATCAGCGTTGCCAACACCCCACGCCTGATGGCCAACCAGTGATGCGCTCAACACTCGGCCCCGGATGTGTCATCGCACTCGACTTCCTGGCCAGCCGGGGCCTTGTCGCGGCGGCCACCGTCCAAACCACGGCCGTGCTCGGCCTGCACAGCGCACTCGCGGCCAAGGGCAAGGTGACCACCAAGGGCCTCTTTCCTGAGCTGACCCGGCGACGAGCGCCATAGGGTGGCGCCGGACCGATCGTTCCAGCGTGGCGGACGGTAGCAGAGCACCGCTCCTCTCGTCCTGGTCCCTGATTGGCAACCTCCCGCACAACCGGAGCGAAACAGAAATGCGCTTCAGGGCCCGCGGCCGCGCGCAGATCGGTTCGGAGCGTCCGCTCCGCGCCGGTCGACGGCTCGAGGGGCGTGATTCTGCGCTCGCGCCTCAGCAGCGTCCTGCAGCGCCGTTCGGGCGGCATCTTTTGCCGGAGATGGTGAGTCTTGCTAAGGGTTATATCCGTCGATAGGGAACGGTGTTTCGCTGGGGCGGTGTCGGCTCGCCGCCAGCGCAAATGGGCACTGGGTGTCTATTGAGTGGAGCCAGTCCCTTCGGCGGCGGGCGGGATGCGCCCCCTGTGACCTCGCTGGCCTTTCGGGTCGGCACCGGCGTCGCCCTGTTCGTCGTCTCCCCGAACAGGCGCTGGACTACGCGCAGTGCGGCGTTGACCGGCTGGGAGCGTAAGCGGTCCCGAGCCGGATCGGGGCCTCCGCTCTACGATCGCCAGCCATGAGCCCGGACAAGCGGTCGCGCCAATGGCAGACGCCACGTTGTCCCGCCCCCAAGGTCAAGACCGGGCCATCGTCGGACGACGCCCACGACGTCGTGTACTTCCGGCGGCACCCGGACGACGACGCCGCCGAGACGGCACCCGGTCGGGACTTCCTGAACGGCTGCCCGACGAAGGTCCGCGCCACGATGCGCGCGGTGCTGGTTGCCGTGGCCGAAGCGCCACCGAAGCGGTACGCCGGAGGTGGCTATTGGGAGGCGATGAAGGGCAACATGACGGGCTGGTTCGAGGTCCGTGTAGACGGCCCCAAGCGCCACCATTACCGCCTCTACTGCCGCCTCGACTACGAGGCGACGAACCGTCAGGTGGACAAGCCGCTGCTCGTCGTGATTGCCGGCCTCGACAAGCCGTTCCGGACAGAGCTGATCTCAGCAGACTACGCCGCGGTCCGCGCCCTCGGGGACGAGTACCTCGGTCGCAATCCGCGATCCGTCTGCTGACGGGTCAGGAGGCGAGGACTCGCCCGGGCCGCTGGCGCATGGCGGTGACGTGCTCGGCGAGGGCCTTGGGGTCTGCTGACCGGCCCTCCAGGAGGGGCTGGGTCACCCGCGCGCGCTCCTCAGCGGGAAGCGCTTCCAGGGTGACCCGCATCCCAAGGGCGGCGGCCACCTCGGCCAAGGTGCCAAGGGTTGGGTTCACGTGGCCGGCGGAGAAGAGGCGCCGCACGACCGCCGGCTCGGCACCGATCGCCCGGGCAAGCTCCGCCTTGGAGAGGTGGGCGGCTTCCCTCGCCTCGTCCAGAGCGTTGACGAGTTGATCGATGGTGGCAATGCGGATCGACTCGCGGACGTAGTCGCGGAGGAACTCAGGGTCCTGAAGGTCCTGGGTAAGGTCGTCCCAGAAGGTGCTTGGGGTGGCGGTCATGACGTCTCCATAGGTTGCTCTGCGAGACAGCGTAGCATTTATGGTACGCTGTCTCGAGCGGCATCCCTCGTCGAGCCGTGGGTCAGACGGGGTCCGGCGTCGAAGGCCTCTCCTCCGGTGGGCCGTTGACCAGGCAATGTAGGTGGCCGCCACCGGCGGAGGCACGTCCGATGTGGCTTCGGCTGCGACGTTCCCCCCGACACGATTCATGCATGGACGACGGTCACGTCGTCCGCGTGGGCTGCCAGCGCCCGGAGATCAACGGTGCCGCCAGTGAGGACAGATCCGCCCGGCTCGGCCATGGCGACGACCAGGGCATCGACGGCCGATCCTCGCTGCGCAGAGGCGCGTAGCGCGCCGGCTCGGCGAGCGAGGTGTTCGGGGAGGTCCTCGGTGATATCGCAGGTCTTCAGGAACCTGTTTGTGACCGCGTCGTGCTTCGGCCGGCCGTTGAGGCACTCGACAATA
>JAKBBA010000054.1 GCA_021808665.1 Actinomycetes bacterium
TGTCGGCGACACGACGACGTGCGCGGTGTCGACGGTACGGCCCTGCGCCCGATAGGCAGTGGAGGCGTAGCCGAGTTCGACGTGGTCGGCGACATAGCCAGCAGGAAGGACCGTCTCGGCGCTGCCGGCAGCTCGCCGGACGGCCATGCTGCCGTCGGTGTTCGTGGCGGTGACGATCCAGTGGTCACCGTTCTTGACCCATCGCCGGCCAGCGGCTAGGAGGCGGTTGTTCTGTCGGGTGATTACCTCGTCGCCGACCCCGGCGGTCTGTCCGCCGGCCACCTGGACGCCGTCTGCGACGACGTCACCGGCGGCGACTCGGCCGGCCCGGGCCCGCCGGTTCAGGTCGGCCACCGTGGCGGCGTCGCCTGCGATCATGAGACTTGAACGGCCCGCCTCCGTGTCGGCCCGCCACGCGGCGTACACAGCGTCGAGGAGGTCATCGCGGGGACCGCCGACCACCCGGCCGTGGGCTCGATAGGCGTCGATCGCGACTGCCCGGCCAAGGCGCAGCTCGACGCTGGCGGCCTTCTCCCATGCTGCGGTGAAGCGGCGCACGTCGGACAGCTCCGGGGCCATGTCCTTCCGGTCACGGGCGATCAGACCGAACGCACCGCCAGCGTCGACAGCGGACAGTTGTGCCCAGTCCCCGACGAGGAGCACCTTCGCATGGGCGTCGGTCGCGGCTGCGACGAGCTCGTCGAGGGCGAAGGTCCCGGCAAGACTCGCCTCGTCGACTATCACCATCTGATCGGGTCGCAACTGCCAGCTGGCGATCTCCGCGTCCACAGTCGCAAGACGCTCCTTGACCCGCTCCAAGGATGCCTGACGTCCCCGCCGAGGTCGGCTGAGTTGAGAGCAGAGCCGTTCCCTCTCGAAGGTGAGAGCCGGGAGCTTGCGATGCTCGGCGAGCCACTTGGCGGTGTTCTCGGTTTCAAGCTGCAACTCGTCGGCGAGGACCTCGGCGGCCCCGGCGGAAGGGGCGAGGCCGACCACAGACCCGGCGCCGTGGACAGCCTCCCAGGCGGTTCGCAGACCGGCCAAGGTCGTCGACTTGCCAGTCCCGGCCGGCCCGACGAGGACATCGAGACACCGTCCGGAGGTGGCGATCTTCTCGACGGCGAGCGCCTGGTCGACCGACAGGATGCGACCGGTGGTCGACAGTGGGCGTTCGACGACCTCCGCAACCGTGGCGACGTCGACCACGGGTGCGCCGAGGCAGCGGCCGGCTTCGAGCAGACGTCGTTCCGCCTCGAGGAGTGTGTGGGTGGTGAACAGCTTGCGGCTGGTGGAGTGGAGTCGCGACGACCCGTCGGCCCGGACGTACCGGGCGGGCGTGTGGTGCGGTGAGGCAGGCGTCAGGGCGAGGGAACGGTCGACCGCAAGATCGGCGATTCGCTCGGCGACTGCGATACGGTCGTCGGGGCTGGCGAAGCGGACTCCGTGCAGTAGACGGTGCGCGTCGTCGAGAAGGTTGTCCCGTCGGAACGTGGCGCGCCGCTCGCCGACAGCAGCGATCACGGCTCTGCCGGCGTCGTCAAGGATCGGACCGGCCAGGTCGTCGGAGCGCAGGAGCGGAAGGTCATTGCGGTCCTCGAGCGAAGTCACCCAGGCCACCTGCTCGTCCATGCCACCCAGGTGGCTGTCAGCCCGATGTCGCCACTGGTCGGTCATCTCGGCCAGGCTCCGATGGGTCTTGGCCGGTCTCGTAGCGAGGGTCGCCTGTTGGCGGAGCCGCAGGATCTCTACGCCGGTCGGGTGGCGTCCGTGGTGGCCGACGAAGGCGGCGATCAAGTCGTCCTTGTGGGCCTCGATCTGCTCGGCGCGCTGCGAGAACTCTCGAAGCAGCTGCTCGGGCACACCGGCGATTTCCCAGCGGGGACGGTCTGAGTGACGTCGGGTCCGGGCATCCCAGCCGACGCCCAGTGCCTCGGTCAACAAGTCCGACAGGACGCCCTGGTGCATCGCCGACAGCGTCGAACGGGCGTGGAAAAGGGTGCGGCTGTCGAGGGTGCGCCACTTGCCGTCAGAGGTGGAACGGGCCCGGTTCCACACGACGAGATGGTCGTGGAGTTGGGGGTCGCCGCCCCGGGAGTCCCAGTGGGTGAACGCAGCGGCGACCGCCCCGTCGATGTCCTCCTCGACGATCCCGTTGGTGCCGCTACGGGAGCGGAGCACCGTCCGCTCGGCGTAGGTAAGCACGTAGTCGACCGCTCGCCGGTGGCACTCGTAGATAGCGGCTTTGGTGCCCTCGTCGGCGAGCGCCCACGCCACCGAGATCGACTTGGAGGGGCTGAAAGTGAGGTCGAACCCTGCGACTGGCGCGAGCTTGGAAGATGCGTTGGGGGTGCGCCCGACCGGCCCGCCGGTCACCGGATCACAGCACGCTCCCAGCATGTTCCGCAGATGCTCCTCGGTCACGATGGAGCCCCGTGCGACGCCTCGATCGCCGTCCAAGCCGGTCAGTCCGGCACCGAGGAAGATCCCGGGCGGGGTGCCGGACTCGGCGTAGTAGCGGGCGAGACCGTTGGACCGGTCGGCCGTGCCGTCACCGACGGCAACGGACTCCATGAGGTAGCGGAAACCGCCGCCGAGGCTGATCCGCCGCATCGAGATCACCGGCCTGCCCCCACTGTCGCTGCTCGTTGAGGGGGGTCCATGCCCTTCTGGTTGCGACGTTGCCAGGAGCCTCTCGCCATACCGGCCCGAGCTGTGTATACCTCGAATGCCCATCGTGTGAAGCCTGATGGGGTCCTTGTGGGGATAAGCCTCGACAGGTCGGTAGTCGGCTGCGTTCCAGGGGTGGACGGAGGCGGGGTGTCCGTGAGGTTGCTGGCGATGGGGGTCTCGAGGCGTGGACGAAAGCGCGCGTGTCCGTGGCCATGAAGAGGTCCTCACGTGTGGCCATGAGTAGTCCTCACGTGTGGCCATGAGTAGTCCTCACGTGTGGCCATGAGAGGTCCCCGCCCTCGTTGCGGCATTCTCCAGCTACATCGTGGAGTAGATGCCGCTATCCAGCTGACCGTTGACCATGATCCCCAGTCCGAGGAACGGTTTGGGGTCCCCGATGGTGTCCGGGGACCCGGCCGGTGTGGCGAACAGGGCGACGCGGGTGCTGTAGCCCGGAGCGGTACCGGGCACCAACACCCGCAGCTCGGCGGTGTCGCCGGTGACCTCGCCCACGATCCGATCCCGGCCTGTCCGGTCAACCACGCGGACGCGCTCGGTACGAACCTCGGTCCGCATCTCAGCCAGGGCCGCCTCGACCCTCCGAAGCCGGGCATCCACGTTGTCGATGCCCTCGGTCCCGTCCGTCATGGCAACCTCTTTCTAGGATGACTCGGTGCTCCCGGCCCGTCTGACACTCATAGTATATCACACCTATAGTGTGTGGTCCGGGGCGGCCCGATGACCACCGACAACCAACTTGAACTCCTGCGGGCACTCGGCAGTCGGGTCCGCCAGCGCCGGGAGGAATTAGGTTTCTCCAGACAAGTGCTGGCCGACCGGGCGGGCGTCCACCTCAACTACGTCGGTGGGATCGAACGAGGCGAGAGGAACGTGGCCATCATCAACCTCGCGCGCCTAGGGCGGGCGCTCGGTTACCAGGACCTCGGCGAGTTCCTGGCTGGCCTCTCGCTGTAGTCGCGACTCCACGCCTCCCGTTAGATCGTGAGGAGAAGAGAGCCATATCTCCCCGAGGCCTCGCACGACTCCCTTGCTTGGTCCCGGGTTGGGTGCCGACGCACTTTGCGGGCACTTACCCTGTGGCAACGAACGTGTGGGCCTGACCGCCGAGCCAGCTTCTCTGCCGACGAGGTCTTCCGCCAGGAAGGATGACTCGCGGGATCCTTCGAGATACCACTCCTGGAGTGAGCGGCAGATGGTGACCCGGTGCCGGCTCTGGCGGACAGCCAAGAGCCGGCGCTGCTCATCGACGATGTAGGGCGCCCGTCACTCCCGCGTGCCGAGTAGATGCGATCGGCGAAGGCAGCCACCGGTGCCGACCTGGTGGCAGGTTCACCGAACGCATCGACAAGGTGGCGGTAGACGATGCGCAGGACCGCATCAACAACATCGTCGAGGCTGAGGTGACCTCATCCATCGGGAGGCACCGAGCCCCAGTGGACACCCCTGGCGGTCAAGTGACCCTACTCAAGAGGCGGCCAGTCGGGCGCGCCTCGAACGGAGGTGAGGTGGCAACGACCCGGCTGTCGGTGAAGGAGTGTCAGAAGCTGCTGGTTCAGCTCAACGCTGCACACACCAGAGCGCACGACCGACTCCAGGCCACGGTAGCGAAACGCAAGGAGGTACTTGCCCAACAAGACCAACTTGTTGCCGCCGCGGAAGCGGCCGTCCACGACGCGGTGGCCGCCATGGCGGCTGGGGTCGGCCAGGAGATGGCAGCCGCTTTGCTCGGATCGAACGTCGGCGAGGTACGGAGACTGGCGAAGCTAACCGCCGAGCGTCACGCCGATCGAACGATGTGACCAGCCGGCCGGCGTCACACGGGTCGCAGCGGAGCGCTCGAATTGGACGGGAACGATCGGTGACTAACGTCGCTGCAGTGCGAAGCCCTACCGCCGCCGCAGGAGGGGTGCTGTCTGGGGGAGCCACAGCCGACCGGAGCGGCGCCTTCGATGTCGCGGCGGCCGAAAGCTTGGCGAGGTCGCTTCTCCTAGACGTTGGCACCCGTCTGGCACACACCTGGCGTGTTGCTGACCAAGCTCGCCTAGCGCAGGGCTTGCTTCCTGAGCCGTGGCGCTCGGCGTTGGTGCCGGCGGCGTGGTTGCACGATGTCGGTTATTGCGGCGATTTGGCTGCGGTCGGCTTCCATCCGCTTGACGGCGCCCGTTACCTTCATGACCGGGGGTGGTCTGCTGAGGTGTGCCGGTTGGTCGCCTGGCACACCACCGCCGAGCAAGAGGCCCGACTGCGTGGCCTGCACTCGTGCTTCGAGGCGGAGTTCACCTCTCCGCCCGAGTGGGTAGCCGACGTGTTGGCGTGGGCGGACTTGACATCGTCCCCGGCGGGGGAGCGTTGGTCGCCGCAGGAGCGGCTCGCGGAGATCCTGCATCGGTACTCGCGGGAGGCGATCGTGCACCAGGCGGTCACTGCGTCGTTGCCTGGCTTGCTGGAAGCAGTCACCGCCGTCCAAAGATGCGTGTCCGACTTGTCAGCCGATGTAGGGGGCTGTGCGGGTTCGGTCTACGCCGTGGCGGATGCGGAGGCGCTGGGCGGGGTGCATGTCGAGGGCCTCGATGTCGGCGACGGGCACCCAGCGAACCTCGCGTGACTCGGAGCTGCTGGTGAGGGTGCCTCCGGTCGGCTGGGCGGTGAAGCAGAGGGAGAACTGCTGGCGTACCTCGCCGTCGTCGTAGGCGATGACGTGGCGGGGATCACTGTAGATGCCGACGATTCCGGTCACCTCGACGTCGATGCCGGTCTCTTCTCGAATCTCTCGGACCAGTGCATCACTGGCGCTCTCCCCGAGTTCGATCCCGCCCCCGGGGAGGGCCCACCGGTCGTTGTCGGTGCGGTGGATGAGCAGCACCTGGTCGTCGGTGTCGGCGACCACGGCGGTCACCGCCGGCACGATCGAGTTGGCGGCCGGCGCGTCGGGGTCGTCGTAGTAGTCGCGTCGGCCCATCAGGCGACCCGCTGCCCGGCGTCGAGCACCCGGGCGTCGTCCCACACCCGCTCGAAGCTGTCAAGGTAGGCGGCGAACAGCTCGGCTCCCGGCACGCGTCGGATGTGCATGAGCGGTGTCATGTGCCCGGGGAGGCCGTAGATGTGGCTGTTGAGGAGCATCTCGTCGTCGGCCCGGTAGATCGAGTTGTAGAGGGTGGTGGTGTGGGTCCGGAACGCCGTGTTCGGGGCGTCGATGACGGTGCGGTAGTTATGGATCGTGTTGTGGATCTTGGCTGAGATGACGTCCCCGATCCCTTCCTCTGCGCCGCGCTGGCGGACCGCAAGGCTGTCGGGCTCGCCGAGGAGGAACCGCACCCGGACACCGGCTTTCGCCTTGCGGACCAGTACCCGTCGGACGGCGGGGTCCTCGGAGAGCCAGAAGCCGGCGTAGACGAGGACGTCGATGCGTCTTTGGGCCTGCTCGAACAGGTCGACCCACGCTGTGTTGGGGACCAGTGAGCGCACCGGCCAGACTGCCATCAGCTCGGCCATTCCGAGGTCGCGGGACTGGGCGGCGGAGGTGGGCGGCCACAGGTACCCGGGGTCGGCGCCGAGGAGCTTGGCGAGTGCGTGTTGGTTGCGGCGGTAGGGGAGCTTGCCGCCGATCCAGCGCTCGACGGTCTTGCGGTCCTTGCCGAGTTCCTCGGCGACACCGTCGATGCCGAGACCCGATGAGTAGACCGCTGCTCGGAGACGTTCGTTGTCCACCGCCGCCACCTCCTGGACATGTTGGGGCGTCTCGACCATAGCAAGACGTCCCGGGATTTCCAGTGACGCGGTTACGCCGTCACCCCCCCGGGCGGATCGTCGAGCTATGAGCAACCACCCCTCACCCGCTGCCGCCGAACTGGCTTCGATCCTCGCCGCACCCCTCCCGTCCCTCCCCACCGGACCGATCGACTCGGTGGCGGCGGAACTTAGGGAGATGTCCTCGCCGGCCGCTAAGGCTCTCTGGGGCGACGACCAGTGGATCGCCGTTATCGGCTGGGTCCTCCGCCGGGTCCCGGAGTGCGACCCGGTCCTGCCGGCAATCCACGCCTTCCGTCGGGCCCCCATGCTGGACAGGGACCCCCACTCGGTCAATTGCGTCGCCCGTTACGTGCTGGCGGCGGCACGCCGATGCGTCGTCGACCGGCCGTACGCCCGTTTCGCCCGGCTCGAGTGGGAACCGGTGGCTGAGGCCATGGTCCGTCCGTCGGATGCCATGTCTCTCGCTCAGGAGGCCGAGGAGCTGCTCCGAGCGAACGGGGTCGTAATGAGCAGGGCGGCTTACGAGGCGATCTTCGAGCATGTCGACATCGCGGTCGACTGGCTCGACGGGTTCGCCTCCACCAGCAGTCATCGAGGCGAGGCGCTGGTCGTCGCCGCCCGTGACTCGGCGGCTATGACGTCGGGGTCCCGGCTCCGCCGCCACATCGCAGGCCCGGCGGCCCGACCGCTCGTCGCTCTTCTCCTCGGCGGCGACCAGTGGGGTCGCCTGGGGCGCCAGGACTCCGGCACGGAAGTGTCACTCGTATTGTGGGCTCTGGCTTGTCGGCGGGCCCGGCTCTACGGTGAGGCCGACCCTGTCCCGCCCGCCCCGGTCGTACGGGCATGGGCGACCGCCGCCCAACTGGTCGACCGGGCGCTCACCCCGACAGATGTTCCCGCCAACCCTGAGCTTGCTCCCTCGGTAGCGGCGTGACGCTTCGGCTTCGCGACGATTCCAGAGACCACTCGGGGCGCGTGGCCGCCGGCTCGCGTGGGCCCGACGTGCGAGGTCGCGACCCACTCTCGGGATCGGCGCCACGAGAGGTCCACGGCGAGGGCAGCGGTCAACGCTCCGCTGTCGCCGCTCACCTGGCGTCCGGTCGGCTGACGTTGGGTTCGGCGGTCCTGGCCGCACCTCGGGTCGAGCCGGACTGGGTGCTGCCGGGTCTCCCGGTGAGAGATGTTGGGATGATCGCGGCGCCCGGCGGAACCGGTAAGACCCGCCTCGGGTTGCAATTGGCGATCGGTGTTGCGCTCGGTACCGGCTGGCCGTGGCGGACACCGCCATCGGCTCCGGGCCGGGTGCTGTATCTCGCCGCCGAGGAGCACCCCGACATCCTCCTCGACCGGCTGCGGGCCATCGCCCAGGCGACGTCCATGCTCACAGGGGACATGGACCGCCTCGACACGGTGCTCGACGTCTGCTCGATGATCACCGTCCCGGGTGCGACCCTCTCAGCTTTCGGCAACGAGGGACCCCTCACCGCCGCCCTGTTGGGCGTAGCCGAGAAGCGGTACAGGTTGATCGTCGTCGACCCGATCGCCAGCTTCGCCGGCATCGACGCCGAGAACGACAACGCCGCGGTCACCCGGGTCGTCAAATACCTCCGGGCGGTCGGTGAGGCCACCGGTGCCGCGGTCCTGGTCATGCACCACGTCGCCAAGTCGGCGATCCTCAACGGCCAGACCCATCTAGCGGTCGCCGCCCGGGGGGCGATCGCACTGACCGACGGGGTGCGATGGCAGGCGCAACTCACCCGCCTCCCCGACCACAAGGGCGACTCGCTCGACGCGCCGGACACCTACCGCCAGCTCGTAGTCGCCAAGGCCAACCACGTGCGCGACGGCGAGACGGCATGGCTCCGCCTCGACGCCGACGGGGTCTTCTGGGCCGTTACCGAGCCCGGTCAGGCAAGGACGCACAAGAGGGCGGCCGCCGGCAGGTCGTGGTAACCGCCCCGCACAGTCTCGACCTGGTGCGCCTCGAGCAGCACTGGGCCCTCGCCCGGATCTTTACTCCTCTGCGCCGAGGGGACCGTCCCCGCCTCGACGTCACCCTGACCGTCGGAGACACAACCCTCCGGGTGGTGGCCCCGTGGGTGCTCGGGATCGACGACCTCGGTGTGCTCCTCGCCCTGCTACGCCTCGCCCTCCTGCCCGAGCGCAGCGGACACCCCTCCGCCCGACCGCAGACCCCGGTCGGGTCCCAGCTGGCCTCCGAGCTCGACGTCCGCCAGCTCGACGAGTGGGAAACCCGTGTGGTCGACACCAGCCTCCGCGAGATCGGCCGGACCGCAGGGAGGGGCACGGGGGGCGCCAACCTGCGTGCGGTCACCCAGAGCCTCATGCGGTTGGCGACGGTCACCGTTTTCGTGCGCTCGTCGAGAGCCACCCTCTCTGCGCACATCCTCGGGTGGTCCGGCATCGACCTCGACGGCAGAGTACGGGTTGCGCTCCACCCTCATGTCGCTGCGGCCGTGGTCGGAGGGCCAGCTACCCGGGTTGACATGCACGCCTGGCGTGCCTTGCACGGCGAGGTCGCCCGCCGGCTGCTGGTGTGGCTCTCGGCGTGGCTGCGGGCAGACCAGACCAGAGCCATCCGACTCGACTCGCTCGCCAACCACGTCTGGGCCGACGACCCGACGGACCGCCGCTCTGCCAGCAAACGCAGGGCCACCATCCGCGACTCGCTCGGGGAAATCGACCGTCTCGACGGTTGGACCGTCAGAATCGACGCCCGCAACGCCACCATCACCCGGCACGCTGGGGGCTGCGGGCCCTGCGGCACAACAGGCGACAACGTGCGGCACAACAGGCGACAACCTGCGGCACAACAGGCAACAACCGCAAGTCAACTTTCCCTAGCTGACCTGCCGGAACGTCTCACTTTCCGACAGGCGCGCTAAGAGGATCTGCAGAGAGACTCGGGGCCGGTCCCCGGAGGTCCCGGCCGCGATCAGGTGAGGGCTGCTGGCGGCGGACCCGCCGGGAGGTGATGACCACCCCTTCTCTGCAATCGTGGCGCACCGAGGCAGCGTGCCGGGGCGCCGCGACGAGCCTGTTCTTCCCTGATCCGGGCGACGACGTCTCGGTCCGGGAAGCCAAGACAATCTGCGCTGCGTGCCGGGTGGTGGTCGAGTGCCGTGCACACGCACTCTTGTCACCGAGGGAGCGGGGAATTTGGGGTGGCCTCACCGATCAGGACCGCCAGAGGGCCCGGGAGCAGCGCCGCAAAGGGGAGGCAGCGTGAGCGGTGGTCGGGGGTCCTCGTCGATGGCAGCGCCTGTGCTCGCCGCTCTTGCGATCCTCGCCGCGTTTGTGGTGTCGATCGCCACCCTGGGAGGCGCCGTCGGCGCCCAGAACGAGGGTGCCACCGTCGCGCTGACCGGCCTAATCCTCCAGGCGAGCCAAGCGTGCGTTGTCACCGGACCAGTGCCCGGACTGAGCCCGGAGCAGGCCGTCGACGCCCAACAGATCGTCTCGACCTCCCTCGCAGCAGCCGCAGGCGACCAGCGAGTCGCCGCCCTCGCGTTGATGGTGGCCGACACCGAATCCGGGCTGCGCAACGTCGGCCCCGAACCGGGCAACGACGGGTCGCTCGGCCTGTTCCAACAACGCACGAGCCAGGGCTGGGGGACCCCCGCACAGGAACTCAGCCCGGCCGACGCCACCGGCATGTTCGTCCAGCGTCTCCTCGCCGTTCCCGGCTGGGGCGCCCTTGCCCCGTGGGTCGCCGCCCAGGACGTGCAACGCTCCGCGTTCGACGGCAACCCAAGCCCCGCCAACGGCGAATCGAGCGTCGTCGGCGGCAACTACCAGGCCAACTGGCCCATCGCTAGGCGACTGCTCACCGAAGTCCTCGGCGACGCCAACGCCCCCGGCTCCTGCGGCCAGGGTGTCCCCGGCGGCGTAACCGGCCCCGCATCAGCGCACGGCCTCCCGGCCGGGTACACCGTTCCAACCGCGACCGGTCCTCTCCACGCCCAGGTCGTCGCCTACGTGATCGCCCAGCTCGGCAAGCCGTACGTGTGGGGCGCAGCCGGCCCCGACACCTTCGACTGCTCCGGGCTGACCCAGGCAGCGTGGGCGACGGTAGGCGTCCCGCTGCTCCACTACACCGCCGACCAACAGAACGAGGGCCAGGCGGTCACCCCGGCGCAGCTGGCCGCCGGCGACCTCGTCCTCATCCCCGGGTCGGACTCCCCTGGCCCCGGCCTCGCCGGACACGTCGGGGTCTACCTCGGCTACGGACTGGTCGCCTCGGCGATCGACCCGCAGTACGGGATCGCGGTGCAGTCATGGCAGACCTTCGTCAGCGGCGGCCTCACGGCCCTCCGCGACCCCGCCCCCACGGACACTTGACCGCTCCAAAGCGGGGTCGACGCCTGCCCCGACAGGAGCTGCTGGCGCGGGTGCGGCCCAAGGGCGACGACGTCAGCCCAACTCACAACAGGAGCGCCACATGCCCAGGATCATCGCCGGAGTGAACGTCACCCCCAACGCAACCGGGTTGCCGGGGATCAACGAGCTGCAAACTATCGTCGGGGCTTTACTGACCGTCGGGTTGATCGCGTCGCTCGCCGGCCTGGCCATCTCGCTGATCGTGTGGGCGGTCGGGTCGCACTCCGCCAACCCGAACCTTGCCGGCCGGGGAAAGACCGGAGTCCTCGTCGCCTTCGTCGCCGCTGCGCTGACCGGCGGATCGACAGCGCTAATCGACTTCTTTGCCACAGCCGGAGGCGCACTGTGATGTCCCGGGCCGGTGCGGTCAACCGGCGGCGGATCGTCGTCGTCGCCTCCTCCTTAGGGCTCGTGGCACTGGTCGTCCTCGGAGTCATCGACGTTGCCGGCGGGGGCCATCGACACGCCACGGCCACCCGGCCGGTGCCTCCGACCTCGCCAGGTGTGACGCAACCTTCCGCCCGTTCGGGCTCGGCGCCGTCACGATGGGTGCCGGTACCTCCGGTCACCGACATCCCCCCACGGACACCAGTCCAGGACCAGTACGACCGGGCCCTCGCGCATGGGCTCAGCTCGTCGGGGAGCGTCCTAGCTGCAGAGACCGCCCGGGTCCCCGCGCCAGCGGTCTCGGCGGCGTGGCCGGCGACGGCCGTCTCCTACCAGCCCGACGCATGGGTCCGGGCCTTCACCGAACGCCTCCTCGGCGTCGACTTCGCACGCCAGTCCCGGAACGGGCTCGCAGGGTGGCTCTCCGCGGAGGAGGCCCCCGAGCTGCTGCCCGGAATACCGCCATCCGCGCAGGACAAAGTCCTCTATCTCTCGCTGTTCGACCCGACCGCCGTCGGGGGCAGCTCGACACCGGTCCCATCGGCAGCCCAGTGGCGAGCCTTCGCGGCAGCTGGGGTCAGCTGGTCGGTGTCGGGGCTGCTCGTCGAGCCCGACGCCCGCTGGTCGCAGATCATCGCTGATGGATGGCAGCCCGTCGACCAGCGCTTCAGCGTCAACGACGTCTCCGGCCAGCTCACCGTGCGCCAGGGGTCGACAACGGACGACCACCGGTTCTCGATGGTCGTCTACACCGGCTCCGCCCGCTGGCACGACGGGTACGGCACAACACTCGTCTCCAACTGGACAGAGAGCTGACGTGGCCTGCTCGATCGCCGACCCGCTCGGCTGCCTCGATAGCGCTGCCAAGTCCGTCGCCGGTGACGCCTTCGCGTCCATCGCGCATGACTTCGGGACCGTCGCCGACTCCGCCATCAACTGGCTGTGGGCGCAGATCTCCTCCGCCGCGGCGGTCAGCCTCGGCGGTCCCGGCTTCAACCTCGACATCGGAATCGTCGCCGCCATCACCGCCACGGTCGCGGTCGGCCTGTTCGTCATCCAGGTCACCTCTTCGACGGTCCGCCGTGACCCCAACGGCCTCGCCCGTGCCGTGAAAGGACTCTTCGTCGCGTTCATCGGAGGCGGTGTCGCCATCGGGGCGACAAACCTGGTCCTCGCCGCCGTCGATGCCCTCTCCGTCGGGGTCGTACAACTGGCGACCGGCCAGTCGATCGACCAGATGGGCCAGTCGATCCTCGCCGCCGGGGCGATCACCGGAGCCACCGGCAACCCGGCCGGGATCATCCTCCTGTCGCTCGCCGCGCTCGTCGCCGTGATCGTCGTGTGGGCGGCGCTCGTGGTCCGCAAGCTGCTCATCGTCGTCTCCGCGGTCTTCGCCCCCCTCGCCTTCGCTGGGCGCCTCTCCGACATCACCGTGTCGTGGACCAAGCGGTGGATCGAGACGATGGTCGCCCTCATCCTCTCCAAGCTCGTACTGGTGATCATCTTCGTCGTCGGGCTCGGCATCCTCACCCAAGGAGTCGGCCAGGCCGGCACCGGAACCACCCAGGCGATCACGCAGGTGGTCTCCGGGATCCTCGTCCTCTCCCTCGCCGGGTTCGCCCCGTGGCTCGCCCTCAAACTCGTCCACTTCTCCGGCGACCAGTTCCACCAGCTCCACGCCCTCGCCGGGACAGCCACCAGCGGAGCCCGCTCCGCTGCAGCCGCACCCCAGAAGGCCGCAGCGTGGAAGTCGAGCGCCGCCGGGTTCGGCGTCAGCGCAACCCGCATTGGCGGCGGCGGTAGCGGCGGCGGTGCTCCCGCCGCGTCGGGGATGCCGGGAAGCCCAGGGAAAGGAAGCCAGTCGCCGTCTCCACCATCCCCGGCCGGCGGGTCGAGTGGACCCGGACCAGGCGGCGCAGGACCACCGGTCACGTCACCGACAGCTGGGCCACCCGGACCAGCCGCCTCTGCTGCGAACCCGACGCCCGGCGGGCCGCCGGCGTCGTCAAGTGAGGTGCCGGCCACTGGTGCGCCACCATGGACCGCGACCCGTGTCCCGTCCTGACGCCCGATCAACGACAAGGAGTCTCGACATGCCAGCACGTGAGGTGACCGTCCGGTTCGGACGCAGGTCCACCCGTGGGCTCATCCTCGGGTTCTCGACATCAAGGGTCGCCGTCCTCGGCGTCGCCGCCGCAGTGGCCGTGGCCGCACTCGTGCTCGGGAACGGACTCGGGTTCGTGATCTCCGGCCTGCTGTGGGCGCCGCTCGTCGCCACCGCCTTCGGTCGGGTCGGCGGGCGTCCGGTGGTCGAGTGGGCGGCCACCGCCATCCACTTTGGGGCGCGCCGTGCGGGCGCGCAGACCGAGTACCGAGCGCCGCACCCCCTCGCCCCCAGGCCAGGCGGGACGCTGGCACTACCCGGCGATGCTGCCGCACTCCGGTTGTTCAACGACCCCGACAGCGGAGCAGCGATGATCCACGACCCGCACCGGCGCACCCTCACCGCCGTCGTGGCCGTCTCCCACCCGGCGTTCGTGCTCCTCGACGCCGACGACCGCACTCAGCGAGTCGCCCGATGGGGCCGGGTCTACGCCGCCCTCGCCAACTCGGCAACCTGCGCCGCGGTTCAGGTGCTCGAGGCGACCGTCCCCGACCCGGCCACCGGCCAGTCCGAATGGCACGCCGCCCACGGAGTCCACGACGAGGGGTGGGCCGACACCCAGTACCGGGCCCTCCTCAACCAGGTTCGCCTCGCGGCGGGCACCCACCGCACCACAATCTCCCTCTCCCTCGACATGCGCGCCTCCGCCCGAGCGATCAAGGCAGCCGGGCGGGGCGTCACCGGCGCGGCCGCGGTCCTCCGTGGCGACATGACCAGCCTCGCGGAGTCGCTCCGCCAGGCCGGGCTGCGCACCGGGCAGTGGCTCGGTGAGGCGGAACTCGCCGCTGTCGTCCGCTCCGCCTACGACCCCGCCGTCCTCCCCGACCCACGCAGCGACCCGGCGGCCAACCTCACCCGCGCCGGGCCGATGGCGGTCAGCGAGCACTGGGACTGCCTCCGCCACGACTCTGCCTGGTCGACCGTGCTGTGGATCGCCGAGTGGCCGCGCATCGACGTGACCGCCGACTTCCTCCACCCCCTGGTCTTCGCCGCTGGCGTCCGCAGGGTCCTCAGCATCACCGCCCGGCCACTGCCGACCGACGCCGCGCTACGCCAGATCCGCAAGGAGAAGACCGAGGCCGTCGCCGACATGGCTCAAAAGCAGAGGGTCGGGCAGATCTCCGACCTCTCCGACGCGCAGGAGTACGAGGACCTGATCGCCCGCGAACGGTCCGTTGTCGCCGGGCACACCGACGTCGAGTTCTCCGGGTTCGTGACCGTCACCGCCCCGACCCGCCCGGCGCTCGACGCCGCACGCGAGGCCATCACCCGTGCAGCCGCCCAGGCTGCGTGTGAGGTGAGACCCCTCTACGGTCGCCAAGGGCAGGCGTTCGTGCTCGCCGCCCTCCCATTCGCCCGGACCGCGTTCTGATGCTCGGTCGGAAAAAGAGGCCGGTGGGGCCGAACGACGAGCCGACCTCGGCGCCGGTCCGTGGCGCCGAGGTAAGCGAGTGCCCGGCTGAAGGCCCAACTCCCGACCGGCACCTCGACCCGGTAGGGAATCTGGGAGGCGACGCCGGCTGCGGCGATGGCGGTGCGGCCGTTCGACACGCCGAGGATGCTGGTGCGCAGGGCGAGACGCCGATCCTGTCGGACGATGCCGGGACTGTTCACGGTGTCGGCGGGTACGTCCCGCCCGGTGCCAGCAACCGCCGGGCCACCCGGGCCGCCCGACAGGTGGAGGTCGACCACCGGCATCGGCTCCTCGAGGTCCGCAAAGCCGAACTCGCAGCCAGCCGAGACGAAGCCCGCAACGCCGGTTACCTCCCCGCCCACGGCCAGCCCGGCCCGATGGCCGGCCGCTCCTACCGCCGCCTCCGAGTCACACCGCACCGGGCCACCAGCGAGGTCCTCGCCGGCGCCTACCCGTTCCTCGCCGAGGAAGGCCTCGGTGCCGAAGGCGCGCTGATCGGGCAGGACGCATGGTCGGGGACCGCCTTCTGCTTCGACCCGTGGGAGCTGTACCGGCGGGGCGCGCTCACCAACCCCAACATGTTCCTCGCCGGCCAGATCGGCCGAGGCAAGTCCACCCTCGCTAAAGCCCTCGCTACCCGCTACATCGCCTTCGGGCGGCGGGTGTATGTCCCAGGCGACCCCAAAGGCGAATGGACCGTCGTCACCCGGGCCGTCGGCGGCCAGGTCATCGAGCTCGGAGTCGGTCAGACCGCACGCCTCAACCCCCTCGACGACGGGCCACGGCCATCCGGCGTCACGGACGAGGCGTGGCGAAGCCAGGTCGTACAACGACGCATGAGCCTCCTCGCCGCACTCGCTGAATCCACCCTCAGCCGACCCCTCGGCCCAGTCGAGCGCACCGCTCTCGACGCTGCGCTCGCCACCGCCGTCGACGGTGCGACCACCCCGGTCCTGCCGATGGTCGTGGATGCCCTCCACGCCCCAGCGGGCGGGTACTCCGGCTCAACCGCGGCCCAGCTCCTCGACGACGGGCGCCAAGTTGCTCACGCTCTCGGCCGGCTCGTCCGAGGCGACCTTGCCGGGCTGTTCGACGGGCCATCCACCGTTCGGCTCGACCCCAGCCTGCCGATGCTCTCCCTCGACCTGTCCCACATCTCCGGCTCCGACACCCTCATCGGGCTCGTCATGACCTGCACCGCCTCCTGGCTGGAAGCCGCCGTCGCCGACCCGGCCGGCGGCCAGCGTCTCGTCGTTTACGACGAAGCGTGGCGCCTCCTCGCCCAACCCTCTTTGCTCGCTCGCATGCAAGCCCAGTGGAAGCTGTCTCGGGCCTGGGGCCTCGCCAACCTTATGGTCGTCCACCGCCTCTCCGACCTCGAAGCGGCTGGCGACGCCGGCTCAGAGACCAGAGGACTCGCCCAGGGCCTTCTCGGCGATACCGCCACTCGCATCCTCTACAACGAGCCCACCGACGAAGCCCTAGCCGCCGGCAAGGTGCTCGGGCTGTCCAGCACCGAGACCGACCAGCTCCCCGACCTCGCACAAGGGGAGGGGCTTTGGAGAGTCAACGAGCGAGCCTTCGTCGTCCGCCACATCTGCACGCCAGGCGAGCTGGCGATGTTCGATACGAACGCCCGCATGATCGAGCCCCGCAGCTCGGCTAACCCGCACTGCGGGTGGGTGCAGCCCCTGGTGTAGAGCCCGAGTGGGCGGTGAGGCTCCCACCGTGGGCCGCCCCAACCGCGCGGATGCTCTGTTCGGACAACAGCAAGCCTGGCTAAGCGATAGAGCATCGTTGATCGGGCACCCCTTGGGGTGACCTGGCCTCTGCCCCCACAGCGCCTGTTGAGCCGCCGTCGGCGGACAGACGCCAAACACCCTGATTCCCTCGAACGGGATGGGTCGCCGATCAGCACCCGCCTTCCCGCTTCCAGCACGGCGTCATTGGTGGTGTTCCACGAGACCCCCGACGCAGCAGCCACCCGGGCGACCCGGAGGTGAGCCACGACGAGCGCCCAGCTCCGAGCATGGCGGGCTAACCTCGCCCGAGGATCCGCTGCTGGGGTCATGTCCTGGCGCCACACACGCCGGCAATCCCCGGCAGCTCATCCCGTCATCAGCTAAAGGATTGGTCCCACGCCGACGAATCGCTGAAGCGGGTGGTCAGAAGTAGTTCGGTGGAAAGGTGGATGGGTGGACCCTGCGAAGGTGCCGACCGCAGTTCCGTATGGCATTCGCCGCTATGTGGGCCTCGCCAGGAAGGAGATCCCCCATGGCCACAGCGCCCCGTAGGAGATCGACGGTGTCTTGTACCCGGCCGGGGCCCAGTCGGCGGGTAGCGAAGTCGTGTGCGCCGTTGTCGTCGGTAATGAACCGGCCGCCGAGTTTCTCCGCGAAATAGATGCCTTCGGCTTCGCCGGCATGGGCTGTTGGGGGACGCTTACCTTCGTTTAGACCAATCTGGAGCTGAAGGATTGCCTTAAGGTCCTGCGTCTGAGGCTCGAGGGGGCTCAAGAGCCACGCTGCTTCAAGGATTGTCTTGCAACCGGGTTGGCCTATCGCTGCCGCCTTCTTGATCTCTTCGGCGACGGCTTCAGTCCAGCGCGGAGGCATCAGGTGTCCATGGCAAGTCTCAAGGATATCGAATCGACCGATCGCCCCGAAGTGTCGAAGAGTCACAGCGTCGTACAGGACCGGGTCTGTCATCGCGAAGGTTTCGGGGCGGTCACCGGGGCTCGGCCGGTAGCTACGCGACCGGGCTTCCCATGAAGGAGTCGTCGTCCAAAGAGAGCTCGTCTGCCGCCGACTGATCCGTCTCGCTCAGCGCGTCTGACGACTCGTCAAGATTCTTGATGTCATCAAGGAGCAGTTCTGGATCAATGTCCAGGAGTCCGGCAAGGGGCCGGACACTGATCACCCCTCGTCTGTGGCCAACGAAGCACCTTGAGGCCAACAACATTGGGGACCGGCGGGCGGGGTACTGGTTGAATCGTGACATCAGGTGCATCGAGATCTCCGGCCCAAGGCGCTCCTGTAGATCTGAGGTCCGCAGGTTGCTGAGGAGGCCCCTCCATCCAACGCTGCGGAGCCGGTCGCGTCCTTGGGCGTTGATCTTTCCGAGGTTATGGAGTCGGAAGATCAGGGACTCGAGGCTCACTCCAAAGTCGTAAACCATGCGGAGTAGGGCTTCAGGGCCACCACCATAATTCTTAATGTGTTCATCAATAGCCTCCCGTGGCATAAGAAAAGTGGCCGCAAAGGCGTTAGCCTGTTGCTCAGACTGGTTTTTGCCGGAGAGGTCCTCGTCGAGGGTGATCGATCCGTCGTGTCCACTTAGGAGATGTCCAAGCTCGTGGGCTAGAGTAAATAGAGAGCGTGGAGTTGGATGTTCGGAGTTGACAAAGATTAGGGGAAACTCGCTGTCGGTGATCGCGGCGCCCGAGAGGGCATCCCCTTTGTATTGTTCGACGAGGACGTCGATGCCAAGCCGATTTTCGATTGCTTCAGCAAGCGCCGAGAACCGTTCATCGCCCTCGACTTGAACGTCGAGATGCTCGGTGGCCCATCGGGCCAACGCCTCTCCGGCAGTCTTCCAATCCGCCTGACGAACGTCAGGTACCTCGTCAAGGAGGGCCGCAGCAGGTAGCCCCGCCTCGGTCAACACCGAGTGGATCTCCGATAATGCAAGCAGGCGCTTGTAAGCAGCCCCGTCGGTCACCTGGCCACCCGTGCTGCGAGCCGCCACTGGCAGCCGAGCCGGGAGAGAGTCGTCCCCCAGGAGGGTGAGGGGCGACACGCGAAGAGCCCCGGCGATCAGCGTGAGCTCTTGGGTCTTCACAGCGCGCTTGTCCCGTTCGATGTTCGACATCGCGCTCGGATCGATCCCCAAGGTGGCGGCCAGCTCCTGCGACTGGATCCCCGCACCCTCACGAAGCGCGCGAATCCGCGCGCCAATAGTGATTTCCATTAGCTCGCATCCTACCGCCTGGTTGCGATTCTCGCAACCAGGCGCTTGTGATTATCCCAACTGACCTGTATGCTGGCTTGCGATAACCACAAGCACGATGTCGTGTTGGCTCGTGCGGGAAGGAAGAGATGTCACAGACAGAAGCTGTTCCCGGCGCCCCGAGTCACGAGCGCGTCCGAGTGGAGGTGCTGGTTAACGACCACCGGGTCACCTTTGACCAGGCGGGGGCGACTGGCGCGCAGATCAAGACCGCCGCCATCAGGGCCGGCGTTCCCATCCAGGCCGACTTCGTGCTGTCCGAGGTGCTTGAGCACGGCAAGCAGCGGATCGTGCCTGACGACAAGGAGGTACATCTCAAAGAAGGTGACGAGTTCTGGGCGATCCCTGGTGACGACAATTCCTGACGTCCAGCCGGCTCTCAAGGCGGCCGTCGAGCAGTCGATCGCTGAGCTCCGAACCGCCTATGGCGACGAGGAGACAAGGATCGCGCCCGACGGCCAGGGCGGAGCGTGGGTAGAGATCGCCTCCGTTGATCTCGGCGAGACGTACCTGCAGGACGACACCTTCGTCGCATTCTTGCTGCCCTTCAACTTGCCGGGAGCGGACATCTATCCGTTGTTTGTTCGCCCAGATCTCGGGCGCACGGACGGCGAACCCCTCGGCAAGGGCACTCAGGTAACAACGTTGGCGTGGCCGGGTGAGCAGCGACGTGTCGTGCAACTCTCGCGACGTACCCGCAACGGGGCGTTTGCCTCGCAGACCGTAGTCCAGAAGATCGAGAAGGTTTTGGCGTGGCTCCGCGACAAGTGACCGCTCGGCAACCCACAATCGAGCTGCGGATGACCGCCGCGCAGTGGGCGACGCTCCGGGAACACCACTTTCCCGGAGACGAAGACGAACATGGCGCCGTCTTGCTCTGTGGGGTTGCTTCGTCCCCCCGGTCGCGCCGATTCCTAGTCCGAGATGTTGTCCTCGCAGAGGACGGCGTCTCCTACGTCCCGGGTACACGCGGCTACCGACAGCTCACCGGCAAGTTCGTCACCCACCAGATCCGGCGCGCCAAAGACGAAGGACTCGTCTACCTGGCCGTCCACAACCACGGCGGTGATGACGCTGTCGGGTTCTCAGCGCCTGACCTCGCCTCCCATGACCGGGGCTACCCGACGCTTCTGGGCCTGAGCCGGCAGCCCGTCGGCGGAGTAGTGCTGGCGGAACGCGCTCTCGCAGCGGATATCTGGTTGCCCGATGGGTCGCGGGTCGCAGTCGACAGAACCGTGGTCATCGGATCCAGCCGTGCCGTAATGACCCCGACCCCGAACAGAAAGGACCCAGCCGTAGACGCCCGGTACGACCGCCAAGCCCTTCTCTACGGCGCCGCCGGACAACGCATTCTTGGTCAAGCCAAAATTGGTGTCGTTGGTGCCGGCGGCGTGGGCATGCTTCTCGTGCAGGCACTGGCCCGGCTCGGTGTTGGCCACCTCGTAGTCATTGACCCAGAGCGCGTCGAACCGACAAACCTGCCCAGGCTCCCTGAGACGACGCGATTAGACGCCATGGTGTGGTTTGACCGAGACGGCAGTCCGCCCGCTCTTCGCCGCCTTGGCCGCAAATTTGCAAGGCGGAAGGTAAGCATCGCTCGGCGAATCGTACGGCGAGCGAACCCGGGCACCGTGATCGACGCGATCCAAGGAGACGTCGCCGACGACACCACCGCTCGGAACCTTACCGATTGCGACTTTATCTTCCTCGCAGCGGACACAATGTTGGCTCGTGATGTGGTTAACCAGATCGCCTATCAATTCTTGATCCCGACCCTCCAAGTCGGATCGAAGGCCGTCATTGCTGCTGATACGGGAGAGATACGCGACGTATACGCTGCAGTGCGAGCGCTTGGCCATCGCTCAGGGTGCTTCCGTTGCAACGGTCTTATCGATCTTCATCGCCTCGGAGAGGAGGCACTCGGAGACCCAGAGCAGGTGAAGAACCAGAAATATGTGGATGATGCCGCCGTTCGTGCTCCGAGCGTAATTACTCTCAATGCAATGGCAGCAGGATGGGCAGCTAACGCCTTCATGCAATATTTAGTCGGTATATCTGCATTGCCAACAGATTTTCAAATCCTGAGAACCACCGCTGTGGCTTTGAATCACTCGAATATTACCTTGCAGGAGGCCGACGTCAACCCTGCCTGTCACGTCTGCGGCGACCGAACGTATTCAGCTTTTGCTCGTGGCGACTCTCACGACCTACCGACTAGAGCCTGATTACCAACGAAGAACTAACACAGCTTCTCGACGCATGCGACGGAGCTTCGCACCACCGGAAGGACCACGGTTGTCGCGGGCATGCCGAGGCGCATCAAAAGCCGATGGCGGAGGCCGCCCATGGCGACGCCTGAGCTGAGACGGCTGGGGGCGTCGCCTCATCAGCGCTGAGATGGCAGGGTGCCCCTCGAGCGATCGCCTCTGGCGGCCGCCACGCCTTAGAGGGAGCGGTGACTGGAGCCGCCGGAAGGGTGTCGGCATGCCTACTGAGCGCGTCTCACGGCAGGATCGAAGGGAGCGGACAGCGGCGAAGATTGCTGCCGCACAAGCGGTGCTCGGCGAGCAGGTCACCGCCTTGCAGTCCGGTGAGGACTGGAGGCGGTACTTGGCCGTGCAAACGCGACTCCATCAGTACAGTATTGGGAGAAGTCCCATATCTGAAGTGCCCGAATGGGTGTCGGGTTCGCCTTGGATGGAGGGCCGGGCGCCCCGGAGGTCAACCCGGGTTGGTCTCGCCGGTGTG
>JAKBBA010000253.1 GCA_021808665.1 Actinomycetes bacterium
CAGGGTCTCGCGCATCTCCAGGGCCGGCGTCGGGTCGAGCGGGTCCTCCTCGGTCTTGACCGCCCCGCCGCTGCGCCCGTACACCCCGAAGCCAGCCACCGACTGGGCCACGAAGCGCCGCACCCCCACAGCCTGCCCGGCGGAGAGAAGATGGTCGGTACCCTCGGTGCGCAGACGGTTCGTCGACGCGAAGTCTCGATCGAAGCGACGCGTGTCCAGCGACCCGATCGCCGTCAACTCATGGACGATCACCTCCGGGAAAGCACTCCCCACCGCCTCGGCCACCTGATCCGGATCGAGCGCGTCCGCGACAACCGGCACGGCACCAAACTCGCGCAGCATCGCCTCCTTGGACCTGCTTCGCGTCATGCCGACCACCTCGTGGCCCGCGGCCACCAGGATCGGCACCAGCTGCCTCCCGATCGCTCCATCACATCGGCGGGACGACTCCCCGCAGGACGTGACCGTGGCGAACACCTCGACGAGCGAGGGCCGCCCCACGACGAGGCTCCGCCCCTCCAACCGACATGTCGGTCGTCCGAGCCTGGCCGTGATCGGGCGGACCATGAGCTCCGCGTTGGCTTCGCGGTTGCCGCCGCGTTTTCCCGGTATCGACCGCTTGGCTTGCCGGACGAAGCAGCGATCGAACTCGACTAGAGCGAGTCAGGCCCGGGTGGTCGCGGACTCGAGGGTCTCCTTGATGATGGCGATGCCACGGTCCATGAGCTCTCCGGTGCGTTCTGCCAGCTCGTCAGGCAAGACATCGGTGATCCACACGAAGCGGCACCGAGCCTCTCCGTCGGGGTGCACCTCCACAGAGGCGTTGTGGTGCGTGCTTCCCATCGGGCTCTCGACGACGGTGTAGGCCAGTCGCCGGCGGTCGTCGTCGACGCCGACGAGGTACTCCCTGGCCACTGCTCCGCTGAAGAAGGTGATCTCCCGCTCGCGCGGTGACACCATCTGGACGTCGGTGATGAACCCCGGGGCGAGCCGCTGGTGCAGGGCGGAGAAGTCACGTACCGCGTCCCAGCATGGTGCAGCTCCTGCCTCAACTCCAACTTCCCTCACGATTGATGCCATACCCACTCTCCTTTCTGATAAGTGCTTCGGTTGCTGACACGACACCAGGCCCGCGGCTCGCCGCATCGGCCGCTTCCAGTCGGCGGCTCGACGCACATGGCCCGACCCACCCGCGCGCTCACGGCGCTGGCTTCTCGGCGGCTCGCCACAGATACCACGACGCCACCGTCCGATAGGGCCGCCAGCGCTCGCCGCGCCGCTCGACCTCCCCGGGGTCCGGCATGCGGCCGCTGGTGAACGCCACAGCGAAGCCGCGGCGCAACCCGTAGTCGTCGAGCGGGAGCACGTCGGGGCGGCCGAGCCGGAAGATGAGGAACATCTCGGCCGTCCAGCGCCCAACTCCGCGCACTTCGCTCAGGCGATCGATCACAGCCTCGTCGGACATGGCCTGGGTCTCGTCGAGGGTCGGGACCTCGCCGGCCAGGCTGCGCTCCGCCAGATCGCGGACCGCCCGGACCTTGGCCTGGGACAGGCCCGTCGCGCGAAGGTCCTCGCCGGTAAGAGCGAGGACCCGCTCGGGCCCAGAGTCGCGGCCGGAGCGGTCGACCAGGGCGGTGAAGCGCCCGTAGATGGTGGCTGCCGCCTTGGGGCTCAACTGCTGGTGGACTATGGCCTCGGAGAGGGCGGCGAAGGTGTCGTTCGCCGACTGGAGCTCCATCGCGAACGGTCCGATCGAGGTGATCAGCGCACCGAGGTCCGGATCGGCGGACCTGAGATGGCGGACAGCTCGACGGGGGTCGAAGGTGAGGTCCGTGCCTGTCCCGGAATGCTCTCTTGGCGTCGTGGGAACCGCCCCCTCGATCCCCAGGATCCGTCGTTTGGTGTCGGCGCCGCCGCCCGCCGAGAACCCCCCGATCCTCCCGCCGGCGGCCAGCACCCGGTGGCAGGGGACCACGACAGCGAACGGGTTGTGGCCGAGGGCCTGGCCGACGGCCCTCGCCGCTCCCGGCTGGCCCAGCCGCACCGCCAGCTCGCCGTAGGAGATGGTGACCCCGGCCGGGATCGAGCGAGCTTCCTCGTACACCCGCCGGCGGAAACCAGACAGCCCTCCCATGTCGAGCCTGATCCACGAGAGATCCGGGCGGTCCCCTGCCAGGTGCGCGGTGATCGCGTCGACGGCCTGGCTCACAGGCGCCGGCAGCTCGGATTCGACCACCCCGCAATAACTCTCGGCGACGCGCCGGCGAGTCGCCGCGTCCGATGCCTCGGGCAGCTGGACGCCGACCACACCGATGCTGTTCCACACGATGGCGCATCGCCCGACTGCCGTCTCGAACAACGCGTACCGGGCGCCGCATCGCCCGGCGCCTGCCGGTCCGGCGACTCGTCCACGGCGTTCGGGTTCAGGCGCCTTCGGCGACGACATCGAACTCGTTTCCTTCCGGGTCACAAAGGGTGGTCCACCGGGCGCCGCCCTCTTCGAAGTCGGCCTTCCTCACCGCTCCGAGAGCGACCAGCCGGCCGACCTCGCCCTCCAGGTCGGCGGCGATCAGGTCCAGGTGAACCCGGTTCTTCACCGCCTTTGCCTCCGGGACACGCACGAACAGCCAGTGCGGGCGCCGGTCTGCGGGGTCCACGAGTCCGATGGCGGCGAACTCCTCGGTCGCTCCATCGTCGACCACCCTGTCGAGGACGGCCGACCAGAACGCGGCCAGCCCAGTCGCGTTCGTGCAGTCGAAGGTCACCGCGTACAGGTTCACGCTCACGTCGCTCCTCCTTTGATGTGGAACACCGGCCAGCACACCTCGGTGCGATGCCGGGACTCGTCGTCGGTCTGCTCGTTGCTCACCACGTAGTGCTCCCGGATCGGCCCCACCACACCGATCTCCCGCTCCGCCACGAACGTGCCCAATGCCCCGTAGGCCTGGTCCAGCTCGGCGAACGAGCCGGCATGGACCGTGACCGCCAGCTCGGCGCCGGGGATCTCGACCCGCCGGATGCGCCCCGCCGACTCGGGGCCTGCCGACTCGGTGCCTGCCGACTCGGGGCCTGCCGACTCGGGGCCTGCCGACTCGGGGCCTGCCAGTCCTGGCTCGGCGGCGACCGGGACGAACGCCACCACCGCACCGAGCTCGTCCTCGAAGAACTCGCTCGGATACAGCGCCCCGTCGGGGCCGCTGCGTCTGGCGTACATCGAGCGCAGCGCCTGGTGCAGCTCGTCGAACGCCTCAGCCCACCACGTCTCGATGTCGGCCATCGCCACCGGCTCGGAGATGGCCAGCGCCGAGGTCGCCGCCACCGTCCGGTACTCGACAGTGATCGGTGCCGATGGACCTTCTAGGATCGCCCGCAACGAAGCGACCGTCTGCTGGGTGTGGGCCAGCTCTGCTTCCATCGAGCGGAGATGGCCAACGATCAGCTCGTTGCGGGACACGGCGTCGGGAGCGTGGAGCACGCCTTTCAGTTGTTCGAGAGGCATCCCGAGATCACGGAACCGGCGGATGACCTGACCGATCGGCACCTGCGACGCGTCGTAGTAGCGGTACCCGGTCGCCGGGTCGACATCTGCCGGCTCCAGCAGGCCCATGTCGTGATAGCGGCGTAGCGCCTTCACGCTCAGATAGGTCATGCGCGAGAAGTCGCCGATGGGCAGCCGGGTGGTCATCGGACCAGTCTCGCTCGCCCATGGTGCTGCCCGGCGAACCATCGGCTCCACCTCAGGTTCCTCTCACCCCGGGGCACCAGCCCCGACCGGGCAGGAGACGGGTCAAGAGCGCCACCCCGACCAGGAGCGCCACGAGCTCGACGAGGCTCCGGCCGAACGCAATGGGATACCCCTCGCTGAGCGCTCCGTTGAACACATCCCCGGTGACCGCCACGCCGAGCGCGTTGCCGACCTGCTGCATCGTCGACAGGGCGCCCGAGACAGCACCCGCGTTCTCCGAGGTGGCGTGTGAGAGCACCGTCGCGGTGAGCGGCGTGATCGCCAGTCCCTGGCCCGCTCCGACCAGGGCAAGGCCGGGGGCCATCAGCCCGAGCGGGCCAGCGCCGCCGAAGTGGCCGACGAACATGTACAGCGCCACGTC
>JAKBBA010000254.1 GCA_021808665.1 Actinomycetes bacterium
CGCGTCACGTACCGCGGTGAAGAGGGTCTGTTCGACGACCTAGTTGGGCGGGGCTGGCGCGTACTAACTACGGTCACTGACCTCGGCCTACCTGCACACTCGATCGCGGTCCTCGAACGTGTGGGGGCAGAGGTACTTCGAATCGGGCCGCCAGCGGCCCAGAGTGTAGTAGACGTAGTAGATCTTGACGGCCGCTACAGCGCATGGATGGGCCAACTGAACGCCGACACGGTCGTCATTCGACCAGACTTTTACATCTATGCCGCCACAACCGCCGAATGCCTACCGCTCAAACTTGCAGAGTTAGACCAACAGCTGGTCCCTGCGCGCCACCCGACGCCAGAGTGACGACTACCGTGCGACCGATACAGACTTCGGGTCGCTTGGGCGCGCCGTACTACGAGTGCGTTCGCCGCGAGGCATTAGCCTTTAGTGGTCCGGGAGATCGCCCGCTGCGGACGTGAGCCACCGATTCGTTGCTTGTGGCTTCGTCGCCGTCTCCATCGGGCCGGCCTTCGCGAAGCCCTCTTTGGCGGCGTTCGACGGTTTCACCGACGAATAGTGTGCTCGTGTCGCTCTCCAGTGCCGCCCCTGCGGTCACAATTGCAGGAGCAGGTCGCGGACCGCAGAGGGCTGGGAAAGGAATGGGTGGTGACCAGAGCTGAACTCGACGACGTTGCCCGCCCGGCGGGCGTAATCGCGTTGCAGGTGCGCCGAAGTGCCCCCGTCCTGGGCGCAGACGAGATAAGTGGAGGGAATCTGCTGCCAGGCGGCAGCCCCGACTGGCTGCCCGGTCACTTGCAGGCTTTGGCGGGCGAGATGGTCCGCCCCTTGCGCCTGGATGTCGGGGTCGCAGTCTTGGAGGAACGTGTCAACGAGCAAGTCGGCACGAACCCCGAAGGTACCGCCATTGGGGTCGACGTCGAGGAAAGGAGCGGGGCCGCCGTCCCCGAAGTCGGACAGGCTTTGCCCGACGTCCGGGAGGTAGCTCGAGATCAGGAGCAGGTGGCGCACCGACTCGACCCCTGCGGCGGCTTCCGCGGTGACGATGCCGCCGTAGCTGTGGGCGACCACCACGGTCTCCTCGTCGCTGTCATGCAGCACCTGGCGCACCGCAGCGACATCCTCGGCCAAGCCAGCACCGTGTGGACCTGCCGGTACGCCCGTCTCACCGCAGCTCGGCAGGGAAGGAGTCACGCTCATGATTCCGCTCTCGTGGAGCAACTCGGCGCTGCGGTGCCACCACCACCAACCGTCCCGAACGCATGCCCCATGCACGAACACGACCCTCATCGCCACCTCCACGTTGCCGACCGACAGCTTTGGCGACCGAATATACATGTAGGACCTAGATGCTCTGTTCGGGCGGTCCTCGGGCGCGCCCGCCAACGTTAGCTCGAAAGCCTGGGGCGAGCTTCTACGTGTCCGGGCGGGGGAGCGGGACACCGCCGCCCTGCAGCGTGCCAGGTCGGCGATGAGCGGCCAAAAAGGGCAGCCGTACGTGCGGATGTTCTGGCAGTTGCGGGAGGACGTTGGGCAACAACTCTGGCCCGATGTTGTTGAACGGCAGGCTGGGGTCGGTCGAATCACCAGATTGGGCGGCGAGCCAGACAACTCTCAGGGGATAGGTGGACGTGTCTCGCGGCTTGGTCCACCGTGTGTAGTCGGGCAAGTGGTGGTCACCAGGCGACTGTGTTGCCTTGGTAGTCGAGGTATTGCAAACCGCTGCGGCCGCATTGGGCATCGACGATCCCGACCAGGCGGGGGATGCTCTCGTCGATGCTCAGGCGAGCATGGGGTCCGCCTAGGTCGGTCCTCACCCAGCCTGGGGCCATGAGCAGCAGCGTCCGCTGGTCGTCGTGGTGGCGGGCGGCGTAGCTGCGCATCAGCTGATTGAGAGCCGATTTGCTGGCCCGGTAGATTTCGAAGTTGCCGTTGGTGTTGTTGGCGATGCTTCCTTGACCGGAGGACATGACGGCGATCGTGCCGCCTGCGGTGACGACATCGCCGAGCGTTTCGACGACCCGCATCGGGCTGAGCGCATTCGTGACCATCAGGCGGACGAACTCATCGGTGGCAACGTCGGCGACGGTCTCGGCTGTCCTGCTAGCGACCCCGGCGTTGACGAAGAGAAGGTCGAAGCACCGACCCGTTAGCCGCTGCCTCAGAGCTTGAATCTCCTCCGGGACGTTGATGTCCAGATGTTCGATCTCTAGCCGTCCGCCCGCAGCGTCCGCCAGGGCATGTAGTGCCGTCCGGGCCGATCCCCGCACGGTTGCCATAACCCGGGCTCCCGCGCTGAGATACTCCTCGGCGATTGCGTAGCCAAGTCCGCGGGATGCGCCGATCAACAGCACCCTCGTGTTCGGAGAGGATGAGGTCATGCTGTCTCGGAGTCGCCAGATGGGGCCGCGGCGGGCGCGTAGACGGCTGGGTGGTTTAACAGGAGCATCAGTGTCATCGGGTCTCTTTCAGGGCTGTCGCTCAACGGGTGATGAGCCACTGTAGCGCTAGTTAATGCTCAACTCAATCGGCATAGAGTGAAATCCATGAATTGCCTACCGTGGCTGCGACGATGACCACGAGTCGCGCAGCCCGGCGCGCAGCGTCTCAGGCCCGGATCCTCGACGCCGCTCGCCAGGAGTTCGGCGACCGGGGGTTCGAGGCGACGACGGTGCGCGACATTGCCCGTCGGGCGCAGGTCGACCCATCGCTGGTACTACAGCATTACGGATCGAAGTCGGCGCTGTTCACTGCGGCCATCCAGCTCCCGGCGGGGGGGACGACCGAATCGGCGGACCACCTGGCCGAGGTCCTCAGGGTGCGTGCTGGCGCCTTGCCCCCTGAGATGCGGTCGTTGGTCCGGTCCATGCTGACCACGGAGGAGGCTTCTGAAGCCGTCCGGCACCACCTCGACGAACGGATCCACAACCTCGCTGCCGGCATCGGCGGCCCAGACGCCGAGCTACGAGCCGCCATCGTCGTGAGCAGCATCCTCGGCATCACCCTGGGTCGCCACTTTCTCCAGCTGCGCTCCGTATCGAGCGCGTCGGACAGCGATCTCGTTCGGGTAGCCACCAAAGCACTCACTGCGAGCTTGGGGTTGTTGTGAATGCAGCGCAAGCTCGCCGCCAGGTCCTGCTTCGTGGGCTCCACGCCGTGAGGAATAGCGCACAGGGCCGAATCGTCTCGGGGTCCAATAGTTCAGAGACACGAGCCGCGGTCTTCGATGCCCCGATGATCTCGAAAAGTGCGTGGCGCAGGAGTTGGACCTCGTAATGCGGGTCACTTCGGCGGGTGACTAAGCCCATTCGCTCCAGCCCATCCAATTGGGTCATGAGGGTGGTCTTGTCCAGCCCAAGCGCCTTCCCGAGTTCGCCTTGGGTGAGGTTAGGTCGCTTGTGCAGGGAAACCGGTCATTTGTGGGCACACTCCGATTGTGTGCCGTGGGAATGACCCGTGCCGTGAGCGCCCTTCTCGATAGCAGCGTTTCCCGGAACTCGCTCCGGTGCGCTGGTAGGAGCGGAATGCCCTCATATGCGTTGCGGTCGTGGGCCGGCACGATCTGCGCGAGGTCGGCCAGATCGGCACTCGCAGCCCGTCGAGACCGCTGACGTGATCCCAATGAGAGTGGGTGGGCACAACGCCAAGTAGCCTTTCTGTGCTGTAGCCGTTGATGTCGAGTTGCTCGCGCACGGTCCGGGTTGCACGGTATGGAGCGCGCTGGAGCCGCGGGAGCGTCGCGTGGTGTGCATCGATGTCGGAGCCGAATCCGGCATCGATCAGAAGGTCTCCGCTCGACCCTCCGCAGGCTGGCTAGCTTGATGTTTTGCCATACTCGGAGGAATGGCTCGCGACCGCCTCCAATCCACCTACCCCGGCGACGGAACGGCTCAGTCACTGCCTGGGCTCGGAAGGGACCGTTCGTAGCTTTGCGAACTATGCCGGATCTCTACGACAAGGAGAAGAAAATGTCACGCGTGCGTGTCCACAATTTCTCGATTTCACTCGACGGTTTCGGCACGGGCGAAGGCCAAAGCCTGGAATCGCCCTTCGGGCATGCCGGCCAGAGGCTGACCGAATGGTTCTTTCCGAC
>JAKBBA010000255.1 GCA_021808665.1 Actinomycetes bacterium
ACGTGAGAAGCAGGCCCGCCCTGATCGCCCTGTCCGCCACCGGCAGGCTGACCCTCCAGAATCGTGCGAGTCGCCCGTGGCCGAGTGTCGCGGCGAGGTCGTCCAACGACGGGTCGATTGATGCGAACGCGGAGCGCGCTGCAACGACTAGGAACGGGGCCGAGACGAACACCTGGGCGGCGACTATCCCGGCGAGAGAGCTTACGAGTCGGCCGCCGAACAACTTCCCGACGGTCGTATACGGACCGAACAGGTACACGAGGAGGATCCCGGCCATCACCGGGGGCAGCGCAAGGGGCAGGACCACTATCGCCCCTACGACCTTGGCGATCCTCCCGGTGCTGCGCGCAAGCACGAATGCCAGCGGGATACCGACTGCGGCGACGATCGCCGTCGAGATGGTCGCAGCCTCCAGCGAGGTGCGCACCGCCGGCCAAAGGGCGGCATTGCCGAAACCCCTATGCGACGAACCCGCCAGGCGAACTGCGAACGCTGCCAAAGGCACCGCGAGGTAGACGGCCAGTAAGGCGCCTAACCACGACAGTGTCTTTGACGGCGTCCGCGAGCTCAAGACCCGGAGAGTACTCCGGACAGCGCTGAAGGCACGGTACCCGACACCGGAACAGGGCTCGCCACGCTGAGGCCGTACTTGGCCAGATCCGCTGAGCCGGTCGGCCCGAGCAGGAACTTCACGAACGCGTCGGCGGCTGCTAGGTGCGGGGCGCCGGCCAGGACGGTAATCGTGTACTTCGCAGCGAGCGGGGAGGGTTCGCCGGTGAGCGGGACGGTCGGAAACTTCCCTGCGGTCGCCTCCACGGAATAGAAGAAGCCGGCGTCAAGCTGGCCGGCCTGGAGGCGCCCGACGAGTGTGTTCTCCGGGTAGACGCTACCGGTGTTGGCAGCGAGCTGCGTGAGGGCAGGCTCGTTTTGTGCCGCGGCCTCAGCTTTGAGCGCGGTCACGGTGAGCGCGCCCTTCGGGTCGGTGGCAGGATCGGTTCGCCCTACGAGTATCCCGGGTAGGGCGAGGACCTTGTACCAAGGCATGGTCTTGAAATCCTGGGCGAACCTGCTGGCCGGGTTGTAGCCGATGACGAGCGGCGACTGCGCGAAGGTCGCGTACCAAGACGCCCAGTTCCCGTTAGCCGAGCCCTCCAACGCAAGGTCGTTCGCAGGAGCGGCGCCGATGAACACGTCCCCGACGACAGTCTTTCCCTTGATCTCGTTGGCGAGCCCCCCTGCATTACCGGAGCGGCCCTGGAAGCTGTAGCCGGTAGCCGCGTCGAACTCCGGGCCGATCCCCTTCTCCATCAAGTCGACGAGCGATCCGGCGTAGAGCACGTCTACTGGCCCACTACCGCGCGCTTTGGTCGGTGCGGACGTGCTAGTCGAAACACTCGCACATGACGCTAGGAGGCTGCCAGCACAGACAAGCGCTCCCAGCACCCTCACTCGACGGGTTGCGTGGATGGGTAACGGCTTGGCGGCCATGGCGCCACTATAGCCCTCCAATAGTCAGACTGTGACTACCCGCCGGCGGGGTCCCGGCTGACGGGACGCCCCGGTGTCATACTGGCGTCTGCAGGGCCTTGACGCACGAGAGGAACTCCACGGTCGCCTTCGAACTCGAAAGGCGCCACTCGACTAGCACCCTGTCGAATCCAGCGGACTTGTCGCGTGCCCTTGAAAGGGACTCCACCTGCTCGACGAGCTTTGCTTCCTGGGCGGCGATCAACCGACCCGGATCTGACCCGGACCGCCGCAGGAGCGCCAGCTTCACGAGGAGCAGCGATCTTACGTCCCTGACGTGGTCAACCGGTCGGTCGAGCCATTCCGCGAGCGCCCGCCGGCCGGACACGGTGACAGAGACGACGGTTCGGGTTGGTCCTCGGGTCCCCGGCTCGCTCGACACTGGATGGACAAGTCCGAGGTCGCGGAGCTTGTTGACGGCGTTGTAGACAGCTGGTCTCGCCATAGTCCACACCGAGCCGAGCTCTCCGCCCGGGGCAAGGATTTGCGCTACGGCAAAGCCGTGCGTCGGGCGTTCACCCACGAGGCCGAGAACGGCCCACTCCCCGGGTGACAGCGCCGGCAGTTTGGACACGCCAGAGGCTACATCGTTCCCTAACATGGTCGAAGTGACTGCTACGCCCTCCGACGCCGTCGTGACCTTCGAAGGACGCGACGGGAACCGCCTCGCAGCGAGCGCCGCAGGCCCTACAGACGGACGACCCGTCGTATTGCTCCACGGCGGTGGGCAGACCCGTCACTCTTGGGCCACGACCCTCTCGTCGCTTAGCGCTCGGGGTTGGCGCGTCTACAGCGTCGACCTGCGCGGGCATGGCGACAGCGACTGGGCGAAAGACGGCGACTACTCGTTGGATGCGTTCGCGGCGGACGTACGCGCCGTTGCGCTGGCGCTTGACGAGCCCCCGGCATTGGTCGGCGCATCGCTCGGTGGCCTCTCGTCCCTGCTCGCGACCGGCTCACAGCCAGGCGGCGGGCTCGCCAGCGCCCTCGTGCTCGTCGACGTGGCGCCCCGGATCGAGGAGGCGGGACGCCAACGGGTCGGTCGCTTCATGCTTGAGCACGTGTCGGACGGCTTTGCCTCCCTCGAGGAAGTCGCCGACGCCATAGCGGCCTACAACCCGCACCGTCCCCGGCCGAAAGACCTGTCGGGCCTTCGAAAAAACCTGCGGTATCGGGACGGGCGATGGTTCTGGCATTGGGACCCCCAGTTCATGCTCGGGCTTCGGGGGGGTCCGGACGAGACACGCTCCTCGCTTGCGCCGCCCGGCGTTCTCGAAGCTGCCGCCCGGGCCGTCGATTGCCCCGTTCTGATCGTCCGTGGCCGCCAGAGCGACCTTCTCTCCGAGGAGGGGGCCCGGGAGTTGCTCGAAATGGTCCGAGAAGGCGAGATGGTCGACGTTGCCGGTGCAGGTCACATGGTTGCGGGGGACCGAAACGATGCGTTCAACGACTCGGTGGTCGAGTTCCTGGCTCGCAGGTTCGCACGAGCGGAGTAGACGGCCACGCCCCGGGCGGCATTTGCCGAAAACCAGTAACTTCGTCACATGTCCATCGCCATCTCCGATGAGCACCGTTCGCTCGGCGCTACTGTCAACGAGTTCCTGTCGAAGCACGGCGCGCGCGCCGCGAACCGTTCGCTGCTGGAGGCTTCTAACGAGGTTCTTCCCTCGTTTTGGGGGGAGTTCGCGGATCTAGGCTGGTTGGGTCTCCACCTGCCGGAGCGGTTCGGGGGTTCGGGTTTCGGGCTCTCCGAGTTGGCGGTCGTCGTCGAGGAGGCAGGCAGGGCGATCTGTCCGGGTCCGCTTGTCGCGACGGTGGTCGCCAGTGCGACGTTGTGCGCGTGCGCTTCGGAGGATCTTCGCCTTCGACTCCTGCCCGGCCTCGCGAACGGCGAGACGGTCGGAGCGTTTGCGTTGGAATCCGATGTGGAAGTCCGCGACGGGCGCCTGTTCGGTTCCGCCCCGGCTGCTCTTTCCGCTGCCCTGGCGGAGGTAATCGTCGTGGCTGTCGGGGACGACCTTGCCGTGATCGACTCCAAATCGCCCGGGGTTTCAATCGAAACGCGTGCGAACCTGGACCCGTCGCGGCGTGCGTCACGGGTGGTTTTTGACGGTGCGGCGGCTGAGCTGATCGGAGGCGGCGGCCGCACTCTCGTCGACAACGCCCGGCTGATCCTGGCAGCCGAGGCGACAGGAGTCGCTCGCCAGTGCACGGACGAAGCCGCCGAGTACGCGAAACTCAGAGTGCAGTTCGGCCGGCCGATCGGAACCTACCAGGCCGTCAAGCACCACTGCGCCAATATGGCCGTCGCTAGCGAGCTTGCCACGAGCGCAGCCTGGGATGCGGCTCGCGCCGCGACGTCAAGCCCAGACCAGCTTCGCTTCGCCGCGGCGATAGCAGCGACGCTCGCCGTGGAGGCCGCCGACCTCGCCACCAACCTGAACATCCAGGTACACGGCGGGATCGGTTTCACGTGGGAACACGACGCGCACCTCTTCCTCCGAAGGGCGGCTGCCATCGCCGCCTTGCTCGGCAGC
>JAKBBA010000256.1 GCA_021808665.1 Actinomycetes bacterium
CAGCACCGGGAACGACACGAGGGAGCCTCCGCCAGCTACGCCGTTGATGAAACCGGCGCCGAGTCCGGCCGCTCCCAGCAGTCCAAGCTGGGCCCCGTCCACCACCGGGACGTTACCACGCCGCCCCCAGCGCTGGCCGCTTCGTTGGACCTACTGTGTAGCCATGCCGAGCTACATAGGACCCGGGGTGCTTGAAGTCGACACGCTTCTCGGAGGCTGGGAGAAGGTGACGGCCGGCTACCTGGTCGAGGGTCCGGCGCCGGTGCTCATCGAAACCGGCAGTCAGTCGTCGGTGCCCACCCTGCTCGAAGCACTCGCACGTCACGGCGTCGCGGCAACGGACCTTGCCGGGATAGCGGTGACCCACATCCATCTCGACCACGCAGGAGGGGTAGGCGACGTCGCGCGTGCCTTCCCGAACGCGACCGTCTACGTGCACGAGAAGGGCGCACGCCACCTTGTCGACCCCGAACGGCTGGTCCGCTCCGCGGCGATGGTCTACGGCGACCTTCTCGACTCGCTTTACGGTCGACTCGACCCGACCCCCGGCGATCGGGTCCATGTTCTCGAAGACGGCGAGGAGATTCGTGTGGGCCCGGGGCGGACGCTGACGACGATCGATTCGCCGGGGCACGCGAAGCATCACCTGGCTCTGCACGACAGCGAGAGCGGCATCATCTTCGCGGGCGACGCCGTCGGTGTGCGCCTACCCGACGCAGGGGTCCTCCGTCCCGCCACGCCCCCCGCCGACTTCGACTTGGACCAGGCGGTCAACTCACTTCGTAAGTTCGCGTCACGAAGCCCGAGCGGCATCGCCCTCGCCCACTACGGCCTTCTCGGAGATCCCGCCGGCCTATTGGAGGAGGCCGAGTCGACGCTTCGCGACTGGGCAGGGACAGCCGAGGCGGCGTGGCGAGCAGGAGACGACATCGCGCAAGCGCTTACCGATCGCTTCGGCGCTCAGATCGAAGGGGTAGCGGAGGAGCACAGGGCGAAGCTGGAGACGCTCAACGGTATCCACTCGAATGCCGCAGGCTTGAAGCGCTGGCTGGAGACCACCAAAGGAGACGCAAGCCAGCCCCATCCGCACTGAAGTCGTCTCGGGTGGCGCAGTCAGGGTGGCGGCAGCCCGATCGCCCGACGCAGGACGGCAGTCGTCATCGGCCACATAACGCGACTGGGCACAGAAGCCCGGCAACCCGACCACGTCCACGCACCAGCGGGCCTTCTGGTACTGATCGGCCAGCTGCTGGTAACGGGCGTTGATGACCCGTTGCGCACCCTGTTCGGCACCAAACGACGGCCCCGCCACAACCGCCCCGATCTATCACCGCGCGTCGGTTGCGTGATCGAGACACCTCAGTACGGCCTGACGATCTTCAAGGTCCACTTCGGGGCCTTGACGTTGAAGGGCTGCACCAAAGGCGAGCACGTGATGCGCTTCGAGGCGGTCTGCCACAACACCAATGCTCTCCATGTCGGACGGGTCCTTGACCGCTTCCCCGACATCGTCAACGCGCTGGCCGCCATGCTCGAGCGGTTCTGCACCACCTTGGACCGCGTCGACGTGGCCTTCATCCCCGACGGTATCTTGGACCGCCTACCCCAGCCCACCACCATCGCAGCCACCCGGGTAGGCGGCATCAACTTGGAGAAGGCCCGCACCCCCAACGTCTTAGCGGCCATCGTCGCTCTCGCCGCCGCCCCCGACGGCTTCAGCGTCGCCGAGCTGGCCACCAAGGTTCACGCCATCACCGGCAACGACAGCTACAGCATCCGCCAAGGCGCCTGCGACATCCGAAGATTGCGTGGCCAGGACCTTGTCACCAAGATCGGGCGCAGCCGTCGATACCAGGTACCGACCTCAACGGCCCGAACCATCGTCGCCATCTTGACCCTACGCGACCACGTCATCAGCCCCATAATCGCCGGCGTCCGAGTCCCCCGCCGTGGTCGACCACCCGCCACCTGGACACTGATCGACCGAGATTACGAAAACCTGCGCGTCGACATGCACAAGCTCTTCCACGACCTCGCCTCACCGCCGCCGCATAGACAACGATTTGTCGATCAGGAGCCGCAAGCACCTAGGGAATCCTTACGGAGAGGGAAAGCTGACTGCCGTCCTTCGAGCGACCCGAGGCGGCTATGGTCGTCTTGGTGGAGGCGGATTCGAAGAACACTCTTCTCGCCCTTGTTCCAAATTTTCCAGATTGGTTAGTCGTTTCGGTCTGAGTAAGACCGGCGGGCATTAAACGAAGTGCCACTTGCGAGGATGGGTCCCAGTTGCTGCCGCTCACGACGACGAGGGTTCCCTCCCGATACGCGCACACTTGAGCGTGGTGAGCACTCGCACAGCTTTGAGGGGATCCGGTGGGGCCAGGAGTCGACCCCCCACAGCCAGCTAGTAATATTGGTATGACGCCGAGTCGTGTCAAGAGCAGCCGATGTCGAATAGCCACTGGAGTATGGCTATTTTCCTTGAAGAGCAGATGCAAGATTCGCAAGTTCGGCAGCATACTTATGGACGAACGCGGCTTCCGCCCGTTGCTCAATAGGTACATAAATTGGATCGACTACCTTCGCTTCACACGACCTGGACAATCTGTTAGCAGCATCCATATTTGCTTTAATCGTGGACGCCTGACTTACAGTGAGTTTCGGGTTCACAAGTTGGTACATGAATGAGTTGTGCATTTCGACAGGGTTCGTAAAATTGCCCATCGATGCCACGCACGCCTCCCATTTCTTCGTCGCCGTCACAACCTCTGGATTTCTTGCGACTCGCGCGTACATGGCAGTTTGAAGTCGGTCAAAGATGTCCCCGGCCACCTTCAAATGACCAAACACCTGCTTCGCAGCAGTAGGTGCGCAGCCAGTAGATGGATCATTCAACGCGTTGTAAGCACGGCTAGTCGTGGCCGGTGACGCACCTTTTGGTAGCTGGTAGCTGTTCTGTGCGCCGAACGAGGGAAATCCCTTCGAAGTCATGCAAGACTTCACACTGGTTTCATAGTTCGCTGCAAGCGCCTGCTGAGCAGCTCTGTCCACAGCTCTTTGGCCCGGAGTAGCGGATTTGAGAGCAGCCTGTATAAGGCTTCCAGGCTGGGCGACGGGGTTAGCGGGTGTCGACGCAGACGCCGTCAGACCCGGTGCGAGGGCCGTGAGGGCCAAGACACCGCCCATCAGGCTAAGTATCTTGGACCGTTTGGTGGCTGATCTCAGCATGTGAACTCCAATCCGTTCGAGTACGCAATAATTGCTCGAATAGGCGCTCCGAGCTGAGGCTGATAGTATACCGCCTCAGTTTGATACCGGTTTGTACCGGAGATACAACCCTGAGTCACTGTTACAGTGGTAGTCGAAGCGGAAGCAGCCTGCCACTGCGAGCTTTCTAGCTGGTACGAGCATCCGAAAAACCCGCACACCTTCCGTAAGGCCTCGCCCTCAAGGCTGGCACCGCACTCGTACGTGTTGAGGAAGTTCAGTTGCGAAGTATCGAGGACGGGGGGACCACCAGCTACTGGCCCTATATAGAGCCACGGATCGTACGCGGCAACGTTCCCGCCATCGTAGGCATAGGTGCAAAGCATCGCCGGCGTCGGAACGCGGGTGGCTATGGGTGCCTGCTTTAGCAGTGATGGTGCCGCGGACGCCTTGGCGGGAATCGCACATAAACTGATACCGGTAATTGTGAGTAGCCAACCGATCAGGCTGACGCGCTTTAGCCTCCTTGAGATCATGATCTTCGTCAACTGTATATCCTCACCTTTCTTCTCCTGCTTCTTTAGATAAAGTCAGAACCTTTGGTCCACAGGTTCTTATGATGGACCTCTCTTCTTCTGCAACACGGAATGGAACTACACAGGCTTCTGGGCTGGCGGGGTCTGACTCCCCACGGCCACCACTCACATGGCGGACCTCCTTTCTCACGGGTGTTCGGTTGCCCACCTTTGATGATGGTACGAGGACGTGGCGGGACGCGCATCTGTCGAAACGCGGATATTCGGAGGATTGTTTGGGTGGGGTGCCGGCAGGTGAGGAGATT
>JAKBBA010000257.1 GCA_021808665.1 Actinomycetes bacterium
CCGCGATTGAGAAGCGATGGCAGTAAGACCACCACGCCTACCCGAGCCGACACTTCCCAGGAGACCAAAGACCGTTCGCGGTCTCCCGCCGGGCAGGACTCACTCCTGCTCAGTGTCTAGGAACGGTTTCGTTTGGCGTCGGAGACGCTCATCAAGGTCCCAGTTTGAAGAGTCGTCGCACGGAAAGTGCGATAGCGTCGTGCGTCCCGCCCGAGTAGCTCAGTTGGTCAGAGCAGGCGCCTTGTAAGCGTCAGGTCATCGGTTCGAATCCGATCTCGGGCTCCTGACACGAAATATAACCCGCGTGAGGCGCGCTAGAGGTCGGGGCGTAGCCCCGAAGGTTGGGTCGATGTGGAGTTGGTCAGGCTGCCGGGGTCAGGGTGACGTGGTGGCCGAGCTTTTCGAGTTGGCGCACGAGTCGGCGGGTGTGGGTGGCGGTGTCGTCTCTGCGGGTGAACCAGTCGGCTCCGAGGTCGTCGTAGACGGCGTCGGGCTCGGCCAGGACGTGGTAGATCATGACGATCAGGCTGTGGGCGCAGGCGAAGATGGCCTTGCCTTCGGCCTTCTTGCCGAAACGGCGCTGGAAGCGGCGGAACTGGGCTCCGAGGTAGCTGTCGTTCTTGCGCACCCCAGCCCAGGCCGCTTCGCAGAGTGCCACTCGCAGGGCGGCGTTGCCTTTGCGGGCACGTCCGCTGCGGGACTTGCCGGCTGATCACACCCTGCTCGACTAGCCAGCGCCGCAGCGCCACCAAGCCAGCGTTGAAGGTCCGGAACTCCTTCACCGTCTGGACGCGACCCTGCTCCCCTGGAGTCCGGACCGCGGCCATCACCGTTTCCTTGTGAACGTCCAGGCCAGCGACGCGCTCGACGGTCACCTCCATACCATCACCCCCTGTAGCAGTTCCTCTCGATTCGGCCGAGATTCGAGGGTCGTTCAGCCGTCGCTGCTGACCGCTCCGACGCTCCCGACCGGCGTCGTCGCGACGAGGAAGGCTGCGGTTCACGCCGTCGAAGCGTCAGGTCTGTCGGCAGCTCACATTCCCACGACGGTCCTGGGGCCGACTCCTAGGTCCTGGGAGCCGTCAGGGGGTTTCCAGACGGCGTTGCACCGGGCCTCCCGGGTTCCCGACAGCACGCCTGAGGTGCCGTTCTGGTCGGAGTCAGCCCCCGAGGGGCGAGTTCTTGGACAGCCGTTATGCGCTGCGAACCCGCTCGGCTGCGCCGGTTATCGGGGCACTCGTAGGCCCGCCAGGAATCGACCGAAGGAGCGCTCCGGCCGGCCCTTCACCCGTGGCCAGGTTCAGCTTCGCAGGTCGCCGGCGGCAAGGTCCATGTCCCGACGGGCGGGCTCAGGAGATCGATCCCTGAGGTACGACCCATTCGCAAGGCTGACCGGTGATGGCAGCGATGAGGTCGTAGTCGGCGTCGTAGTGGATCACCACGAGCCCGTGGCGCTCCGCGGTAGCGGCGATGAGCAGGTCCGGGAAACGCACGGCGCGGAGCTGGCCCCGCTCCGAGAGCGCGAACTGCACCTCGAGGGCGCGGTCCCAGATCTCGTCGGGCATCGGGAACAACTCATAGCCGAGCCTGCGGTCCCGGCTGATCTGGACGTAGTCGCGATGAGAACGCGCTGAGAATCGGACCTCGAGCTCGATAATTCCGCACGTGCCGACCAGGCCGGCTTCGATCATGGGACCGAGGCGTCGAGCGACCGTCACTTCGCTCATGCGGGCGAGGGCGCTCTTATCAGCGAGGTGAGTGGCTACCGCCACGCTTCGCGGTACAGTTCCTCATCGCCCAAGGCCGACAGCTCACCGCTGATCAGACGGGCCAGATCGCGCCGACGAGCAGCGAGGGCCGCCACCTCCGCCAGCGCCCGGTTGACCGTCTCGACCTTGGTAGTCGTTCCCAATGCGGCGCTGGCCTCGCGCAGGGAACTCTCATCGATGTCCACGACCGTGCGCACCGCGAGGCGCCTCCTTGATATCAATCTCAACGACCAGATGATATCATCGTCGTTCACCTCGTGGTAGCAGTTTTGGTAGCAGTTCCTCCGCGTACGCACCTGTCCGGCGGACGGCGAAGTCCCTGGTCAGGCCGTTTGAGATGACATGGATGGACTCGTGCGGACGGGGTGCCGGGAACTTGTAAGCGTCAGGTCATCGGTTCGAATCCGATCTCGGGCTCGCCTGACCTGGCCTTTAGCTCGTTTGCGGCCGGGCGGCGGGAGCTTGGTCTCAGTTTTGGTCTCACTTGACGGACCGGGACAGACTCAGGAGCCCTGCTGCACACGCCCGAAGAGGGCCGACTCGATGCGGGCTGCGGCGACCGAGCGGCGGTCGGCGAGGATGTGGCTGTAGCGGGCGGACAGGTCAGTTCAGTTGAGAGTGTGCCGGCTGGTCAGTCGCCACCGCGGGTATCGCCGCCGAGGAGAGGGTCGGCGGAAGTGACGGCGTCGAGCCCGGCCTGGAACGCGCCGACGAGATCCCCGGTGGTCAGCCGGCGCAGCAGATCCCTGTCCTCGGCGGTCAGGTGCGGGTCACCGGCCCGGCGTCGCCGGCGGCGCTCCTCGACCGGTTCCTCGCTGATGCTCATGTCGTCACTCTGCCTCAGCTTGGCCCCGCTCCGTGATTGGCGCCATCCCCAGCGTCCGCGGCCGTGCGGACGATCCCCCGCTCTCAACCGACTTCACACCTCTCGCAGCCACGCACATCGTCACAGCCGCGCCGACTCCGCAACGGCTGCTGTTGTTGTATCGTCGAGTACAGCGGACCGTTGAGGTCTGTGATCAGGCGTCTTCGAGGAGCTTCTCGCCTGGAACAGCGACCTGGACGTCTCCCTCCGGATAGCGGGCGACCATTACAAGCTCACCTCCGGTGGCTTCGATGAACTTCCGTAGTGTGGAGATCAAGAAGTCGGTGCGGCGCTCCAAGCGCGACACCTCGGACTGTTGCATGTCCATAGCCTCAGCAACGGCGGCTTGGGCCAGGTTCCGGGCCCTGCGGAGTTTGGCCAGGGTGAGTTGATGCTGGTCAATCTCACCCGCGGCCCGGTCGTAAGCATTTCGCGCCTCTGGACTGGCCAGGATTCGGTCCCGTAGCTCCCGGCCTCTCTGGTCGGCCTTCTTGTAGTCGGCTTCATTGAATGTGTGATCGTCTGCCTTGGCTGTGTCAACCGGCACCGCCTTAGCTCCAGTTCGCGGCATGGTGGTGTTCCTTGGGGTCGTCTTAGTAGTTCTGGGCCTGGATGATCTTCCATCCCCTCTGCCCTGCGAGGATCGTCAGTCGTCGTTCTGCTTCTGCCACAGCCGACGGGTACCACCGGCTTCCCAGCTCTGTCTTGTCGCCTCCGATCAACAGAACTGCTCTGATCTGGTCTCTCGGCGGTCGTACGAATCCATAGAGGATCCGAAGCACCGGCGGGTCTTTGGCATCGGGTGTCGTGGGGGTTGGGGGTGTGCGACGTAGGGCTCGCAGCCCCAACCGAGAAGTGACTACGGGATGGGACTCGGGATCTCCGAGGTCGAACCCATAGGCTTCGAGGCTGTCAATGAGCGCTTGGATCTCGGCAGCGATCGTCGGCGTCTCCTCGGCAACCTCTTCTAACCAGGTTGTGAAGAGGGGGTGGTAGGCCAGCTCCACATAGACAGTCTAGCGCATATGCGCTCAAGCGCAACCCCTTTTTCGCGATCACTCCCTCGCAGCTTGCGCTCGGGCAGCGACCACGAGGTGATGACGGCGTCTCCGCAAGCACCCCATAGCCGGCGATCTGGGCGTTAACCGGCTTTGGCGGTCGGCCCGGCATCAAGCGCAAGTCCCGTATCTCGGTTGAGTATCAAACAGGGGCCCTTGTAGAGGGGGGCTTCGATTGGAGCGCATCCGCAACGCGGCGATATCAGCCTGCGTCAGTTCCAGGTCGAGCCGGGACATCCTGGTCGACGAGGTAGGCAAGGGTGCTTGGAGCACGGCGGCCGGGCATCTGGCTCAGGTATCGACGTCGCCGGCGAGTTCGGTCGTCGATTTCGAAGCGTGGCCGAAGGC
>JAKBBA010000258.1 GCA_021808665.1 Actinomycetes bacterium
CCACCCCGGCCGGTTTGCCCTCGTAGAAGATGTCGATGCGGGTGAGGTCCTCGGGGTCGTAGCGCAGCTCGACGCGCCGGCCGACCAGGGCCGGGTCGACCGCGTACTGGTTTCCTTCCAACGGGACCGTCGCGGTGCGGGTGACTTTGCGGGTGATCGACCACCGAAAAGCCTCGGACAGGCGGCCGGGATCGGCTGCTTTGGGCGGCCCGGCCGCTTCGAAACGTTCGATCGGCGCCTGGCCGGTCTCGGCGTGGATCCGCCGGTTGGCCACCGTTTCCGCCCACGCCGTGAACAGATCGTTCAGCTGCTCTAGGGAGTCGATCCCGGCGTGGGTGGCCTCCGACAGGAAGGCGTCGCGGATGTAACGGTTCAGTCGTTCCTGCTTGCCTCGGCCTTGAGGGCTGTAGGGCTGGGAGTGAACGAGGCGGACACCGAGCACGGCGCAGGTGCGGGCCAGCCAGGCGTTCTTGAACGGCGCCCCGTTGTCCGCGTTGCGCCGACGTCGGCGCAACGCGGATTATGCCGATGTCCGCGTTATGCCGACCTCGGTGGAAGAAGCCCGGTGGGACAAGGGGAACGAGCTGACTAGGTCGGCATAATCAGAGCGACTCGAGGAAGGCGAGCAGGGTGTCGGGGGCGCGATAGCGGCCGGGTTTGGTGGCGGGTGGGGTGACGAGGGCGATGGCTCTTTCTTTCTGTCTCATGTCGGCGTGGAGGTATAGGTCGGTGCTGGAGGTCTGGGCGTGTCCGAGGTAGAGGGCGATCGCGGCGACGTCGACTCCTTGGAGGAGGAGGCGCATGGCGCAGGTGTGACGAAGGGTGTGGGCGGTCGGGCGTTTGGTGCGAAGCGACGGGCAGTGTTGGGCAGCGACTTCGCTGTAGAGGGCGATTCGGTGCTCGATGGCATCCCGGCTGAGACGCCTTCCGGTTGCAGTCGGGAACAGCGGATCGGTGTCGGTGCCGCCACGCTCGGCCAGCCACGGTCGTAGGACGCTGACGGTGTGGGCCACCAGCGGTGTTCGCCGTTCCTTGCGGCCTTTGCCGATGGTGTGCACGTTGGCGCCGGGACCGAGGGTGACGTCGCCGCTGGTGAGCGCGGCGAGCTCGGAGATCCGCAGCCCGGTCTGCACGTCGAGGGCGAGCATGGCGTGGTCGCGTCTTCCTGTCCATGTGTCCGGGTCGCAGGCAGCGAGGAGGGCGTCGACCTCGGCGTCGGAGAGGTAGGTGACCAGGTTTCGTTGGAAGCGCTTGGCCGGGATGGCCAAAACCCGTTGGATGCTGGCCGCGTGTTCAGGATGGCGTAGCGCGGCGTAGGCGAACAGCGAGTGGATAGCAGCGAGGCGGTTGTTGCGGGTGCGGGGGCTGTTGTGCCGATCGGATTCGAGATGCTCCAAGAACCCGGCGACCAGTGGGGCGTCGAGATCTCCGATGTCGAGCTGGTTCGGTTTCTTGCCGGTCTGCTCGGACGCGAACCGCACGAGGAGCAACAGGCTGGTCCGATAGGCGGAGATGGTGTTGGGGCTGGCGGCGCGCTGGCCGACGAGCCGGTCGATGAAGAACGCCTGCAGGGTGGGCGCGAGGGCGGTCACTGTGAGCCGCCGATGCTGGGGTCGAGGCGGGCGGCGACGAGCTCCATCAGCTCAGGCGCGGCGGACAAATACCAGTAGGTGCCGGAAATGTTGACGTGGCCGAGATAGGTGGACAGCATCGCCATGCGGGAGCCGACGTCCAAGCCGGCCCGGTGCCATTTCAGCAGGGTCTGGACCGTGAAACGGTGTCTCAGGTCGTGTATGCGCGGACGGGCTGTCGGGGTCCGCAACCCGGTGGCGGTGGTCAGTTCGACAAACGTCTTATGCACTCCGCTGTAGTTGAGAGGAGTGCCGACGCTGGTTACGAAGAACGCGGTCGGGCGTTTCGGGCACAGCCGGTCCCGGCAGATCGTGTAGGAGCGCAGAGCCTCTGTTGTCGTCGAGTGCAGGGGCACCAGTCGCGACCGGGCGAACTTGCCATCGCGGATAGTGATCAGTCCGACGTCGAGGTCGACGTCGTCTCGTGCCAACGCGATCGCCTCCCCGACGCGCATGCCGGTGGCTGCGAGCAGACCGAAGAGCGTGTGATGCGTCGCCGCCCGCAGCCGCGGGGACAGCTCTGCGGCGGCGTCGAGCAAGATCCGGATCTCGGCTGGGGACCACAGGTAGGGGGTGGGACGAGGTGTGGTGGACGGCCAGATCCCGCATGGGGGGATCTCGGTGGCCGCCTCGATGGTCGCCAGCCAGCGGGCGAACCCGCGCACCGCGCCGAGCCGGTGGGCCAGCGAGATCGGCAGCACCCGCCCTTGGGGCAGACCCGCCCAGGCGACCGCCAGGTCGACGGTGACCGTGGAGGCGCCCACCGCGTCGAGGTAGGCGACGAACTGTGGGAGAACATGGCCGGGGTAGACCAGCTTGAAGCCGAGCGCTCGGCGCACAGCCAAATAGTCAGTGAGGTGTTGGGACAGCCGGGAGGGGGTCACTGCTCGTCTCCGGGCCAGGGCAGGGCCATCTCTCGCAAGGCGTCGATGTTCACGCGGGCATAGACCTGGACCGACGAGACGCCCCGGTGGCGTAGCACGCCCCCGATGTCGTGTAGCTCGACACCGGCGGCGACCATCTCACAGGCCAGGGTGTGACGAAGCCGGTGGGCCCCGATCTCGGCCACCCCGGCTCGGCGGCAGGCCCGCCGCACCACGCACGACACCCCTCCCCGGCCCAGCGGCCCTATCGGTGCGAGCATCCTCAAGAACACTTCTCGTCTTGTGGTCTTGGGCCGTCCCCGGCGCAGGTAGGCGACGATCGCCTCACCCACATCGCACGGCAGGGGGAGGGAGTCGGTGCGACGTCCTTTGCCGTGCACCACGATCTCGCCGGCCCGCCAGTCGATATCCTCCAGCCTCAGGCCGGCGACCTCGCTGGCCCGTAACCCCAAACGGACCAGGACCATCAAGACGGCGAAGTCCCGGCGGCCGTCCGAACATCTCCGGTCACACGACTCCAACAATCGCTGAGCGTCGCCAAGTCCAATGCCTTTCGGCAGCGACGAGCGGCGCCGGCCGGTCACCGCCAACGCCGCTGCCGACAAGTCGGCGGAGACCAGCCCCTCGACGAAACAGAACCGCAGAAACGCCCGCAGGCCGGCCACGAAGTATTGGGTCGATCCGACCGACACCCTCGCCGCCTCTCGCTGCACCGCCCGGGTCACCTCGGCCGACGTCGTCGTAGACAGATCGGCGCAACCCGCCAGGAACCGTCTGGCCCGAGCCACGTACGCGTCGGCCGTGCACTCGGCCACGCCCCGTTCGGCCAACAGATGCCGGCGGAACGATACGAGCAGCGTTTCGGTCGTTCCGGGCGGCGCCGGCGGCCGCGCCTGCGGCGTCACCCCCAAGTCATGCAGCACCGCCAGCAGCACCCTCAGCCCCTGAAGGGAACAGTTCGCGCTGCCCGCAACCGCGCGGCGCTCATCGATGAACCCCTCGAGGGTCTTCACCGTCAGATCTGCCGCCGCCACGTCAGCGGCAACCATCCAACGGCTCAGATACCCAACCTGGCGCAACTCGTTGACGATCGTCAGCGGCGTGTAACCCAAATCCGTCAGCCGCGACCGATAGGCGACGCTGAACGGCGCCAGCGGGCCCCTCACAACCACCTTGGTGACCTTGCTCTTCGGTCTTCCCACAATCTTCTCCTTCTCCCGGATACGGAGAAGGAAGGGTCCATCAACCCGCCCGGATTATGCCGACCTAGTCAGCTCGTTCCCCTTGTCCCACCGGGCTTCTTCCACCGAGGTCGGCATAACGCGTACATCGGCATAATCCGCGTTGCGCCGACGTCGGCGCAATGTGGACAACGGCGCGCCGTTCAAGAACGCCTGGCTGGCCCGCACCTGCGCTGTGCTGGGGGTCCGCCTGGTCCACTCCCAGCCCTACTCGCCTCAGGGTCGGGGCAAGCAGGAACGACT
>JAKBBA010000259.1 GCA_021808665.1 Actinomycetes bacterium
CATCGATACGATGCGGGCCGATATCCCGTGTCCTTGGAGGATCTTCGCGGCGTCCACGCACAGCGAAACCTCTGAGCCGGTCCCGATGAGCACGACGTCCGGGTCGTCGTCGGGGTCCGCGCCGTGGTCGGCATGGTCTGCGCCGTGGTCCGACAGGATGTAGGCGCCCCTTTCGACAAGAGCAGCCGATTCGCGAGTGCCTGCAAGCACGGGCAGGTCCTGGCGGCTGAGGATGAGCGCCGTGGGGCCGTCGCGCTCTATAGCAACGCGAAGCGCCTGGGCTGACTCGTTCGCGTCCGCCGGTCGTATCACCCGCAGCCCTGGGATCGCCCGGATCGACGCGAGCTGCTCCACCGGCTGGTGTGTGGGCCCGTCCTCGCCGAGGCCGACCGAGTCATGGGTCCAGAAGTAGATGACCTTCGCTTCGGAGAGCGCGGCGAGGCGGACGGATCCGCGCATGTAGTCGCTGAAGGTGAAGAACGTCCCGCCGATCGGGATGACCCCGCCGTGATGAGCCATACCGTTCATGGCGCCCCCCATGCCGTGCTCGCGCACGCCATAGGCGACCGCTTTGCCTTCGGGGTGCTCCACGCTTTGGCGCGGCTCGCCCTCCAGCTGCGTGCCGGTGTTACCGGTAAGATCCGCGCCGCCCGACACCAGCCCGGGCACCGCTGGGGCAATCGCGTTGAGCGCAGCCTTGACGGAGTTCCGGGTCGCCACCGACACCCCCGGTTCCCAAGTCGGAAGCGCCGACTGCCAACCGGGCTCGCCGCGCCGGCCCCACGCCGCGTCCCACGCCTGGCGGTCCCCGTCCCAGCCGTCGAGGCGCCCCTGCCACGCCTTGCGGACGTCTCGGCCGCGCCGGCCGGCCTCCCGGTAGTACTCGAGGACTTCGGACGGGACGTAGAAGTCCTGGTCGGCCGGGAGCCCCATGACTTTCTTCGTCGCTTCGACCTCGGCCGCCCCGAGCGGGCTCCCGTGCGCCTTCGAGGTATCGGTCATGTTCGGCGACGGGTAGCCGATGTGGCTGCGGAGCACCAGCAGGCTCGGGCGGGATTCCTCGGCCATCGCCCGGCGCAACCCGCCTTCGAGCGCGTCGAGGTCGTTGGCCTGCTCGCCGAGGTTCTCGACGTGCCAGCCGTAGGCCTCGAAACGCTTGACGGGGTCGTCGTTGAGCGAGATCTCGGTCGGTCCGTCGATGGTGATGTGGTTGTCGTCGTAGACGTATACGAGCCGCCCTAGGCCGAGATGGCCTGCGAGCGACGCCGCCTCGTGGCTGATTCCCTCCATCAGATCGCCGTCGCTGCACACCACGAAAGTGTGATGGTCGACGAGGTCTGCTCCGAAACGCGAGCGAAGGATCCGCTCTGCAATGCCCATGCCGACCCCGTTTGCGAAACCCTGGCCGAGCGGCCCGGTCGTGACCTCGACGCCGCGTGTGTGGTGAACCTCTGGGTGGCCGGGGGTGAGGCTGTGAAGCTGGCGGAAGCTCTTCAGGTCCTCCAGCTCGAGGCCGTAGCCGGTCAGATAGAGCATCGTGTAGAGCAGGATGCACGCGTGCCCGCAGGACAGCACGAAACGGTCCCGGTCCGCCCAACCCGGGTCCTCCGGGTCGTAGCGCATGATCCTCGTCCACAGCACGTGGGCGAGGGGAGCGAGCGCCATCGCGGTACCCGGATGACCGGCGTTAGCCCTCTGAGGTGCATCCATCGCAAGGCCCCGGATGACCTCCACGCCGAGTGCTTCGGCTGAGCTTTCTGTCATGGAGTCAACCCTACTCCGGGCCGCTATAGGCCAAGCGCAAGGAGCGAGTCATCTTCGCTACCCGGCGCGCGGTGCCTCGGAGCTCAGGCCGCCTGAGGTTCGCGTGTCGCCCCACGGGCGAGGCGAGGAGCGGTATGGCGGACTTCAAGCCAGCGCAGCCTGCGACTCAGAGCGATCAACCACCACCCGGGGTCGATCTCACGAGTGGCGAACGACAGCCTTGCCGAGGTCGGCGCAGCATGGTGGTTACTGTGCAGGCCTTCCCCGCCGGTCAGCCACGCAAGCCATTGGTTGTTTGTAGCGAGTCCCGTGTAAGGCCGCTTGCCCGAGGCGTGCCCGACTGCGTTGACCGCTGAGTTGAGCAATAGATAGCTGACGGTGTGAACGCCGATCACTATCAAGGTCATTTCCCAGTTCCCCCAGAACACGAGAAACACCAATCCGATCCCTAACGCGAGTCCGACGAGCGACCGGTCGAAGAGCGCCTTGTCCCAGCGGTCCGGGGCTAGATCCTTCGCGTAGCGTTCTACGGTGACCCCGTCGGCGGCAGTCCGGCGGTACAACGCGACGTTCGCGAGCTGCACTTTCCAGTACCCCTCTAGAACAGGGGAGTGCGGGTCGCCTTGTATATCTGTGTACGCGTGATGCCTGCGGTGCACTCCCACCCACTCACGGGGTCGTATCCCGGTCGACATCCAGGTGAGCAGGCGACACACGAAGCGCATCCCCGGCGACATCGTGATCGCCTTGTGCGAAAGGGTCCGATGGAGAAACACCGTCGTCAAGAAGATGGCGATCTGGCAGGTGAAAAGGCCGACGAGGACTGCGATAAGGGGGCGCACCACCCCCCCGAATCTAGCCGACCATCACGCTGGTCCACGGTCAAGAACGACGAGCGACCTAACCCGGTCGACGCTGCTTGTTGCTTCTTACCGGGAACCTTTGGGCGCAATCTGGTAGAGCAACCGGGTTGCGCCTGGTTGGATTTGGCTTCGCTCAGGCGGCGCTCAGGCGGCTATCCCTGCTTACACCTGCTCACACCTGCTCACACCTGCTCACAACCGAGGGTTCGGCCACCCCGAGGTACAGCTTTCACCGAAGGCTGCACCCAGCGGTCAGGATTCTCCGTGGGGTCCTAACTGTGACCGGAATTGCACGGAATTTGTGCAATTCCGGTCACAGTTAGGCGCTGAAGGATCGACAGCCCATGCGACTGCCTAGAACGAGCCGATGCTGCGCAGCCTTTTTGGTGATCCCGGCGAACACATACACCCCGTCGGCGGGTGGGAACAGTTCGACTTGGCGCCCGGCGCTCTCGTGTCGGGAACTGCTGCTCGCACCGGAAACAAACTGTCCTGCTCCAAGCGCGACGCCATCGCCGCCTGTCCATCACCACCCCGATACCGTTCGTGGCCGACCGTCCCTGTGGGCCACCGGCAATACTGCCTGTTTCATCCTGTTTCATCGAACTGTGAGCGGAATTGCACACCCACGGTGCAATTACGGGCACACTCGTATGGAGTCGTTGTGGAAGCGAGAACCTCCAAAGGTCCGGTGGCAATCCCGAGCGTCGCAAGGCGACCGACCGGCTCACGAACTCCATCTCGCTTAGATGCTCCAGTCTCGAGGCTTCCTCGCGAGCGACGCTGGAGCGGTCGCGCACCATCTGCAGGTGCGGTCATTTGGTGATCCCGGCGATCATGTACACCCCGTCTTCGGGTAGATGTAGCTCGACTCGGTTACGGTCGATGCCCGCCGCTTCTATGATCGCCATGAACTCGTCGGGCGTCCGTAACTCTACGTAGGGCCATTGGACAACTCCTGTGGTGAAGTCAGGCCGCGGACGGTCGGCTCTCATCTGCCCTGTCACCAGGTAACCGCCCGGCGCCAGACATTCCCATACGCTTTGCAAGAACCCGACGGGGTCTACACCGAGATTGGGGCCGGTGTACTCGAAGATCCCCAGCATGTCGATCATTTTGACCAACCCGCCAGAGACGAGCAGTTCCCGGTGCAGCTCATCCATAGACGACCGCCTGAATATGTTCGTCCGTTTAGTCGACAAACGACCAGCGAACCCGACGCTGCCGGCCAGACTGACCGCCATACCGAGTGCGTCCCGGTCGATGTCTACGAGCAGCATGTCAGGGGCGACGCCCGCCGCGCAGGCCGCCTGGAACGCAGGTAGGGCAGTACCGCACGCCACGGACAACCATCGAAGCCCAGCACCGCC
>JAKBBA010000260.1 GCA_021808665.1 Actinomycetes bacterium
GGACGGACCCGACAAGTCTCCCACCAACACCAACACACCGCCAGGGCGTTAGCCGAGACGGGCGAACACACCACCAAATCTTCGCTCACCCCGGCGAGCCCCAAAGAGGCTCTACGTTGCTGACCAGCATGTTTGGGTCGGCGGCTTGTCGTTTATGGGGCGAGTTTGTGGGGTCCTACTCAACTCCTGCATAGGGCATAAAGGCGGCGCGCCAGGGCACCCGCGGGCTGCGGTTTCGCGCATCGAGGTGGGCGGCGTTCGAGCGCTGCATAGGGCATGCCCTATGCAGCGCCATGCAGGTGCCCTACTCAACGGCAGTCGGAGTCCTGACACCGCCGGGGGTGCTGATCGCGCCTCTGACCGGCCGATCGGCCGCCCTCGTTCGCCACTCTCCGCCGGCCGCTGTGCCGCTGCCGGCCGGAGTTGAGAGCTGTGCACGATCACGGCGTGGGTCGGAACGACACCGCCGCGCCGATCTTCCGAGTCGCCCGTATCCACCACCGGTGCCCCGTATAGGGGAGGGGAGATGTGGGAAGCGTCACCGGGCGGGTGTTACGGGTACGGCGGGGATCACTGAGTGTGCGGCTTGGACGGTGACCGTGGCCCGTTGGGCATACTGGACGGGGACCGCAGTGTAGCCAGGACGTGGACTTACCTATGTGGTTGACCCGACGCCGCCAAATCCGTGCCCTACTCAACGTGTGAGTGGGTGCGACCTACCGGTGGGGGCTGTCCTCGTAGCCCGCTGCGGCAGAAGTGGCAGCGTCCTCGTCGATGAGCGCGTGGGAGTAGATGTCCAGTAGCGCTCGAGCGATGAGACGGCCTCCTTTGGGCCCGAACATGTCCGTGCCGAGCGTCCGCGACACATGTTCGTGGAGCAGCGGGATGCCGATCTTCATGGCGGTGACCAGTGTGGCGCGTATTCTTCGGTCGACGGCGGGCGTGTCGGTGCGCGAATCGTCGGCGCGTGCGAGCCACGCTTCGGTCATCGTCACCAACTCGTCGAAGATCGGCTCCGCTGTGGGAGACCTGTCGGCGATGGAGCGCGCCACGTAGAGACCGAACGGTTTCGATGTCTGCTGGATCTGTGCCGCCGTGCCGGGATCCGCGAGGGCCTCGGCGTTCACGCGGCGCAGCGTCTCGAACACGTAGTGGTCGCACGCCTCTCGCAGGTCTTCCTTCGACCCGTAGTGGTGGCGGAGCAGTCCGGGGGAGACGCCGGCCGTCTGTGCGATCGCCCGGATCGTCGTACGGTCGTACCCGTCACGGGCAAAGTGATCGAGGGCCGCTTCACGGATCCGCGCCCGGGCCGTCAGGTCCTCGAAGGCTACGGACCGTTCCTTGATGGATTGTCCCGCACGAGTAGGCGGAGTTGCTCGCTTGGTGGTCATCTCCCCTGCAAGTCCCGTCGCTTGAAGGCCAACACCCCGACGAGGGCCGCGGTCACCCCGACGGCGGTCATGATGCCGTTCGCCGTCCAGTTCGGTGGCACACCGGGAGCCGGGGCCATGTGATGGAACACCGAGGTGTCGAGGACCCAATGGCTCACGGTACCGAACCCACCTACGATGACGATGAGCAGCGACCATCCCAGCACCGCATAGGTCACGATCGACGTGGCACGAGGGCGCAGGCCGAAGGTGAGCACGCCGATCCCCAAGATGACGATCGCCGGTGCCACGAGGTTGACGCCGGCCCCGAGCAGGCTTGTGAAGCTCAATCCCGTGTGCTCGGTGGCGGCTCCGAGCCAGCCGAACACGCCGGCGGCGACACCGCTTGGCACCAACACGACGAGCGCCACGATGAGCCTCCCGGCGAGCCACCCGCTCCTGGAGACGGGGCGGACCACGAAGTGGTCCAGCGTGCCCTCGGACTCCTCGGTGCGGGCGGCTGTGACCTGGCCGGCGGCGATGAAGCCGATCAGGATCGCCTCGATGAGGAAGCACGCACCGAGGACAGCGTCGGCTCCGGTGCCGGTCGCTCCCAGCTTGGAGAGAACCCCTTTGACCGAGCCCGTAACTGTCGCGCCGGCTGATTTCGCGATGAGCCCGTAGAGGAACGCGGAGAGGCCGATGGCCACCCACCAGCCGATGACCGTAGCCCGCATCGAGCGGATCGCCAGTCCGCTCGGGCCGTACAGCAGCTTGAGGTGGGCCTCGCCGTGATCTCGGTCCGCGACGATGCTCGCCCCGGCGTCGCGAGCACCGGCGAGGCGCACCGCGACAACAGCGAGCACTGCGCTGAAGGCGGCGATCGGTAGCAGGGCCAGCGGTTGGGGCGAGGTGAGCGGCTGGAGCTCCTCGACCCAGCCAAGCGGCGACGCCCAGACCAGCCCGTGGAGGCCCACCCCGGCATCGGCGATCAACCGGACTCCGTAGCTGGCTCCGAGGAACGTTGCAGCGAATGAGGAGGCTTGGCGGCGGGTGGCCGCCAGCTGGCTGGTCACCGCCCCGACGGCGAGGAACATGGCCGTGGTGGCCACCATGGCAAGGGAGAAGTAGAGCGAAGGGCCGACGCCGATCCCGACACTCGAATCGAGCCCCGAGGCCACAGCGATGATCGCAGTGACCGCCCACAGTGCCACCAAGCCGGCACCCAAACCGGCGATCACCTGCGCGGTCGCACCTCGCCGTGTGGTCTGGCCGCAGAGGAGGAGATCCCATCGCCCAGCGTCCTCCTCGCCTCTAAGCAGCCTGGTGCTGGTGAGCAGCCCCCATATGGCACCAAGGATCATGAGCGTCATGGAGATCTTGAATGCAGTGAAACCGCTCACCGTCTGGAGTTGTGGTGCGGGCCCGAACAGGGCGCTCGTCGCCTTGCTCGTGCCGAAGGTGGCAGCCAGCGACGAACGTTGCGCTGCAGTCTTGTAGAGCTTGACGTAGCTGATCTCCGACGAGGCGATAGCGACGCCGAAGATGTAGCCCCACAGGATCCCCGAGCGCACGGCTTTGCGCCTGCTGAAGGCGGCGACGACGGTGGAGGGCGACCCACCGGCACGCACCGGTGCGGTGATCCGCGCCCGGATCCCGAGGTCAGCCTGCATGGCCGTCTCCCCCGTACTGGGCGAGGAACAGCTCTTCGAGCGAGGGCTCGCGGCTGAGCAGTTCGGTCACGCCGGCCGCTGCCAGGATCTTCAACAACGGCTCGATCGATCCACGGACCTGGCAGCGCACCGCCGAACCGTCGGCTTGCACTGCGCTTACCCCGGGCACCGCGGAAAGGTCGGGGACTGCTCCGTCGAAGCGTGCCTCGACGCTCAGCGCGCTCAGATGGCGCATCTCGGCCAACGTGCCCATCTCGACGAGCCTGCCGTCGCGCAAGATGCCCACCCGGTCGCAGAGAGCCTCCACCTCGCTCATGATGTGCGAGGACAAGAACACGGTCTGACCCCGATCTCTGGCCTCGTGCACACAGTGGCGGAACGTCTGTTCCATCAAGGGATCAAGCCCGCTGGTCGGCTCGTCGAGGACAAGCAGGTCCGGTCTCACCATCAGCGCCGCGATCAGGATGACCTTCTGTCGGTTGCCCTTGGAATAGGCGCGCACCTTCTTGGTCGGATCGAGATCGAACCTCTCGATCAGCTCGTCGCGGTACGCCTCGTCGAGCCCTCCGTGGACGCGGCCGAGCAGAGCGAGGGTCTCGGCTCCGGTCAGCGACGGCCACAGGTTGGCCTCCCCGGCCACGAAAGCCAGCCGCCGATGGGTCTCGACAGGCTGGTGCTGGCAGTCGAACCCGAAGATCTCCGCTCGCCCATCGCTTGGGCGACAAAGCCCGAGCAGCAGGCGGATCGTGGTCGTCTTGCCCGCTCCGTTCGGCCCGAGATATCCGACGACCTCGCCCTTTCCGACTTCGAGGTCGAGGTGATCGAGGGCCACGACATTGCCGAAGCGCTTCGTCAGGCCTTCCGTGCGTAGGGGCGGGTCTGCCATGTGCAAGCCTCCTCCCATACTAGACACGTGGATAGTTTACCAGATCCCCGTATAGCGTTAACAG
>JAKBBA010000261.1 GCA_021808665.1 Actinomycetes bacterium
ATCGGCTTGTTGAGAGCTGTGCCGCCCATCGAACCGTAGAAGGACGCGTCGCCGAAACTGAACACCCCCCCATCAGACCCGACAAGCCAATAGCCGTGCCCGTCAGGCGTCGACGCCATTCCGACAATCGGCTTGTTGAGAGTTGTGCCGCCCATCGAACCGTAGAAGGACGCGTCGCCGAAACTGAACACCCCCCCATCAGACCCGACAAGCCAATAGCCGCTCGCGGGAGGATATGCAGCAGCGGCCGACGCCGCCGGGGCCGGCGCCCCGAACGCCACCCCGCCAGATAACGCTGCGAAAGCTGTGGCTGCGAAGACGAGCGCCCGCCTTCGTGATCATTGAGCCAGGCGCTCTCATCAACCCTCGGCTCCAGCATCTTGATCGCACTTTGATCCCTCATCGCTAACGCCGCCTTGACGGGATTGGGCATGGCGTTCCCTGAAGGCTAGACGAGCCCCGACTTGAGAGGCTGGCGCCCTTCAACTCTCCTGGATCCTGACGCGATCCGAGTGGCTGGCTAGGGCTGAGAGGTCCTTTTACTCGAAGCCCCACTCGATCGAACGGACCAACGGCGCCGTACCATGACCTCCGTGCACTCGTGCAACCAGCTACTGGGCCCCGAGGCCAGACCGGTGTCGCTTCCTTGCGCCGACTACGACCGGACGAAGGCGCGCGCCAAGCGCTCGATTCAACTCCCTACCCACATACGGTGGAGCGAGCCGCAGTCGAGGACGACCTCGAAGATCCCGACGATCTTCGACGCGTCTACGAAGAGGTCCTTCGCGATGGTACGCCGGCCGACATCGAGGAGTCCATCGACGTGGACCCCCTCCCCGGATTGTGGGACGAACTGGTCCTTCCACCGGCCGTGCGGCGACGATGGCTTCCACCGCGGCGCGTAGCCTGCGACTATCCAGTGGTCGGTGGGTAAGTGGACACTGCGCTGCTTTGAAGGGGCGAGCGCTGCGGAGATGGTAGTCTTGCCCGCTCCGGCCGGCCCAATGACGCCGGTGGTGGACATGCGCGTGACTCAGTTCGACGCGACGATGAGATTTGACGGGAGGAGCCACAAACGCACGGGAAAAAGGCTAGCGAGTCTCGATCTCGCCCGACTGCTCATCGGTAGTGCTCAGTCCCGGCGACGTGGCAGGCTGATTGTCGTGCAGACACCGGGGTTCGCCACAGATCTATCGACGGCTGCCTATTATGAGCAGCGGGCCGGCGAGTACGACGAGTGGTACATGGGCGAGGGCCTGTTCGCACTTCGGGACCGACCAGGCTGGAACGAGGAGGTGGTCCAATTGGTCGAACTGGTCGGGAACCTGCCCCCCGCGCGGACCCTGGACGTGGCATGCGGCACCGGCTTCTTGACCCAGCACCTCCACGGCTACGTTGTGGGGATCGATCAGAGCCCGGCGATGGTGGCGATCGCCCAGTCCCGTCTCCCGACCGGCCTGGCTGTCGTCGGCGACGCCCTGCACCTTGCGGTCGCCGACGGCGCTTTCGACCGGGTGTTCACTGGCCACTTCTACGGGCATCTCCCGCCGGCCGAGCGGGAGGCGTTCCTGTCGGAGGCTCGCCGGGTGGCCGACGAGTTGGTGGTTGTCGACTCTGCTCGCCGGCCTGGGGTCGACTCCGAGCAGTGGCAGGAACGGGTCCTCAATGACAGCTCCCGGCATCGGGTCTACAAGCGGTACCTCACCGCCGAGCAGTTGGCCGGCGAGCTGGGCGGTGAGCCGCTGTTCGATGGCGCCTGGTTCGTCGCCGCCAGGTTTCTGGTCGCCCGCAACCGAAGTAGCCCGACGTCAATCGGCCGAAAGTCGCACGCGTCGAAGTAGAAGCGACGCCGGTGGTCCTCGAATCGACGTGGAGCCACTCGCAGCCAGCCGCGGCGGCCTGGGCGCACGCCACGAACACAAGGGTCGTTCCGACGACACGATGCCGGTCTGTCGCGGTGACGACGGTGTCGATCAGGAAAAAGGCGTTGGCTGCACCGTCCCACGCCACATCGACGAAGCCGATCAGGCTTCCTCCTCGTCGGGCATACACCCAACCGAGCCTGTGGCCGTGTAGTCGGTCCGTCCAGTCATCGTCGGTCAGGCTGTAGCCAAACGCCTCGACGTGTAGAGCCCCGAGTACGTCGTCGCGGAACTCGCCCGGCCAATCGTAGCGGTCGCCATCAACCGTCCGCGTGTCACGGCGCTCGGTCATCACGGGCTCCGCTTTTCAGGTAGCTTGAGGACTCGGCCACGAGTAACCAGGGGATCTCCCGGCTGCCGAACTCACGGACCGCCGTGATCGCGAGTCCGGCGCCGCCCAGCCCTGCGACGTAGGTGGACAGCGGTCGATGTGCGGACACGCGCGCCATCGTCACGCCGTTGCGCTCGGTGCGGACTCGTAACGTCGCTCCACCAGGTAGAGCGTAGTGATCGCCGCTGCCTCGCCCTGAACAACGTTGATCGGGGCGGGACCAGAGCGGGCCACGGTGGCGAATGCGAACTTATGGGACTCAACTCGAGCTGCGTACGACACATCGAACGCCGGCTTAGCAGCCTACGATTAAGGAGTGACCGCCGAAAACGTCCGCAATACGGCAGGGCCCCAGAACTCTTGGACTGACGACGAGCCGACCACCTTCGAATACATTCACTTGCTCCGCGTTCGGTCTGGCCTGCGTGTCGGTGAGGTCGCCCGTAGGGCCGGCGTCACCTCCCAGTGGCTAGAGCAATTCGAGACAGGCTTAATCGTCGAAGGCATAAACTATGATCAGCTTTTGGCTTTGGTGCGGGCGACCCAACCCGAACGTCCCGAATGGTGGGATTGCGGACACGAGCACGACCTCCACCTACCACCGAGCGCTGTGCGCGGCCGGGAGCGTCACCCAGACTACTGGGCACGGATCGACCGGGTCCGAGACGCAAACCGTCGGGCCCGGGGAGAATGACCGCCGGCGACTACCAAAATCTGGTGAAGCTGTGCCAGGCGTTGGACGAGCATGGGGTCGAGTACCTGGTGTTCGGCAGCTTCGCCGGTCGGCTGCAAGGCAAGGCGCTGACCTCGAAACGGTAGACGTAGATCTAGTGCCGGAACGCTCAGAGGGAAACTTGGGCAGGCTCTGCGACGCCCTCAACTCCCTCAGGCAGCGATGGCGAGTCTAAGACTCAGGTCCTGGTGTTCGGATCGACGGCGGACGTCTCGAAGCACGCCACATCCTCGGCTCGTCCGTCGCGTTGGGTGTCGTGACCGAAGCCGGCCTCATCGACATCGTCCTCGAGCCGAAGGGATACGAGCGGGGATACAACGACCTGATCGAATCAGGAGCAAGCACAACAGGCGCGGCGACGACGTCGGCCCTGGGCTGAGTCGCTAGCCCCGACCGCTCTGGTCCATTTGCTGGTGGCGGACGTGATGGCGCCTGCGCTATCATAGAGCCGTGGCCCCCGTCTCCCGATTCGCTCCTCGTACGACCGTAGCCGGTGGGCTCCTCACGAGTGCGCGGGTACGTGCGGGGCTCAGCCAGCGCGAGCTAGCGGCGAGAGCGGGTGTCGCACAGTCAACGGTCGCCCGGATCGAATCGGGCCACGCCGATCCCGCGTTCTCGACCCTCGAACGGCTGCTCGCCACAGTTGGCCTCGAGATGCGAGTCCGTCTGGAGCCGGTGGACGACCACGACGCTGTGCTTGATGCCATCGACCGGCTTCGCTGTCCCAAGGAGCGGGAACGGGTCGACACCGCCCACGGGCGTAACGTCGAGCGCTTCGCTGAAGGCGGGCGCCGAGCCGGGCTCCATGGCTGAGCCGCCGTCTCGTGACTGACGAAGCACCGGCGTTGAACGCCGAGGCGATTATCGCTGTCCTCAACGCGCACGGTGTCGACTACGTGGTAATCGGTGCCTTCGCTGCACAGGCCTCCGGTGCACCAATCCCCCCGACGCAAGAGGGTGGCCGGTAGTGGCTGACCTTGCGCTCCGGCTTGGACGT
>JAKBBA010000262.1 GCA_021808665.1 Actinomycetes bacterium
CAAGTGATCGACCTGCCCAAGGTGACACCTGTGGTGACCGACCACGTGGCTTACCGTTGCCGCTGCGCGTGTGGGACCGAGACCGTCGCAGCGTTCGCGCCGGAGGCGAAAGCCCCGGTGTGTTGGGGGCCTGAGGTGCGGGCGCTTGCCGTTTACCTCCTCGACCGCCAGCACCTGCCCGTCGAGCGGACCGCCGAGCTGATCTCCGATCTTTTAGGCGCGGACGTGTCGACCGGCTGGCTCTGCCAGGTACAACTCGAAGCGGCCGGCAAACTGGCCGGGTTCATCACCGTATTGAAAGGCCGTCTCGGGTCCGAGCCGGTACTGCACGCGGACGAGACCGGCACCCGGATACGCACGACCAAGCACTGGGTTCACACCGTCTGCGGCGGTCTGCTCACCTTGATCTCGGTGCATCCCAAACGGGGACGTCAAGCGCTCGAAGACATCGGGGTGCTCGGCGCCTACGCCGGAACGCTGGTCCATGACGGCTACGCCTCCTACGACTACCTCGACACGGCCAGCCACGCCCAGTGCGGAGCCCACCTGGTACGCCACCTCAAAGACGTCGGCCAAAGCCAGGCCTTCAAAGCGTGGACCGCCGACATGATCGCCGTGCTCCTCGACGCCAAAGCCGTCTCCGAGGCAGCCCTAGCATCCGGTCACAGCCGTGTCGAAGGTCGCCGGGCGGCTGCTATCCGCCGCCGCTACCACGCCTGTTTGGACCAAGCCTTCGCCCTGCTGCCCGCCGGGCCGCTACCACGACGACGTCACAGCGGCGGATGGAGCATCTACCAGCGTCAAGCCTTCAACCTCGCTACCCGCATGCGAGCCGACGCCGCCGACGTGCTCCGGCTACTCGACGACACCCGGATCCCGTTTGATAACAACCAGGCCGAAAGATCGCTACGCATGGTCAAACTCCACGACAAGATCTCCGGCACCTTCCACAGCCTCAACGGCGCCAGAGCCTTCGCCGACATCCGCTCCTACCTACAAACAGCCGCAAACCACAACCAGAACCCCCTCGGCGTGCTCACCCAACTATTCACCGACGGCCCCTGGATCCCACCCCCCAGACCCACCACCACCTGAACGTTTACGAACACCCTTGAGCTTGCGCAGGTATGCCACAACGCCGTCATAGACGAATCTATTGTCCAGATCGTCCTCTGGTTGATCAATAACCAGAGGGGCAGTCGAGGCCCCGAGCAGGAGTAGCAGAAGAGCCGTAGCCCGTTGCCCTTTGGACAGTGAGTCCATCTTCCTCAACTCGCGAGTACCCTTGACGGGTGAAACATCAAGTAGGACCTCGACTGCGTGCCCTACCGACAGTTCCTCCAACTCACGGAGTAACGACTCGCCAGCCGCCTTGAGGCTTGCTGCCTGTGCCCCCCTAATACCCAACTTCGATAGCTCAGCATCACCAGACCGGACCGCCTTAACAAATGATCGCGTGGAGAAATCATCGGTCGCTACTGCCGCCATCATCTGGGTGCGGGCGCCAGAGGTGTGTCTGACGATGACTTCTGTGATATCGGACCGATCCGCTGCTGCGATGGGCTGAACAACAACGACGCCGCCTGTAGCATCGTTGGCCGCACGGACCGCCTTGTGCAGGGCCTCAACTTGCCTCCGTTCCTGAGATCCTAACTGACCAAGTAGCCGGTCCCGTCCCTTCTGAAGCATCTTCAAGGCCTCTGTCTGCCCAGCCAGACGGGGCTCCTTCGCCTTCAGTCCGTCGAGTGCCTTACTCGTGTCTAGGTACTTGTCAGGTTCTAGGCCCTCTTCATGGAGCTTGCGCAGAACCTCAGCATGTGCGTCGCGCTGACCCTTGACTTCGGACTCCCACGCCTCCCTGGTATCGCGAATCGTGGACTCTGCCTCCGTCACCGCCTTACCTGCTTCCTCGGCCAGTTCCTTCAGCCGGGAAGCGAGCTTGGAAGTGGCACCACGCACCTTCTCTAAGACTTCTTCTCTCGGAGAGTCGTCCACCCCCTCGTAGAGCGCTGTAAGGCTTGCCTCAATCTGCGTATCGCTAAATCCTTGGAGTAGTTCGGTGGCGGTACTGATCCTCTGCTCACCCTCCGTGAACACTGATTCTTCCTTAGTCAGGCGCTTCAAGTCCTCCAGCCGCGTCGCAACATCCGTTTCCTTATACTGTTCGACTTGCTCTTCCAGTCGTGGAATCTCGGCCAACTCAGTTTGAAGCGGGACGGCCTCCGAGGTTTGGGCTCGAACAGGCGTCGCGTGTCGCAGGGCGATCGGCTTCGGGCGTCTTTCGGTCACGGCCACGAGCGGTGGCTCAGTACCAAGCGATAGCCGTCTGGGTCGATGATGGTGACTCCCCATCGGTCCCAGTATGGATTGCGCGCGGCCACCCGCCGACCGCCGGCTTCGACGAGCCGTCCCATGACGTCGGGATCAACTGGTCCGCCGACGTAGAGGACGAGAAGGTCTTCGTCAGTCGGACTCGGTGGCGTCTCACCGCCCGGATCGTCGATCAGCTCCAGGTGCCAGGTCGCTTCCGGCCAACCGAGCATCACCAGAGCGTGGCCGCCCTCGGCTTCGGCATCGGTGCGGTAAAGGACCTGGAGCCCGAGACCGCCGACCCAGAAGCGCTCGGCCCTGTGCAGGTCTTGGCTCGGGCGGGCGATGCGGAGGTGGTTCGAGGAATGGGGAAGCATGCCAACAGCATCATGCCTCGGCGCTCGCAGTGCTCACCGCCCAAAAGGGAACGGTTTGCGGGCGCTCGACTCAGCCGCTCCGACCGAACCGATGTGCGTACCGGAAGGGGATCCCCAACTGGTGATCAGCGGAGGTCAGGTTGGTGCCCGTCCCATTCCGCCAACGGAGCGCAGTGCCAGTGCCAGCCCTGCTGATGCCGCCGACTAGGAACCTGCTGAAGTCGGGGTGTTCCTGAACCGGCGATTGGCGCTGTGCCCGACCCTCGACCAGTCATCTGTCATTCCATGCCGATTTCTACCCATGAAGCCGTAGAAGCGGCCACAAGGCGCTGATTTCGGCCGATGAGGCCTTGAGATTTGAGCCCTTGCAAGGCTCTTTCAGGCGATCGCCCAGCCGTCGTCACCGTGATGGAGACCAAGAATCGCCAGTCGTGCCCAGTTCACGGCGCCGGCTCTGCTGTAAAGGTCGGCGGCGACGCGCTGTAGCCCTCTTGTCAAGGGACAGCAGGAACTCCTTGTGGGCGATCTTGCGCTCGACGATGGGGCGGTCAGCCCGGTACCTGGCCTTCTGCGATCAGTTCGGGCACGGCGTCACGGTCGGGGGTGTTGGCCGCCGTGGCCACGACCTCGTCTATGAGCTCTGAGTCCGGATCGATCGACAGATGGCTTGTAACCGTCAAAGCGCCGGTTGCGGGACTTGTGGCCGTGGCGGACCTCGGGGCGACTGTCGAGATCATGCGGTCGCGGGCGACTCTTCTTGCGATGCGAAAGACGCCGTCGTCTCCTTGCTCCACGTCCTGGCCCGAGACGATGGCGACGATCTCGGCCGCCTCTTTGCAGCCAGCGGGCAGCTCGTTGTCCTCGAGGGCCTCGAGGGCACTTAGGCAGTCACGCACGAGGGCTGGTCGCCTGGCCACGGGGAGCGTGCCCGGTTTTATGCTGGAGCCGTGGTCGAGCCCGGGGAGCGTACCCGACGCTGCGCCTCGTCTACGCTGCCCGGTGGACGCCCCGGTCCACCGGGAGGGTGCAGCGTCAGGCCGCTTGGGTGGGGCGGACCCGCTGGTACTCCATGCGCCTGGCGATCCCGTCGGCTAGCCGGGCTTTCAGCACATGTAGGCCTGTTGTTCCCATGATCATGATCTGCGACTTTTCAGCGGGGCCGGCGAGGATCGACACCGAGTAGTTCGAGGATGTGGGCTTGGAGTGGTGGCGGTCTCGGGATCGCGGCCGGGTTGGTGCCGCTGGCGGGTATCAGCCGTAGGCGAGAGAGGGCAATGAAGATGGG